>MNFJ01000164.1 GCA_001918155.1 Deltaproteobacteria bacterium 13_1_40CM_4_68_19
CTGGATCCTTCTCGCGGGAGTCCCGGCGGAGGCGAAGCCCTTGTTCACAGAGGCCGGGGCGCTGCTGCTCGTCGACGGACAGCTGCGCATCCGCGGCCGCTATCGCGCGGACCAGCCGGATGACGTGGCGCGCATCCTTCGCGATGCCGCGCTGATCGCCGCGATGCCCTGAAGCAGTCGCAATTTCTTACAAGACCCGTAGGGGCGCGACTTCGAAACTGCGCGCTGTTCCAGAGGTGCAACGCAGCGCATCGATCGCAGGTCCGGGAGGGGACGCGATGAGGCGTACGATCTTTCTCGTTTTCTTGGGCACGGTCGTCTTCTGTGTGGCCTTCTTCGGCATGGGCCTCTTCTCGCCGGTAGCGCCTGCCGTTCCCGCGTTCGCGCGCAAGACCGGCCTGGCCTGTTCCTCCTGTCACGAAGTCTGGCCGCGGCTGAACGACTTCGGGCAGCTCTTCCGCGATCGCGGATACCGGCTGGAGCGCGACCGCGACGCTCCGGTCGAGCAGGATGGATCGTTCTGGCCTATCGCCATGCGCACGACCGTGGGGTACCAATGGGTGCGGCAGACCCAGGTCCCAACCGATACCGGACCGATAGACACGCAGACGGGGACGTTCGGGTTCACCGGCCTCGACGTGTTTGCCGCCGGAACGCTGGGGAGCCATCTCAGCTTCCTCATCGTCTATACACCGGGCCTCGCCCAGTCCGGATTCCAGACGGCGCCGAGCACTTCGGACAGCGATCTGGAGTCGGCCTTCCTCGGGATCCACGACATCGGCGGGACGCCCTGGCTCAATCTGCGCGTAGGCAAGCACGCCCCGGATCTGCCCATCGACGAGCACCGGACGCTCACGCTGACGCAGGGTTACAACGTCTATCATTTCCATCCCCAGAACAGCACCGTCACCTGGGAGCCCGGGAGCAACCAGAACGGCATCGAGGTGTACGGCCATTCCGACCTGAGCCGCGTGCGATATTCGTTCTCGCTGGTCAACGAGAACGACGCGCAATTCTTCTCCAACACCGCGCTCAGCAATCCCGTGCTCTGGGGCCACGTCCAGGCGGAGCAATACCTGGACAGTCCGCTGCTCGCGGCGGTGAAGCTGGGGGCTTTCGGCAGCGTCGGCTGGCACGCGAATTCGACCGCGACCCTCACGCCCACAGGCGGCACCCCTAGCCCGGTGGCGTTCACCGGATCGAACCACAAGAACCATTTCCGGTACGGCGGCGAGGCCCACCTCTACTTCCTCAGCGTTGTGAATCCCGTCACCTTGAGCGCGGTGGTCTGGGGCGGCCAGGACGATCAAGCCGTGCTCAAGGACGACACCGGTGCCCCGGTCGGCGTGAGCAATGCCACGTTCATCGGCGGGTTCCTCGAGGGAGTGTGGACCATCAATCCGCGCCTCACCCTTCTCGGCAGGTACGAGTTGATCCATCCCAGCCAGGGCGTCGATCCTGCCCTCGTCAGCCCCGTCACGGGCAACGTGAAGGTCTGGACGGCGATCATCCGGCATACCTTCGAGCTGACGAGCCGTACCGAGGCCGCGCTGCACCTCGAGTTCAGCAGGTTCTGGTTCGATGCGGGCGACGGCACCTCTCCGGCCACCTACACGGGCCTGATCGGGCTCGACTTCGCACTCTAGGAGACGATTCCATGAACCGCCGGAAATCGATCCTGCTCTTCGCGGCCTTGCCGGCCACGCTGGCCTTCGCACAGACTCCCACTCCACCGCGGCCGCCGGATGCCGCGCGCGCCGGCCGCGGCAAGGCCGTCTACGAGCGGTACTGCATCTCCTGCCACGGCGAGCACGGCGACGGGCGCGGCTACTCCGCCCAGTGGCTCGACCCCCGTCCGCGGGACTTCACACGCGCGATCTTCAAGTGCCGTTCGACGCCCAGCGGAACGCTTCCGGTCGACGACGACTTGATGCGCACCCTGGACGAGGGCCTCTACCACACGAACATGCCCTCCTGGCAGGTGCTGGGCGATCGCCAGCTGCGCGACGTGATCGAGTACATCAAGACGTTCTCGCCGCGCTGGAAGGAGGAGGGCCCGGGCGAGCCGATCCACTACGTGCGCGAGCCGGCCGACGACGCGGCTTCGCGCAAGAAGGGGCAGCAGATCTGGAATGCGCAGGCCTGCTTCAATTGCCACGGGCAGACGGGCAAGGGGGACGGATCGTCGGTGCCGACGCTCTTCGACGACTGGGGGTTCCACATCACCCCGTTCGACTTCACCTCCAGCCCGCACCGCAAGTGCGGCTCGAGCGACAAGGACCTGTACCGCACGTTCCTCACCGGCCTGAACGGAACGCCGATGCCTTCGTTCGCCGACACCGTCCCGCCCGAGGACGCATGGCATCTGGTCCACTTCCTCAAGACGCTGCAGGTGGAGAACACCTCGCAGGGCATCTTCGGAATCTCGATGGGACAGTAGATGCAGGCAGTCGCTGCTCACGGTCACGAGCCGCGCGCGGTCGTCTGGCCGCAGGATCCGCAGTTCGCCACCGCCAGCGCGGGGAAGATCGCCATGTGGATCTTCCTCGTCTCCGACGCCTTCGCCTTCTTCGGCCTGCTCCTCGCGTACGGCATCCTCCGAGGGGAGACAACCGCCTGGCACCATCCGGGCGAGCCGGACCTGAGCGTGGTCCTCGGCGCGCTCCTCACCGCCGTGCTCATCGCCTCCAGCGTCTCGATGATCTTCGCGTACGACGCCGCGCTGCGCGGTGATCGCCGCCAGACTTCGATCTTCCTTGGCCTCACTGCCTCGCTGGGCATCGCCTTCCTCATCGGGCAGTATGCCGAGTACTTCGGCATCCTCCATCCCGGCCTGAGCAAGGAAGGGCTCGTCTTCGGCCGCTCGGCCTACGCCAGCACCTTCTACGTGATCACCAGCTTCCACGCCCTGCACGTCTTCACCGGCGTGGTTTACATCAGCATCACGCTCTTGCGGAACGCGCTGGGCCGCGCCACCGCCGGGCAGATCGAGCTGCTCGGCCTTTTCTGGCATTTCGTCGATCTGATCTGGATCTTCGTGTTCACGCTCCTCTACTTGATTCCCGTCGGGTGAACGGAATGGAAGAAGCGGCGCGCGTCTCGCAGCGGAAGCGATCGGCGATCACCTTTTTGGTCTTGCTCGCCCTCACCATCCTCGAGGTCGCCGTCTCGCAGATCGCCGGCCATCACCGCGCGGTGGTGACCGCGCTGGTCGGTCTCGCCATCGTGCAGGGCATCGTGCAGATCATCTACTTCATGCACCTGCGCTGGGAATCGCGGGCGCTGCGCCTCTATGTGCTCGTGCCGCTCGCCTTCCCGGTAATCTATGCGCTGGTACTGATCGCCGACGGAATCTGGAGGAGGCTACCGTGAACGCGCTCTGGCTCGTGCTCTGCCCTCTCTGCATCAGCGGGCGCGCCCAGGGCGGCGGCGCGCTCCTGCTCCTCGCCGGGATGATCGCCGTTCCCTACCTGGTGGTGGCCGCCGTGGCGCACGCCATCCGCAGCGAGGACTCGCCATGACCCTGCTTCTCGCGCCGCTTCCGGAGAAGGGGATCGGCCTCCCCCACGACGCCTCGCTCCACGGCTGGCGCATCGACGCGCTGATCAACGAGACCAGCGTCTACGTCGGCCTCCTCTTCGTCATCATGGTGGCGTGGGTGGTGCTGGCCTGCCTGCGCCACGGCCCGCGCCATGAGGCGAGATTCGATCACGGTACCTCCACCCGCTCGATCGCCGTCGGCCTCTGCATCGCCGGCGCCATCTTCTTCGTGGTCGACGGCCCTCTCTTCGTCAATTCCCTCATCCTGGCGCGCGACGTCTTCGGAAACTTCGCCAAGGTCGAGGCCGATCCCAAGTCGGTGCGCATCGAGATCACCGCGCACCAGTGGGCCTGGGTGGCGCGTTACGCCGGCCCCGATGGCAAGTTCAATACGCCCGACGACATCGTCACCTTCAACGACGTCGTCGTGCCGGAGGGCACACCCATCCTCTTCCAACTCGTCTCCACCGACGTGATCCACAGCTTCAACATCCCCAACATGCGCGCCAAGATCGACGCCGTGCCGGGGATGGTGAACCGCGTCTGGTTCGAGGCGAAGGAGACTGGCGAGTTCGACATCGCCTGCGCGCAACACTGCGGATTGAACCACTACAAGATGAAGGCGACGCTCACCGTGCTGCCGCGGCCCGACTGGGAGAAGTGGGCAGCCGAGGCCTCGGCCAATTCCGCGCGCGACTACGACCCCGACGACCGGGAGGCCCATTGGGGCTGGGACTGGTCCGAGCACGCGAGGATCTGATGCAAGCGATTCCGAGCGAGGAGAGGGCGGCGCACGAGGAGCTCCAGCCCATCCACCACGAGCCGAAGAGCTTCTTCTTCAAGTATCTCTGGTCGCTGGACCACAAGATGATCGGCCGGCAGTTCCTCTGGGCAGGGCTCGGCTTCCTCCTCGTCGGCGGCCTTCTCGCGATGATGATCCGCTGGCAGTGGGCCTTCCCCGGCAAGCCGGTGCCGGTGCTGGGGTCGATCTTCCTCCGCTCGCAGGGCGGCGCGATCGGGCCCGCGACC
The DNA here is from genome assembly GCA_001918155.1 of Deltaproteobacteria bacterium 13_1_40CM_4_68_19. Lineage (GTDB taxonomy): Bacteria > Myxococcota > Myxococcia > Myxococcales > 40CM-4-68-19 > 40CM-4-68-19. The sequence goes on from MNFJ01000164.1 coordinate 4,570, forward strand.
TACATGACGATCTTCACCATGCACGGGCTGATCATGATCTTCTTCGCCATCACGCCCGTCCTCATCGGCGCCTTCGGCAACTTCCTCTTGCCGCTGCAGATCGGCGCGCGCGACATGGCCTTCCCCTGGCTCAACGCGCTCTCCTTCTGGACCTTCGCGCTCTCGCTCGTGTTCGTCATCCTCTCCTTGTTCGGGGAACTGGGCGCGGCCGGCGCGGGCTGGACCACCTATCCGCCGCTCTCGACCAACGTCGGCACGCCCGGCAGCGGGCAAACCTGGATGGTCGCCGCCGTCTTCGTTACCGGCGTCTCGACCATCATGGGCGGGATCAACTATGTCACCACCGTCATCCGCCACCGCGCGCCGGGAATGACGTGGATGCGACTGCCGCTCGCCACCTGGGGGCTGTGGCTCACCGCCATCCTCAACGTGCTCTTCGTGCCGGTGCTCGGCTCGGCCGCGCTCCTTCTACTGCTCGACCGGCTTTTCGGGACGCAGTTCTTCATCGCCGGCGCGACCGCCAGCGTCTCCGGCGGCGGCGATCCGATCCTCTTCCAACACCTCTTCTGGATCTTCGGCCACCCCGAGGTCTACATCCTCATCCTGCCGGCGTGGGGCATCGTCAGCGACCTGCTCTCCTTCTTCAGCCGGAAGCCCGCGAATTGGTACCGCGGCACCGTCTACGCGATGATCGCCGTATGCGTCCTCTCGGCGATGGTCTACGGCCATCACATGTTCCTGACCGGGTTCACGCCGCTCCTGGGCCAGAGCTTCATGCTCTTGACCCTCATCATCAGCGTGCCCGCCGAGCTGCTCTTCCTCAACTGGCTGCGCACCGTCTGGCAGGGCTCGATCCGCCTCACCACGCCGATGCTCTTCTCGCTCGGCATGCTCTTCGTCTTCGGCATGGGCGGCCTCACCGGCCTCTATCTCGGCGCCACCGCGACGGACATCTATCTCCACGACACCATGTTCGTGGTGGGGCACTTCCATCTCACCATGGCCGCGGCCTCTTTCGTCGCCAGCCTCGCGGCGATCTACTTCTGGTTCCCGAAGATGTTCGGGCGACGGATGAACGAGACCCTCGGCAAGGTGCACTTCTGGATCACGCTGGTGTGCCTGGTGACGGTTTTCAGCGGGCAGCTCCTCGCCGGCTACTCGGGCCAGTCGCGCCGACTCTACGATCCCTACCAGTACACCTTCCTCAAGCACCTGCTCGGCGTGAACCGTGTCGCCAGCTACGCCGCCTTCCTGCTCCTCTTCGCGCAGTTCATCTTCATCTACAACTTCATCCGCAGCCTGATCGCCGGGGAGAAGGCGGAGAGCAATCCCTGGCAGGTGAGCACGCTGGAATGGTTCACCGCTTCGCCGCCGCCCTACCACAACTACGACCGCATCCCCACCGTGCTGCGGGGGCCGCACGAGTTCGCCGATCCCGAGGTCCGGCGGCGGCTCGGGCGCGACTTCATCGGCCAGGCGGAGGAGCTTCCCGAGGCGATGCCCCCCGCCGTGGCGAGCGCGGGATGATCGGGGCGGAGGCCATGTCGGTCATACGCTACCGACCGCGCGGCGCGCGCGAGCAGGCGACGGCCTGGATCGGCATGGTCATCTTTCTCGGCTCCTGGGCCATGATGTTCGCCGCCCTCTTCTTCTCCTACGGCATGCTGCGCGCACGGCTACCGGTCTGGCCGCCGCCGGGCACGCCCCCGCTGCCGCGCCTGCTGCCTGGGATCAACACGCTCATCATCGGCCTCTCCAGCGTGGCGATGCAACGCGGGTTGTCTGCGGCGCGACGGGCGCAGGCGGCCGCGGTGCTCCCTGCGATCGCGGCCGGCTTCTTGCTCGGCCTCGCTTTCCTCTCTCTGCAATTCGTGCTCTGGACCGGCCTCTGGCGCGCCGGACTGCGTCCCGAAGGAGGCGCGTACCCGTCGGTCTTCTACGGGCTGACCGCGATCCACGCGATCCACGTCGCGGTCGGGCTGGGTGGCCTTGGCTGGCTGCTCACGCGCGCGTTCTTCCACGCCTTCGGACCCGCGCGCAATCTGGGACTCAGGCTCTGGACCGGCTACTGGCACTTCGTCGGAGCGGTCTGGCTGCTCATGTACCTGACCGTCTTTCTCATCTGAGGATCGACATGCGCGCTCTCGCCAGCCTGGCCGCTTTTCTCCTCGCCGGCGCCTGCGCACGGGAAGCCAGACCCAGGTTCAAGGAGCCGATCAAGCTCGCCGGGAAGATGGTGGCGCCCGGGATCCTCAACGCCGGACACGTCGCATACCTGCAGTACTGCCGCGCCTGCCACGGCGACAAGGGCGACGGCAAGGGCCCCGCCGCGCCTGGCCTGCGCCCGCCGCCGCGCGACTTCACTCAGGGTTCCTTCAAGTTCGCCGGCGTGCTCGATCAGAAGCTGCCGCGCGACGAGGACCTGGTGCGCATCGTCCGCGGCGGCCTGCACGGCACCGCCATGCTCACCTGGGACGTGCCCGACCAGAAGCTCGACGAGATCATCCAGTACATCAAGACGCTCTCGCCCAAGTGGAAGGAGGACGACGCGGTCGGCGATCCGGTGGTGCCAGAGCCCGACCCGTGGGGCGAGGCGCGCAAGGCGGAGGCGGTCGCGCGCGGCAAGACCCTCTATCACGGCTTCGCGCAGTGCCTGGGATGCCACCCTGCTTACGCCACCAAGCAAGAGATCTACGACGCCTCCAAGGCCAGCCTCGGCGTCGGCACCACCGATTTCCGTGACGCGATGTACCTGCCAGAGATCAAGGACAGCGAGTACGGCGTGAAGATCCTGCCGCCCGATTTCCTCTTCAACACCTTGCGCTCGATCAATCCCGAGACGGAGGGGGGCGACCTCTACCGCATCCTCGTCGCCGGCGTGACCGGCGCGGCCATGCCCGCCTGGAATCCGATCTCGCTGCCCAACAAGGAAGCGGACATCTGGGCGCTCGTGTACTACCTACGCTCGCTCCTGCGCATGAAAGGCACGCCCGCCGCGGAGAAGCTGCACCGCAAACTCGCCAGCGAGCCACCCTTCGTGCCTCCTCCCGAAGCGGGCAAGTGAGCGCGCGTTGTGGGCCGTTGAAGCGTGCGCATGTTTCCCTCATGGCACTCCTCGAAGGAAGCGCGCCGCGCTGCGCCGGGAGCAAACCGCCGCCGACAAGCGCGCGGCGATCGTCGTCGCCATCGGGTTCGCCCTGACGTTCGTCGCCCTCATCGGCCTGCCCGGCCCCGACGGCATTTTCATGGGCGCGGCGCCGGTCATCGCCGTCGTCTGCGCCTTTCCGGCGCTGATGTCGATGTGGATGGAGCGCTACCGGGGCGGCTTTGCGCGCGTGCTCCTCTTGATCGGCGCCGCGGCGCTCGCGGGCGGCGGCTTCACGTATGCGGATCGCGCCAGCATGGCACACGTGCTGCTCGCGTACTTCATCCCCGCCGTGCTCTTCGCCGCCGCCGCCACCAGCCTGGCGCGGCCGCGGATGCGCGCTACTTGACCTTGCCGTTGAACGTGGCCGTTCCGCCTGCCGCCACGGCGATTGGCTCGCTGAGTGGACCCGCTGCCTGGTGCCAGGTGGCGATGGTGTAGTTGCCCGCCGGCACGTCCTTGATCTCGTAGGTGCCGTCCTCGCCGGTGAGCCCGTAGTAGGGATTCTCAGCGACGAAAAAACCGCCAGTCATGAAATTGTGGACGTCGCACTTGAGCTGCTGCCCGCCCGGCTTGTCGAGCTTCTTGGGGAGCACCAGCCCCGGCTGGGGTGGAACGGCGAAATTGATCACCGTGCTCCCGTTCAGATAGGAGTGGACGTTGTGCAGGATGGGGTCGCTGCTCTTCACCTGCAGCGTCGAGTGCAGCGCCACCACCTGCACGTGCGGCTGGTAGTGGCAGCCCTTCTGGTCGAGCTCCGGCTTCATCTCGCCCTCGAACTTCTTGCCGCTTTTGATGTCCGCCAGGTAGACGACTACGTTCCTCACGCCGCCGTCGGGCGCGATCTCGAAAGTATCGTCGTCGCGCGACGTCCCGCAGATCTTCGGGTCCTTGGTGATCATGATCTTCTTCGGTGGCGGCGGCTTGCCGTTGTAGGTGATCTTCCCCTTGATGGTCCCACCGTTCGTCACGTCCGCAGCCGCGTATTCGGCCGCTGCCGGAAGGCTCAGGAGCAGCGCTGCGAAAACGAACGATCGCATCTGGATCTCCTCGAGGTTATTCCGATTGTAGCTCGGCTCCGAACGTGATGTTCTTGAAGAAAATTGCGCGCGCGCGGGCATGAGGACGAGCGCGGGGCGCGTTGCCGGATGGGTGCGCGTCGATTACGGTTCGCCGCATGCCGCAGACCTTCGATTTCTTCTACGACCTGGGCTCGCCCTACAGCTATCTCGCCTCGACGCAGCTCGCCGGCATCGAGCAGCGAACCGGCGCGAACGCGCGGCTGTTGCCCATCACGCTCGGGGGCCTGCGCAAGGCGACCGGCCATCAGGTTCCGCCGCCGCAGCAACTCAAGTACATGAGCGAGGACACCGCCCGCTGGGCGCACCAGTACGGCGTGCCGATGCAGATCCCGAGGGCGTTTCCGATCAGCACCATCCAAGCGCTGCGCGCCTGCATCGCAGCCGATCGCCGGGAGCGCGGCGCCGAGGCGATGCACGCCCTCTTCGGTGCCTACTGGGCGGACGGCGAGGACATCTCGGACGGCTCGGTGATCGAGCGCGCCCTCGCCAGGGCGGGGCTCGACGGGAAGGGGCTCGTCGCCGCGACGCATCTTCAGGAGATCAAGGACGCCCTGCGCAAGAACACCGATCTCGCGCTGGCGCGCGGAGTCTTCGGCGTGCCGACGCTCTTCGTCGGAGAGCGCAGCTTCTGGGGAAACGACCGCCTGCACTTCGCCGAAGCGGAGCTGAGGCGGCAGATCTAACGGAGCAATCGTGCCAGCACGTTCAGCACGATCGTCAGCACCACCGAAATCACCAGGCAGGTGACGATCGGAAAGGCGAAGTGCTCGCCCCGGATGTCCCCGGGCAGCCGCCCCATCCAGCGCAGCGAACGCGGCGCGAGCCACGCCAGGGCGCCGACGAGCGCGATCGCCAGGCCGATGGCGACGAGAAGCTTTCCGACCGTCGCGCTCATCCTTCGCCTCGGCCGCGCAGGTCCAACTGGCATCGTGGGCAGTAGTACGTGATCCGCTGCGTCTTCTTCACCCGGACGGTCTCGCCGCAGACGAAACATGGCTCCCCGGAGCGGCCATACACCCAGAAGCGCACGGCGCCGAAGGCGTTTCGGGTGCTCCGCGGTCCAGCGGTCCGGTTGCGGACCAGCAGCCGGTGCGATCGGTCGACGAGCGCGGCGAGCGCCTCGTCGTCGAGCGAGGAGACGGGCTGGAACGGATCGCGGCGCTCGAGGAAGAGCGCTTCGCACTTGATGACGTTGCCGACGCCGGAGAGGGCCGACTGCGTCAAGAGCGCTCGCTCCAGCGGAACGCCGTCGAGGTGGCGCAGCCGCCTCGCGGCTTCCGCGGAATCGAATGCGTCCGCGGTCGCGTCCGGACCCAGGTTCGCGATTGCCCCCGGCATCAGCCATTCGACGACCGGAGCGGCGAAGCAGACCGCTACGAGCCCGTTGTCGGCGTGCAGTTCGACCCGCGCCTGGAACCCGGGGAGGCGCCACCGCTCGCCCTCGCGGTAGATGTGCCAGGATCCGTGCATCATCATGTGCGTGCGCAGCGTGCGGCCCTTCTCGAAGCGCAGCAGCAGATTCTTGCCGCGGGCCGTGACCTCCTCGATGCGCTCGCCGACCGGCCCGCGCCCGAGCCTTGCGCTGTGGAATTGCGTGACGCGCGCGCCCTGAAGCGCCTTGCGCAGCGCCGTCGCGGCGCGAAAGATGGTGTCACCCTCCGGCATCTTCCTCTTCCAGAGCCTCCGCTGGCTCCGGCGCGATCGCTCCGCGCCCGAGCGGCGCCGTTTTTAGATACCCCTTGCTCCCGGAGGTGAATCCCGCTGCCTTGAGCGCCGGCGCGAGCGGCGAGCCCTCGACGTCCTCGCCATCCACGCGGGCGATCAGCAGCGCCTTGCGCTTCCCTTCATCCACGAGCGCTGCCAAGGCATGTGCCAGCGCGCGGGCACGCTGCGACCTCTCCGGCTCTTCACCGGGCAGGAACGTCTGTAGGTTCTGCTCGCCCCGGCCGAGCCAGCCGACGAGCGCGCCATCGTGCAGCACCACCTGCGCGCCGGCCGCGCGCTGGGCGCGCGCCTCGCCATTGGTGCGCGGCCAGGGAAGGGTGGCCCCGTACGGGTTCGCCGGATCGGTTGCCGCGACCACCAGCGTGAGCGGCTCCGCCGCCGGCTCGCGGAAGCTGCGCAGGCGCTCTTCGGCGCCGGGAATGGCGAACTGCGCGCCGCCCAGGCCCGCGACGAAGTACCCGCGCCGCGCGCGGCCGGCGTCCTCCATCGCCTTGAGCACGGGGTACACCGCCGCGAATCCGCCCGTGATCTCCTCCGCATGCACCGTCTCGCGCGTGACGACGCCGTGCCGCGCGAGCAGGGTCTGCGCGAGCGCCGTGGCGCGCTCGGTCGGCGTTCCAGACGGCGCGGGAAGCAGCGACCATCTCCCCTCGCTGCCTGGCGGACCGATCCGACGCGAGCGGAACGCGCGGCCCAGGTGCGGAATGCGGCGGTCCTCCTTCGGCGCCCCGCGCAGGTACGAGCGAAGCGGCGCCAGGGTGTCGTTGGTGACCTCGCCCGCCCAGACCAGGTCCCACAGCGCCTTGAGCAGGTCCGCGGGAAACGCGCCGGTCGCCGTCTGCAAGTCGGCGAAGAAAGAAGCGCCGCGCCTGCGAAGCTCCTGCCGCAGCTTCTCACACAGCTCGCCCTCGGCCTTCTTCGGCTGCGGCGCTAGAAGGCGGTAGTGGTCCGTGAGATACAGCGCGATGCGCCCGTCGCGGCTGCCCACCGGCTCGACGCCCCGCCAGATCACTTCGCCGGCCGAGAACAGGATGTCCAGGTCGCCCGGGCGCAGGGGCTGGATGCGCGCGGAGAGCATTTCGCGCTCCAGCGCGCTCGCGACCAGCGGCGCGCCCTGCAGCTGCTCGACGGCGCCGAGGAGCGCATCGAGCCCGCGCCGGGGGCGGGCGAGGCCCTGCCAGTCCGCGACGAAGCGCGCCAGCGCGGCAGGATCGACCGGCTCGACCTGCTTGCGCAGCTTCGCCAGCGAGCGCCGCTTGAGCGCCTTGAGCACCTCGGCGTCGACCCACTCCCGGCCGCGCCCGCCGGGAAGGAACTCTCCCTCCAGCACGCGCTCCTGTCCGGCGAGTCGCTCCAGGGCGCTCCGCACCACCGCCGTCCCCACGCCCCATCGCGCCGCGAGGTCCTCGGCCCGGAAGGGCCCGTGCGTACGTGCCCAGCGCGAGACCAGGTCCCCGAGCGGGTCCTTCACCGGCTCGAGCAGCTCCCGCGGCAGTCCCGGCGGAGGTGGCACGCCGAGAGCGTCGCGCACCCGCGCCGCGTCCTCGGCCGCGACCCAGCGCTTCTCGCCGGCCAGGTTGAGCGGAAACGCGCGCCGCTCCTCGAAGAGCTGCTGGAGCGGCGGCTCGCCCTCGAATCGCTGGTGGATCTCCCCTTCCGACAGGTCGCCCAGCGCGAGCAGCAGGTCATGCAACCCGTCCACCCCGTGCGCGGGGCGGCCGAGCCTCTGGGCGGCGTGCTCGTGCTCCGCGATGGATCGCGCGTCGAGCAGCTCGCGCATCTCGGCCTCGCCGAGCAACTCCCGCAGCTGCGCCTGGTCGACCGAGAGCGCCTGCGCGCGGCGCTCGGCGAGCGGCGTATCGCCGTCGTAGATGAAGTTCGCGACGTAGCTGAAGAGCAGGGAGGCGGCGAACGGCGAGGGAGTGCGCGAGTCGACGGACACCACGCGCAGCCGCCGATCCTGCAGCCGCCGCAGCGTCTCCTGCAGCCCCGGCAGATCGAAGACGTCGCGCAGGCACTCGCGGTAGGTCTCCAGGAGCAAGGGGAAGCTTCCGTAGCGGGAGGCGACTTGCAGGAGGTCGCGCGCGCGCTTCCGCTGTGCCCAGAGCGGACTGCGGCGGCCGGGATGGCGGCGCGGCAAGAGCAGCGCCCGCGCAGCGTTCTCGCGGAAGCGCGCGGCGAACAAGGAGGTGGTGCCGAGCGCCTGGACCACCAGATCCTCGACTTCGTCCGCGCGGGGAAAGAACAGCTCGACTTCCGGAGGCGCGTCGGATTCCGGCACGCGGAACACCATGCCGTCGTCCGTCCACATCGTCTCCACCTCGAGCCCGCGATCCTGCTCGAGACGGCGCACCACGGCCGTGGTCCAAGGGGCATGAACCCGAGCGCCGAATGGGGTCAGCACGCACACGCGCCAGTCTCCCACCTCGTCCAGGTAACGCTCGACGATCACCGTCTCATCGCTGGGAACCTCGCCCGTGGCGTCGGCCTGGTCGTGCAGGTACTGGACGAGGTTCGCCGCCGCGCGTTCGTCGAGCCCGTCCCCCTGCAGCCTCGCCAGCGCCTTGGCTTTCGGGGCGCGGGCCAGCTCGCGCGACAAGCGTCCGACGTGCATCCCGAACTCCAAGGGGCGGCCGGGTCGATCGCCGTGCCAGAAGGGCATCTTCCCCGGTTCGCCGGGCGCGGGAGTGACGATCACCTTGTCCTCGGTGATCTCCTCGATCCGCCAGCTGGAAGCGCCGAGGACGAACACGTCGCCCTCTCGCGACTCGAAGACCATCTCTTCATCCAGCTCGCCCACGCGCCGTTGCTTGCCGCCTCCGGCCTCTCCGGTCTCCAGGAACACGCCATAGAGGCCGCGATCCGGAATGGTTCCGGCGTTCGCGATCGCCACGCGCGCCGCCCCCTCGCGAGCGCGCAGCGTGCCCGCGATCCGGTCCCAGGTGAGGCGCGGACGCAGCTCGGCGAACTCGTCCGACGGATACCGGCCCGAGAGCATGTCGAGCACGCCCTCGAACGAGCTGCGGGGGAGATCCGCGAAGGGTGCGGCGCGCCGCACCAGCGCGTACACCTCGTCCACCTTGTGCACGCCGTTCGCCGTGTGCGCGACGATCTGCTGGGCGAGCACGTCGAGCGGGTTGCGGGGATAGAACGTCTCCTCCACCTGGCCTGCGGCCATGCCCCAGGCGGCCGCGGCGCTGCAGAGCAGGTCGCCGCGATGCTTGGGGAAGACGACGCCTTTCGGGACGCCGCCTACTTGGTGCGCCGCACGGCCGATGCGCTGCAGTCCCGACGCGATGGAAGGAGGCGCCTCGATCTGGACCACCAGGTCCACCGAGCCCATGTCGATGCCGAGCTCGAGCGAGGAGGTGGCGACGATGGCGGGCAGCGCGCCGCGCTTGAGCCGATCCTCCATCTCCTGGCGTTTGTCGCGCGCGACCGATCCATGGTGCGCGAGCGCCACCTCGCTGCCGGCCAGGTCGTTCAACGCTCCCGCGAGCCGCTCGGCCAGCCGGCGCGAGTTGACGAAGATCATCGTCGAGCGATGTGCGCGGATGAGCTCGAGCAGCCGCGGATGGATGGACGGCCAGATGCTGCGGCGCTGGGGCCCGGCCGAAGCCGGCCCGGACGGAAGCTCCTCGAGCTCCCCCAGCCTGGAGAGATCGTCGACCGGCACCTCGACGCGGACCTCGAGCTGCTTCCTCGATCCCGCGTCCACGATGGTGACCGGCCGCGCCCGCCACTTCTTGCCGCTGGGCTCGCCTCCCCCGAGCAGGCGCGCCACCTCGTCGAGCGGACGCTGGGTCGCCGAGAGCCCGATCCGCTGGAGCTCGCGGCCCGCTTGCTGCTGCAGCCGCTCCAGCGAGAGGAAGAGGTGCGCGCCGCGCTTGGTTGCGACGAGGGAATGGATCTCGTCGACGATGACGGTCTCGACCGGGCGCAGGATCTCGCGCGCTTGCGAGGTGAGCAGCAGGTAGAGCGATTCGGGCGTGGTGATGAGGATGTCCGGCGGTGTGCGCGACATCTGCGCCCGCTCGCTCGCCGGGGTGTCGCCCGTCCGGATGCCGACCTGGGGAACGTGCAGGGCGCCGCCCTGCGCCGCAATTCCGGCGAGCGGCGCACGGAGGTTGCGCTCCACGTCCACTGCCAGGGCTTTGAGGGGCGAAACGTAAACCACCCGACATCGCTCTTTTTTTGCTGGAGCGGGGGTGAACATCAAACGGTCGATCGCCGTCAAAAAGGCAGCGAGGGTCTTGCCAGACCCGGTGGGAGCGAGCAAAAGGGTGGATTCCCCTGCGAGAATCGGGGGCCAGCCGAGGGCTTGCGCGCGCGTAGGGGCTGGAAACGACGCCTCGAACCACCGCTGGACGGTGTCGTTGAAGGCAGCTGACTTTGGCAACGAATCCGCTCCCCGGGCATCCAAGGACCCGAGAGATGGACCCTGCGTCATAACGACGCGAAATGGAATGCGCAACACCGGCCCGCGTTGTGCATCCAAGGAATAGGTGAACGGTTGGGCCGTTAGGCAGTCAGATCGACAGGTGATTTCGAGCGTTTCAAAGGGAATGAGAGGAAGGAAGGAAGATGCCGCGCGACCGCAGTGAATTCGACGATCTGGCGCCGCTGATCAAGCTGATCCGCGCGCATCCGCCGTTCGACCGCGAGACGGAACTCGTGGTCACGCGGAAGGCGCGGAAGGGCGATCGGCGAGCCCAGGAAAAGCTCGTGGTGCACAACCTGAGCCTCGTCATCTCGGTCGCCCGCAAGTTCATGGGGCGTGGCGTTCGCCTCGAGGATCTGGTCCAGGAAGGCAACTACGGCCTGCTCAAGGCCATCGAGCACTTCGACCCGGAGAAGGGAAACCGGTTCTCGACCTACGCGGTGTGGTGGATCCGTGCGTACATCACGCGCTGTCTGAAGGATGGGCCTTCCGCGGTGCGCCGCACGATGCCGAACGGCGGCCTGCCTCCACGCGACATCTCGCTGGAGGAGACGCTGGGCACCGACGGCGACAGCGATGCGACGCACCTCGACCGTCTCGCCGACGAGGGACCGGGCCCGGATGCCCAGCTCCTGCGCGCCGAGCAGAACGAAGACGTGCGCAATGCGCTCGGCCGCGTCCGCAAGCGCATGGGCGAGCTGGCCTGGGACATTCTCAGCGACCGCCTGACTCAGGACGATCCCCGCACGCTGGAGGACCTCGGCAAGCAGTGGGGCCTTTCCCGCGAGCGCGTCCGGCAGGTGGAGAAGAGCACGCGCAACTTCCTCAGCCGCTACCTCGCGGACTTCGACGAGGCGGCGTAAGCCAGGGGAGCAGACGCGACGACGAAGGGCGCACTTCCTCCCCCGAAGTGCGCCCTTCTCGTATCCGCATGAGATGTGCCCTGGCGGCAGGGGCAGGGTAGCCTCCGCTCGATGCCGCGGTCCCTCCTTGCCCTCGCGCTCCTGCTCCTCGCCTGCGCACATGCGCCCGCGCCGCAAGAGGTCGAGCTTGCCTCGTTGGAAACCCGCGCCGAGGCCGGCGAGGACCAGACCGCGCCGGTCCGGAAGTCATGCAAGGGGCGCGGCCCCCGCATTCCGGAGGGGGAGACCGTCGCCGGCGTCGTGCGCGCGATCTATCTCGTCGGCGCGGACGGCAGGGTGAGCGACGTGAGCGTGACGGGCAAGGCGTCGGCCGGCGCGCTCAAGGCGATCCAGAGGTACATCGCGAGCTGCACGTATGCGCCAGCGCTGCGGGACGGCAAGCCCGTCGCGGTGCGCTGGCGGGGCGAGCTCAACTTCGCCGGGACACGATGACGCAGTAGGGCTGTGAGGCCGCAGCGCCCAGGCCGTCACATCGGAACAGGGCCGCCGTGTGGTCCGTCACTGCCTGTACGGGGAAAGTGCGCTATGGAGCTTCCGATGCCGGCGATCGCACCGCTGGACGACAACGTGGCATCGACCGTCGAACGGCGGCTGATCGGGGTCGCCCAGAGCTTCGACGCCGCGTTGCGCGACCGGATCACGCTGCTGTTGACGGCGGCGGCACAAGCCATCGTCCAGCTGGCTGATCTGGACCTGGTCCAGTTCGAGGCCGGCCAGGAGCAAGGCGGTCATACGCTCGCACTCTGGGAAGATCTGGCGCCGGTCATGAGCGGCACGGTCAAGCAGGTCAACGAGGTGATCGCGGGCGCGACGGCGCAGTTTCCCCCGCCTGCCGAGGACGAGAGCCTCGACGATCTCGACGCCGCCTTCGCTCCTTCCGCCAGCGCCCAGGCGAAGGAAGAAGGCGCCCCGAAGAGCACCGCGGAGGAGATCGCGTCGCTCGTCGCGGCGGTCTGCTCGGGGATGCGCCGTGACGTGACCCGGCTCGGCGACCGGCTGCGCAACCCCACGGTCATGGGCGATCCCTGGATGCTCATCCAGGACTTGCTCGAGTTCCGCGGGCGCGTCCGTCTGGGGCTCGGGGAATTGATCTACCAGGTGTGCAGTTTCATCGCCGTCGTCGACCGCGAGGATGTCGTTCCCGGATATGTCGGGGAGCTCGAGAACAGCCTGCTCGTGCGCAACGCGACCACGAATCTCGCCTTTCTCTTCCGCGGGCACGCGAAACGAATCGGCGCGGCCGCCGACGACCGCATCGTCGCCGCGCTGCAGGACGCCTTGAAGGACGTGCACGCGTTCTCGCGGACCCGCGCGCTTCACCAGCTGCGCACCAGCGACAAGAGGATCTTCCTGGAGACCCGCGCGACCCTCTATGCGCTGGTGAAGGCGGCTGCGCCCCCCGCCCTGGAAATCCGCCAGTCGGTCGAGAACCTCGCCCGGTTCCTCGATTCCATGTCCGTGGTCTCGCGGCGCGAGAACTTGCGCCTGCACGACCGGGCAAAGCTGGCCCGGGCGGGCAGGCACCTCGAGGCGGCGCAGGTCAACCTGGGGACGCCGGAGATCGCGCGGCGCGAGCTGGCCGATGCGGTAAAGGCGGCATTTGCGCTCTACGGCCGCGACGCGCAGCTCGACGCATACCTGCGCGCGCAGCGGCATTTTCCCGTGGACTGGCTGAGCGAGTCCGACCTCGCGCTGGAGATCGCGCGCGTAGCCGCCCTGCTCGGCGGGGTCGCTCCGCCGTAGTCATTGCGCCGCATGCCCGCCTGCCTGCAGGACGGCATTCCATGGTGTCGCCTTCGCCCCCGCAAACTCGCCTTGACGCCGGCCCACCCGTACAACAGAAAGCAACCGCCCCATTCGAGGAGAATCCAGCCGATGAAGAGACTCGCCCTGCTCTCTGTCGCCTTCGCGCTCGCCGCACGCGCCGACGAAGGGATGTGGACGTTCGACAACTTCCCTGCGAAGAAGGTGCGCCAGAAGTACGGCTTCTCCCCGGACGCGCAATGGCTGCAGCAAGCCCAGCTCGCCTCCGTGAGGCTGGCCGGCGGATGCTCGGGCAGCTTCGTTTCGCCCGAGGGCCTGGTGATGACGAATCACCACTGCTCTCATTCCTGCATCGAGCAGCTCTCGACGAAGGAGAAGGACTTCGTCGCGGAGGGCTTCTACGCGCCGACGCTGGAGAACGAAGTGAAGTGCCCGGAGATCGAGCTCAACCAGCTGATCCAGATCGGGGACGTGACCGCCCGGGTGCAGGGCGCGACGAAGGGGCTGAAGCCGGGCAAGGAGTTCAACGACAAGCGAAAGGCGGCGATGGCGTCCATCGAGCGCGAGTGCGCGGCCGGGAACGACAGGCTGCGCTGCGACGTCGTCGAGCTGTACCACGGCGGGCAGTACAGCCTGTACAAGTACAAGCGCTTCCAGGACGTGCGCCTGGTGTTCGCTCCGGAAGTGGCCATCGCTTTCTTCGGCGGCGATCCCGACAATTTCAACTTCCCCCGCTACGACCTCGACGTCTCGTTCCTTCGCGCCTACGAAGACGGCAAGCCCGTCCGGACCGAGCACTACTTCAGATTCTCTCCCGCCGGAGCGAAGGAGGGTGAGCTGACGTTCGTGTCCGGCCATCCCGGAGGCACCGACCGGGAGCTGACCATGGCGGAGCTGCAGTACCAGCGCGACGTGGCGCTGCCGGAGCGGCTGTTCGACCTCGCCCAGTTGCGCGGGGCGCTCACCATGTTCACCGAGCAGTCGCCCGAGCACCACCGCATCGCGGAGAACGCGCTGTTCGGCACCGAGAACAGCTACAAGGCGATCAAGGGGCGCTTCGAGGCGCTGGTCGCGCCCACCCTATGGAAGCAGAAGGCGGAGCGGGAGAGGGCGCTGCGCGCGAAGGTCGACGCCCGCTCCTCGCTGCGGCAGAAGTACGCGGGCGCATGGGACGACGTGGCGAAGGTGGTGGCGATGTTCCAGCCGCGCCGCAAGGAGTACAGGTACGTCGAGCAGGGGGCCGGCTTCAATTCGCCGCTCTACCGCATCGCCCGGGACCTGGTGCGCGGCACGGAGGAGCTGCAGAAGCCCAACGAGCAGCGCCTGCGCGAGTACACGGATGCGCGGCTTCCGCAGCTGAAGCAGGGGCTGTTCTCCAAGGCGCCGCTCTATGAGGACTTCGAGGTCTTCAAGCTGTCCTACGGGCTGGTGAAGGTGCGCGAGGAGCTGGGCGCGGACCATCCGTTCGTCAAGAAGGTCCTGGGGAAGAAAAGTCCGCAGGAGCTTGCGCAGGAGCTGGTGAAGACGAAGCTGTACGACGTCAAGGTGCGCGAGCAGCTCTGGCAGGGAGGTCGCGACGCAGTGCTGGCGTCGAGCGATCCGATGATCCAGTTCGCCAGGATGGTGGATCCCGACGCGCGCGCCATCCGCAAATGGTACGAGGAGGAGGTCGAGACCCGGGAGACCGTCGGCGCCGAGCGCATAGCGGCGGCCAAGTTCGAGATGGAGGGCAAGAGCAATTATCCGGACGCCACGTTCACGCTCAGGCTCAGCTACGGCGCGGTCAAGGGCTACGAGGAGAACGGACATCGCGTGGACCCGCTGACCACCATCGGCGGCGCGTTCGAGCGCGCCACGGGACGCGACCCGTTCCGGCTTCCGGAGAGCTGGCTGCGCGCCAACGAGAAGCAGCAGCTGAATCCCTCCACGCCGTTCAACATGTGCACCACCAACGACATCATTGGCGGGAACTCCGGGTCGCCGGTGTTCGACAAGGACCGCCAGCTCGTCGGGCTGATCTTCGACGGTAACATCCAGTCGCTCGGCGGCGAGTACGGCTTCGACGAGACCGTGAACCGGGCGGTCGCGGTGCACAGCTCGGCCCTGATCGAGGCGCTCGACCATGTCTACGGCGCCCAGCGGATCGTCGCCGAGCTCAAGGGCGCTCCCGTGACGGCGACCGGACCGGCGGCCAGATAGGGAGGGGGCGTGTTGACGCTCCGCGACGCGGGATTTACTGTCGCCACCCCCGTCGGAGGACCAACATGCGTGCACAATGGATCGAGCGACGTCGCGGGCTTGCCAACGTGACGCAGATGCACTTCGCACGGCAGGGCGTGACGACGGAGGAGATGCAACACGTCGCCCGCCGCGAGAACCTGCCGCCCGAGCTGATCCGCAGCGAAGTGGCGCGAGGGCGGATGATCATCCCCGCCAATTCGAACCATCCCGAGCTGGAGCCGATGTGCATCGGCATCGCTTCCTCATGCAAGATCAACGCGAACATCGGCAACAGCCAGATCGACGGCGATGCCCGCAGCGAGCTGCACAAGCTGCGGGGCTGTCTCAGGTACGGCGCGGATACCGTGATGGACCTGTCCACGGGCGGCGACATCCCGCACATCCGCAACGAGCTGCTGCGCGCCAGCAGCGTGCCGCTCGGGACCGTTCCCACCTACGAGGCGGTCGAGCGGGTGAAACGCGTCGAGAGCCTGACCCCTCAGGACCTGCTCGACATCGTCGAGGAGCAGGCCCGGCAGGGCGTGGACTACATGACCATCCATGCCGGCATCCTCCGCGACTTCCTCCCGCTGGCGCAGCACCGGATCACCGGCATCGTCAGCCGGGGCGGCGCGCTGATGGCGCAGTGGATGCTGGCCACGGGCCGCGAGAACCCGTGGTTCACCCACTTCGACCAGCTCTGCGAGATCTTCGCCAGGTACGACGTCAGCTTCTCGCTGGGGGACTCGCTGCGGCCGGGCTGCCTCGCGGACGCATCCGACGAAGCCCAGTTCGCAGAGCTGCGCGTGCTCGGCTATCTCACGCAGAAGGCCTGGGAGCACGACGTCCAGGTGATGATCGAGGGTCCCGGGCACGTTCCCATGGACCAGATCGAGATGAATATGAAGATCGAGCAGGAGGCGTGCTTCGAGGCGCCCTTCTACGTGCTCGGTCCGCTCACCACCGACGTTGCGCCGGGATACGACCACATCACCAGCGCCATCGGGGCGGCGCTGGCCGGGTGGCACGGAGCATCCATGCTCTGCTACGTGACCCCGGCGGAACACCTCAGCCTGCCCAACGCCGACGACGTGCGCCAAGGGATCATCGCGTACAAGATCGCCGCCCATGCCGCCGACGTGGCCCGCCGCCGTGCCGGGGCGCGCGATCGGGACGATGCGCTCTCGCGGGCGCGGTATGCGTTCGACTGGAACCAGCAGTTCGCGCTCTCCCTCGACCCGGAGGCCGCGAAGGCGAAGCACGACGAGACGCTGCCGCACGACGCGTTCAAGACCGCGGAGTTCTGCGCCATGTGCGGCCCGAAGTTCTGCTCGATGAAAGCGCACACGCACCTCGAGGACAAATCGCACCCTGCCGTGGTCGAGCGCGCTCCCGAGCAGCTCGTCGAGGAGTCGCTCGCCTTCGCCCGGCAGGCGGCGTTGCCGCGCTCGGGCAGCGTCGGGCAGGCGCAGCCCGTCGCCTTGGGAAAGAAGCCCGCTGCGGCGTGAGCGGCTTCGCCATCGAGACCGACGCGCTGACCCGTCGCTTCGGCGATCAGCTGGCGGTGGACGGCATCGATCTGCGCGTGCCGCGCGGCAGCTTCTACGGCTTTCTCGGCGAGAACGGCGCCGGCAAGAGCACCACCATCTCCATGCTGACGGGCGTGCTCGCTCCGACCAGCGGAGCGCTCCGGGTGCTGGAGTTGCCCGCCGGGGATGCCCTGAAGCGCCGCATCGGAGTGGTTCCGGACGGACTGCTCCTCTTCGATCGGCTCACCGGCCGGGAGCACCTGGTCTTCGTCGGGCGCCTCTATGGCCTCGGCCGGGCGGAATCGGCCCGCCGCGCCGGCGAGCTGCTGGAGACGATGGAGCTGGCGGGCGATGCCCGCAAGCTGATCGCGGACTACTCCTTCGGCATGCGCAAGAAGCTGGCGCTGGCGGCGGCCCTCATCCACGGTCCGGAGCTGCTCTTCCTCGACGAGCCGTTCGAAGGGGTGGACGCGGTAGCCAAGGCTTCGCTCACCGCGCTGCTGTCGGACCTCGTCCGCCGCGGCCGGCTCACGGTGTTCCTCACCTCGCACGTCCTCGAAGTCGTCGAAAGACTCTGCGACCACGTCGGCGTGATCCATCGCGGCCGTCTGGTCGCGCAGGGGAGCCTCGACGGAGTCGTCGGCGCGGTTCCGGGCGCGGCCTCGCTGACGGACGCGTTCGTGCGACTCGTCGGAGAGGGCCGGGGCGCTACGCGTGGTCTCTCCTTCCTTCCCTGACTGCTGTCGCGCCCGCCGGAGGCGGCTCAGTCGCGACCGCCGGAGGCGGCTTAGCGACTGTGCCTTTAGGCTGTACAGATCACGAGATGCGCTCTGACTGGCCAGAGCAGGCGCGCGCGCTGATCGGTCTGCGGGTGCGGCTCTGGTGGAGGCGCATCGTGCACGGCCGCCAATGGGCGCGCCTGGTGATCGGCGCGTTGGCGGCGATCATGGGAGCGTCTTTCAGCGCCTCGTTGTGCTTGCTGGCGCTCCAGACCGGACGGGAGCTGCGCCGCCGCCCGGAGCTGCTCGCGATGCGCGGCGGACCGCTCTCCCTGTTCGCCGCCTGGGTCTCGATGGTGCTCGCCGGCCGCATCTGGTTCGGGCTGGTGGCGCTGGCGCAGAGCGAATCCTTCCTCGATCCCAGGCGCTTTCGCGCGTTCCCCGTCAGCGCCCGGCTGCTCAGCGCGATCAATTTCGCCGCGCTCCTGTTCGACCCCGTCTGGCTCGTGCTCTACCCACCCCTGGTCGCGATCGCGCTCGCGATCGCGGCGCTGCCGGGAGCTCCCGCCGCCTGGGCGATGCTGATCGCCGCTGGATTGGCGGTGTGGGCCACGGCTTCCCTGCTGCACTTCGGTGCCGCCTTCGCCGCCCTGTTCGACTCGCGTCCGCTCTTCCGGCGCCTCTTTTCGGTCGCCCTGCTGCTCGCGGGATTCGCCGGTTTCCAGCTCTCCCTGGCGTTGCCCGGCCAGCGCGGGCTCGAGTCCCTCTTCGCGCTGGGACGGTGGCACGCCCTCTCCTGGACCCCGCCTGGATGGATGGCCGCCCTCGCCGAAGCGCTCTCCCACGGCCAGGCCTCGAGGGCGGTCGCGTGGGCGCTGCTGCTCTTCCTGCTCGGCGCTGCCTGCAGCGCCGGAGCGCATGCGCTCTCGCAGCGCGAACTGCTGCGGCCGCCCGAGCCCGTGCGCGTGCGTCCCGGCGCGGCGCGCGCCGCGGGATGGAGACTACCGCTGGCCCCGGGCTCGATCTCCGCGCTCTTCGAGAAGGAGGCGAAGACGGTAGTCCGGCTGGGATGGCTGCAGCTCGTCGTCGTCCCGGTCGCCTACCTCCTGCTGTCGCACGCGGTGCTTCCCGGCCCGCAGCCGCTGCTCGTCGCCGCCGTCTACGCCCATCTCGGCGTGCTGGAGATCGCCACCAACGCGTTCGGCCGTGATCGGGATGCCGCGCGCGCCTGGTTCCTCTGGCCGATCACGCTGCGTTCGGTGCTCGCGGCGAAGAACGCCGTCGCCTGGCTGTTTTCGCTGGCCATCTTCCTGGTGCTGGCGATCGTCGCGGTATTCGGGACGCAGGTGACCGCAGGCCAGGTCCTCGTCGGCGTCCTGGCGCACGCCGCGGTCTTCCCCCTGCTCGCGACGTTCGGCAACGTCGTCAGCGTCCTCTTTCCGGTGCCGGTGCGCGGCGCGCGGCTGCGGCGCATCCGCGGCGCCGGTCCGGTCGGCGCACGCTTTGCGGCGATGTTCCTGCTCGCCGGCGCCGCCTGGGCCCCGTACGCCATCGCGCAGGCGCTGGGAATGCCAGTCCCTGCCGCGTACGCCGGAGAGCTTCTCGCGCTGCTGCTCGCATATCCGGCGCTGCTGGGCCTGGCCTCGCGGCTTGCCGAGACGCGCCGCGAAGCGCTCCTCGGCGCCCTCGCGCGCGACGAGTGATCGCTATAGTCGCGGCGGCCGAAGGCCGCTTAGCGACTACGCTTGAGCCCGAACCCTGCCAGCACGGGTCATGAGATGTGTTCTAGTCCTTCCGATCGAGTGGCGTGCCGTCCGCGAGCGGCTCGTCGCTGCCCGGAACGTAGCTCCGGTTCTTGCGCAGGATGCCCGGACCGCCGTCCCAGCCGAAGAGGGCGAGGATGGTGTGGTAGGCGCCGACCAGGGCCATGTAGACCGCGGCGAGCGCCATCAGGGAAAAGCATCCGAGGAGCCCGTACATCCACGGCCGCGCCGACTCCGCGGGACCACCGGAGACGCGAGCATGGACGAACCCGATCAGGCAGGTGAGCACGGCCACCGTGAGCAGGAGCGCGCCGGCGCGGAAGATCTTCGGCATGATCAGGTCTCGAAGCTGGCGCCACAAGAACAGGTCCTGCGGGCGCGCGGGTTTTCGAAGCGGAAGCCCGGGCCGCCGGGAAGGTCGATCACGGTCCCCTCGAGCAGCGGCGCGCTGGCGGGGTCGATCGCGATCCGCACCTCGCCGGTATCGACGACGGCGTCCTCGGGCCCTGCATCCTGGACGAAATAGAGATCGTAGGTGAGGCCGTTGCACCCGCCAGCCACCACGGCGACGCGGAGCAGCCAGTCCCGCACGTCGGCCTCCCGGGCGCGGGCGAGCACCGCCTTCGCGGCACGATCGGTGAGCGACAGGCGCATGGGCCTGCTCCTCAGGCTGCGTTTTCCTGCCGGAGCGCTTCCAGCTCTTCGTCCGGGATCTTCCGGAACGCTTCCACGCAGCGCGGATCGAACTGCGTGCCTCCGCAGCGCGAGATCTCCAGCCGCGCCTGGGCGAACGTGGCTGCCTTCCGATAAGGGCGATCGCTGGTCATCGCGTCCAGGGTATCCCCGATGGCGAAGATGCGCGCGCCGAGCGGGATGGCTTCTCCCCGCAGCCTGCGCGGATATCCCCCGCCGTCCCAGCGCTCCTGGTGCGCGAGCACGATCTCCGCCGCCGGCCGGAGGAATTCGATCTCCTCCAGGATCCGGGAGCCGACCTCGGGATGCCGCCGCATCTCCACCCACTCGGCATGGGTGAGCGGACCCGGTTTCAGCAGGATGCTGTCGGGAACGCCGATCTTGCCGATGTCGTGCAGCAGGGCGCCGCGGCCGATGTCCTCCAGCTCTTGCCCGCAGATCCCCATCCGCCTGGCGATGGCGAGCGTGTAGCGCACCACCCGCTGCGAGTGATCGCTGGTCTCGTGCTCCCGGGCGTCGAGCGCATTCACCAGCGCCACCAGCGTGTTCGAGTACGACTGCGCGACCCCCGCCAGCGCGGCCGTCAACTCCGCCGTGCGCTCGCGCACCCGCCGCGCCAGACCCTGGTGATACCTTGCCCGGGCCGAGGTGAGCTTGCTCTTGCTCCAGGCGCGCTCGATGGCCCGAACCAGCTCCGTGATCCGCGGGGGCTTGAGCAGGTAGTCGGCGGCGCCGCGCTTGAGGCAATCGACCGCGCTCTCGGTATCGCCGTACCCGGTCAGCATCACGACCGCCGCATGCGGATGGCGCCGCAGTACCTCCTCCAGCAGCCAGAGCCCGTCGCGTTCGGGCATCTTCATGTCACAGAGCACGAGCGGGAGATCATCGCCGCGCAACAGCTGCAGCGCGGCATCTGCGCCGGATGCCTGCCGGACGGGATAGCCTTCTTCCTTGAGGACCGCGCAGAGCACGTCACGGACGGCCCGGTCGTCGTCCACCACCAGCACGGTGGGCGGCCTCCCCGGGGCGCCGTCGGTTTCGACAGGCGAGAGCTCGGCCGGCGTGTCGAGCGGCTGGCTGCCGAGCCGCAGCATCTCGTTGATTCCCAGCATCCGTCGGTGCGCTAGCATCGCCGTGTAAACCACCCAAGTCAAATTGGAATTTCGGCGCCGACCACGATCGATTGACACCATGCGGCAGCGGGCGTACGCCCCCACACCCTGGAGGCTTCGACATGGCAGAAGCGATCGCGGTCCCGCAGACCTCCGCGCAAGGAACGGTGACACCAGAGGGAACGCTGTCGGTGCGGGAGCCCGGCAGCGGGAAGCTCCTCGGCGAAGTGCGCGTCTCGAGCCCCGCCGACGTGCGCCACACCGTGCAGCAAGCGCGCGCCGCGCAGTCGGAATGGGCGCGCAAGCCGTTCGCGGCACGGCGCGCGGTGCTCTTGCGCTTCAAGGAGCTGCTGCTCGAGCGCGCCGGGGAGTTCTGCGATCACCTGACGCGCGAGAACGGCAAGACGCGCAACGAATCGCTGTTCATGGAGGTGCTGCCGGTCGCGGATGCGGTGCACTGGTACGCGACGCACGCGGAGAAGGCGCTGGCCGACGAGCGGATCCCGCTGCACCTGTTCCCGCACAAGAAGTCCTACTTGCGCTTCTACCCGCGCGGAGTGATCGGCATCATCTCCCCCTGGAACTATCCGTTTTCGATCCCCACGGGCGATGCGGCCGCCGCGCTGATGGCGGGCAACGCCGTGGTGGTGAAGCCGAGCGAGTTCACCCCCATCATCCTGGAGAAGACGCGCGCGCTCTTCGAAGAGGCCGGTCTCCCGCGCGGGCTCTTCGGCGTCGTGCAGGGGAAGGGCGACGTCGGCGCCGAGCTGATCCGCAGCGGCGTCAACATGATCGTGTTCACCGGGTCGGTCGCCACCGGCCGGAGAGTGAACGTCGCCGCCGCCGAGCAGATGATCCATTGCGTGCTGGAGCTGGGCGGCAAGGATCCGGCCATCGTGCTTCCGGACGCCGACCTGGACGCAGCGGCGAAGAAGATCTCCTGGGGCGCCTTCGCCAACTCCGGCCAGACCTGCGCCTCCGTCGAACGGGTCTACGTGCACGAGAGCGTGGTGAAGCCGTTCACGGAAAAAGTGGTGGCGCTGGCCCGGAAGCTGCGGCAAGGCGAGCCGAACCAGTACGACGTCGACGTCGGCGCGATGACCACGCAGATGCAGGTCGACATCGTCCGGCGGCACCTCGAGGACGCGCGCCAGCGCGGAGCGAAGATCCTCACCGGTGGCGAGATCCAGCTGACGCCGGACGGCGCCCGTTTCGTGCAGCCCACCGTGCTCACCGACACCACGCCGGAGATGGCGATCGTGCGGGAAGAGACGTTCGGGCCGATGCTGCCGATCATGACGTATCGGACGGAGGAGGAGGCGGTCCGGCTGGCCAACGACTCGACCTACGGCCTGTCCGCGTACGTCTTCACCAGGGATCGCTCCAAGGCCGAGCGGATCGCCAACCAGCTCGCCGCGGGCACCGTCATGCACAACGACACGCTCTACACGCACGCCGCGCCGGAGACCCCCTGGGGCGGCGTGAAGTCGAGCGGTCTCGGGCGCGTCCACGGCAAGCACGGGCTGCACGATTTCTGCGAAGTCCGCCACGTCAACCTGGAGCGGCTCAGCTTCCCCGCCTTCTGGTATTACCCGTACTCGAAGCGTGCATGGAGCATCGGACTGCGCGTCTATCGGACGGTGCTCGGCCGCGGGATCACCGGCCGCCTCAAGGCGCTGTTCGGGAAGCAGTGATGCGCGTCGCTTTCTGTGGGCTCGGCCGCATGGGCCGCGCGATGGCGGGAAACCTGGTGGCCGTCGGTCACGAGGTGCGGACCTGGAATCGCACTCCCGGAAGATCGCCCCCCGGAGCCCGGGAATGTCCCTCCGCGAGCGAGGCGGCGTCGGGGGTCGAAGTGGCGATCACCATGCTCGCGGACGACGCGGCGGTGGAGAGCGTCTCGCGCGAGCTTTTCGCCGCGCTGCCATCCTTCGCCGTGCATTGTGGGATGAGCACGATCTCCGTCCAGCTCTCGCGCTTGCTCTCGCAGGAGCACGCATCGCGCGGCCAGCGGTACGTAGCGGCCCCCGTGTTCGGCCGGCCAGAAGCGGCCGAAGCGAAGAAGCTCTGGATCGTTCCGGCAGGCGACGGCGAGGCGCTGGCGCGGTGCAAGCCCCTCTTCGACGCGCTCGGCCAGGGCACCTTTCCCATGGGCGAGGCGCCCGAACGGGCGTCGCTCGCGAAGCTGTGTGGAAACTTCGTCATCGCCTCGTTGATCGAGATGCTCGGCGAGGCGCTCACGCTCGCCGAGAAGGGCGGTCTCGATCCGGCGCGGCTGGCCGAGGCGCTGGGGAAGATCATCTTCGCGGGCGCGCCGATCGCCTCCGGGTATGCCTCGCGGATCGCCGCGACGCAGTTCGAGCCGGCTGGGTTCAGCATGCCGCTCGGTCTCAAGGACGTCTCGCTCGCCATGAAGGCGTCCGAGGAATTGCGTGCGCCGCTGCCGCTGGCCTCGTTGGTGCGCGATCACTTCCTCGCCTCGCTGGCGAAAGGGCGGCAGCAATGGGACTGGGCCGGGATCGCCGCCGTCTCGCGCGAGGAGTCCGGACTGCCGCCGCGGCGCGGTTGACATCGCAGGTCGCGGGCGCTACCAACCGCGCCTCCTCGCGCAGGAGGGAGGCGGGCAGTGGCGACGTACGATCTCGTGATCATCGGCAGCGGTCCCGGAGGGTACGTCTGCGCCATCCGGGCCGGCCAGAACGGCCTCAAGACGCTGGTCGTCGAGAAGGACCCGCGCGTCGGCGGCACCTGCACGCTGCGCGGGTGCATCCCGACCAAGGCGGTCCTGCACAGCGCCGACGTCTTCGACGAGGCCAAGCACGGCAGCACCGTGGGCGTGAAGGCGAACGGCGTCGAGCTGGACATGGACGGCGTGCGCAAGTTCAAGGAAGACGTCGCGAACAAGTCGAGCAAGGGAATCGACTTCCTCTTCCGCAAGAACAAGGTCGAACGCCTGCACGGGCATGGAAAGCTGGCGGGTCCGGGCAAGGTGTCGGTCACGGGGGCGGACGGCAAGGAGCAGATCGTCGAGGCGAAGCACGTCCTCATCGCCACCGGCTCGGCGCCGCGCCTGATCCCGGGGCTCACGCTCGGCCATCAAGTCATGACCAGCGACGAGCTGCTCGAGAACACGGTCGTGCCGAAGCGGCTGATCGTGCTCGGCGCCGGCGCGGTCGGCGTGGAGTTCGCCAGCGCCTACCGCCGATTCGGAAGCGAGGTGACGGTGGTGGAGATGCTGCCCCGCCTCCTGCCCGTGGAGGACGAGGACATCTCGACCGAGTTCGAGAGGGCCTTCCGCAAGCGCGGCATCAAGTCGCTCACCAGCGCGAAGCTGGAGAACGTCGATCTGAAGGGCGATGCCCTGAAAGCGATCGTCACCACCCCCAAGGGGACGGAGGTGATCGAGGCCGACCTGTTCCTCTGCGCCGTGGGCAGGCGGCCGGTGAGCGAGAACGTCGGGTTGGAGAAGTTCCCCAACATCAAGTTGGAGCGCGGATTCGTGGTCATCGACCCGAATACCCTGCTCACCGGGGAGAGCTGGGTCTCGGCGATCGGCGACGTCGTCGCCATCCCGGGACGGGTGCATCCCCAGCTCGCTCACCTGGCGTTCGTGGAGGGCGAGTTCGTCGCCGATCGACTGGCAGGCAAGAAGCCGCACGCCGTCAACTACGACCTGGTGCCGGGCGCGACGTATTCCGAGCCCGAGGTGGCGTCGGTCGGCCTGACCGAAAAGGCCGCGAAGGAGCGCGGCTACAAGGTGAAGATCGGGACCTTCCCGTTCTCCGCCAACGGCAAGGCGCGGATCCTCAACCTCGCCGAGGGGATGGCGAAGGTGGTGGCCGAAGAGCAATACGACGAGGTGCTCGGCGTTCACATCGTCGGCCCCCGCGCGACCGAGCTGATCTCGGACGCCTGCTCGCTCCTCCGCCTGGAGACCACCAGCGAGGAGATGCTGCACGTGATGCGCCCGCACCCGACGCTCTCCGAAGTGCTCACCGAGGCCGCTTTAGGGGTGCGCGGGAAACCAATCCACATCTAGGATCACTCTTCCGGGAAGGATGTGTTCGCCTGGCTGTTCCACCTGGGCGCGGGGAGGCTCCGATGAACGAATCGCAGTCGTGGCGTCGGGGATTTGCTGCGGGATTTGCGGCACTTGTGCTGTCGGTCGGGGGTCATCTGGCGACCGAGGCGCCGGCGTCCAGGTCCTGCTCGCTGTCGCGGGGCATGCTGGCGGATCGGCTCGCCGAGCGATTCACGCCGCAGTTCGAGGCGCGCGGCATTGCGCAACGCGTCGCCCGAGCGGTGCTCGACGCGATGCTGCACACCTGCTCATAGGCTGCGCTCTCGCGGTCCGCGCGGCTTTCGGTTATACCGCCGCCCTCATGGGCGAATCCCTCGTCCAACTGCGCGGCGTCGCGCGCCATCCGAGGCAACCCAAGCCGGAATGGCTGAAGGTCCGCATGCCGGGCGGCGGCAGGTACGAGCACGTCAAGCGCACGCTCCGTGAGCTCAACCTCCATACCGTCTGCGAGGAAGCAAGCTGTCCCAACGTCGGCGAGTGCTGGGGCGGCGGCACCGCGACCGTGATGTTGATGGGCGATGTCTGCACCCGCGGCTGCCGGTTCTGTGACGTGAGCAGCGGCACGCCGGGTCCCCTCGACCCCCTCGAGCCGCGCCACCTGGCCGAGGCGGTAGGGCGGCTCGGGCTCGATTACCTGGTGGTGACCAGCGTGAATCGCGACGAACTGCCGGACGGCGGCGCCTCGCATTTTGCGCAGGCGATCGTGGAGTTGCGACGCGCAGCGCCGCAGACGCTGGTCGAGGTGCTCACGCCCGATTTCCAGGGGTCGCACGAAGCGCTGCAGATGATCGTCGATGCGCGGCCGACGGTCGCGGCGCACAACCTGGAGACGGTGGAGCGGCTGACGCCGCGGGTGCGCGATCGCCGCGCGGCCTACCGCCAGTCGCTCGACGTCCTCGACTTCTACAAGCGCGGTGGGATGAGGACCAAGAGCAGCATCATGCTCGGGCTCGGCGAGAGGCACGACGAAGTCGTCCAGGCGCTGCGCGACCTGCGGGCGGTGGACTGCGACATCCTCACGCTCGGCCAGTATCTGCGTCCGAGCGAGAAGCACCTGGCGGTCGAGGAGTTCGTGCGCCCCGAAGTGTTCTCGCGGCTCGAGCGCGAGGGGCTGGCGCTCGGATTCCGCTTCGTCGCGGCAGGGCCGCTGGTGCGCTCCAGCTACAAGGCGGGCGAGTACTTCATCCAGCGGTGGGTCGGGAAGGGTTGTTGAGCAGGCCGGCGACGGCGCGCCGGCGATGGTAGCGCTTTGCGAAGGAAAGGTGCCTGGGGATGCCGGCCTGGAACATCATTCAGGCGGTGAACGACGCGCTGCGGATCGAGATGCGCCGCGATCCGCGCGTGGTGGTGATGGGCGAGGACGTGGGAAGGTTCGGCGGCGTCTTCCGCGCGACGGTGGGTCTGATCGAGGAGTTCGGGCCCGACCGCGTGATCGACACGCCGCTGGCGGAATCCGGGATCATCGGGGCGGCGATCGGGATGGCGATGTACGGGCTGCGTCCGGTGCCCGAGATCCAGTTCTCGGACTTCATCTTTCCCGCCTTCGACCAGATCGTGAACGAGCTGGCCAAGCTGCGCTACCGCAGCGGTGGCCAGTACGCCGCGCCAGTGGTGATCCGGACCCCGGTCGGTGGCGGGATCAAAGGCGGCCACTACCACTCGCAGTCTCCGGAGGCCCTCTTCATCCATACGCCGGGCCTCCAGATCATCCATCCCTCGAATCCCTTCGACGCGAAGGGCCTGCTCATCTCCGCCATCCGCCAGGATGACCCGGTCATCTTCATGGAGCCGAAGCGCGTCTATCGCGCCGCGCGGGGCGAGGTGCCCGAAGGCGAGTACACGGTTCCGATCGGCCAGGCAAACGTCGCACGCGAGGGGCGGGGGATGACCGTGATCGCCTGGGGCGCGATGTTCCACGAGGCCCTGCAGGCGGTCGAGCAGGCGGAGGACCTGGATGCCGAGCTGATCGACCTGCGCACGCTCTGGCCGCTGGACATCGAGACGCTCGTGCGCAGCGTGCGCAAGACCGGGCGCTGCGCCATCGTGCAGGAGGCGCCGCGAACATGCGGGTTCGCGGCGGAGATCAGCGCGCTGATCCAGGAACGCTGCTTCACCTCGCTCGAGGCCCCGATCGCGCGCATCACCGGCTGGGACACGCCGTTTCCCTACACGCTGGAAAGCGAGTATCTGCCGCTCGCGCCGCGCATCCTCGGAGCGCTGCGCGAGCTGAAAGCATACGAGGCCTGACATGGCCCAGTTCGAGTTCAAGCTGCCGGACATCGGCGAAGGCGTGGTGGAGGGCGAGATCGTCAAGTGGCTCGTCAAGGCGGGAGACCAGATCGTGGAGGACCAGCCGCTGGTCGAGGTCATGACCGACAAGGCCACGGTCACCATCCCCAGTCCCCGGCGTGGAAAGGTCGTGCGCACGGTCGGCAGGGAAGGGGACATCGCCAAGGTGCATTCGACGCTGGTGGTGCTGGAATTGGAGGGCGACGGCCCCGTCCAGGCGAAGCCCAGCACCGGCGCTCCTGCGCAGGCCGCGCCGACCCTTCCGGCCGGGCAGGCGGGCCAGTCAGCGCCGCTCCAGACAGCCAACGTTCCCCGCCCGCAGGCCGGTGCGTCGGCGCACGGCACCCAGACCAGCGCTCGCGCCGGGGGAAACGGCGACGGGCACAAGGTGCTCGCCACCCCTGTGACACGGAGGATGGCGCGCGAGATGGGCGTCGATCTCGGTTCCCTCCAAGGTTCCGGGCCGCAGGGCAGGGTGATGAAAGCGGACGTGCTCGCGCATGCGGAGAACAAGACCGCGGGGGCCCCGGTGCCAGCACCGCCGCGCATGGAGGCGCTGGCGCAGGACGAGGTCCGGCCGCTGCGCGGCCTGCGCAAGAGCATCGCGAAGAGCATGGCGCAGAGCCACGCGCACGTCGTTGCGTTCACTTTCGTGGAGGAGTGCGATACCGGGCCGCTCACCTCCCTGCGCGAGCGCGTCAACGCCGAGCTGGCCCGCCGCGGCGAGGCGAAGCTCAGCTATCTGCCGTTCATCGCCAAAGCGCTGCTGCACGGGTTCGCGAAGTATCCCGAGTTGAATGCGTTGATGGACGAGGAGAAGCAGGCGCTGGTGGTGAAGAAGGACGCGAACATCGGGTTCGGCGCCGCGACCGGGCAGGGGTTGACGGTGTTCGTGGTCAAGGACGTGCGCGGCAAGACGCTCCGGGAGATCGGGGCGGAGATCGACCGGCTGGCGAAGGCGGCTCGGGAGCAGAAGCTCCAGCTGCAGGACCTGCAGGGCTCGACGTTCACCGTCACGTCACTGGGCAAGGATGGGGGCTTGCTCGCGACGCCGGTGGTCAAGCACCCGGAAGTCGGCATCCTCGGGATCCACAAGATCAAGGAGTGGGCGAAGCCTGTGCGGCGGGCGGACGGCACCGTCGGCGTGGAGATCGCCGAGCGGATGAACCTCTCCTGCTCGTTCGATCACCGCGTGATCGACGGCCACATCGGCGCCGCCTTCCTCTACGAGGTCATCCACGCGCTCGAGGCACCGGAGCTGCTGCTGATGGAGCAGCTCTGAGGATGCACGGTTGCGACGGCGGCCTGGTTCCTCTAGATCTGCCGTCCCATGCGGGCCGCCCAGAAGCTCGAGACCCCTCCCATTCCGCGCGAGGTGCTGCTCCGGCTCTACCGGGAGATGGTCCGGCTGCGCACGCTCGACGAACGGATGATGACGCTGCAGCGGCAGGGGCGCGTCGGCTTCTATGGCGCCTGCACCGGTCAGGAAGCGGCCACTCTCGCCTCCGCGATCGCCCTCGAGGCGAGCGACTGGATCTTCCCCGCTCTTCGCGAAGGAGGCGCGATGCTCCTGCGCGGTTTCCCCCTCGTGCCGTACCTCTGCCAGATCTTCGGCAACGCCGGCGACGAGACGAAGGGCCGGCAGATGCCCTCGCATATGGCGTCCCGGAGCGTGAACCAGGTGAGCTGGTCGAGCTGCATCGGCACGCAGCTGCCACAGGCGGTCGGCGCCGCCATGGCCGCGCGCATCAAGGGCGACCGCACCGTCATCGCCGCCTACCTGGGCGATGGGGCGACGAGCGAAGGCGACTTTCACGTGGCGATGAACTTCGCGGGGGTGTTCAAGGCGCCGGTGGTGTTCATCTGCCAGAACAACCACTGGGCGATCAGCGTGCCCACCGCGAAGCAGACGGCCAGCGAATCGATCGCGGTGAAAGCGGTCGCCTACGGATTTCCCGGCGTGAAGGTCGACGGCAACGACACCGTCGCCGTCTACCGGGCCGTCAAGGAGGCGGTGGACCGCGCCCGCAGCGGCGGCGGGCCCACGCTGGTCGAATGCGAGACCTACCGCATCGGCGCGCACAGCTCGTCGGACGACCCGACGCGGTACCGCGACGAACGGGAGGTCGAGCAGTGGAAGAAGCGCGACCCGCTCGAGCTGCTGCGGTCGCGGCTGCAGGCCTGGGGCCTGTGGACGGCGCGGCAGGAGGACGAGCTGCGCGCGCAGGTGCTGGAGGAAGTGAACGGGGCCATCGCCGAGGCGGAGAAGAAGCCCGACCCCCCGCGCGAATCGCTCTTCGACGACGTGTACGCGAACGTGCCCTGGTCTCTGCGCGAGCAGCGCGAGGAGCTGCTCGCGTCGCCGCCCGCCGCGCGCGCCAAACCATCGCCCTGAGTACAATCTCCGCGTGACCCGCACGCTGCACGTCCGGCGCCTCGGCCGCGTCGAATACCAGGACGGGCTCGCCATGCAGAAGCTGCTGGTGGAGGCGCGCGCGCAGGGCCTCGTGCCCGATACCCTCCTGCTGCTCGAGCATCCCCCGGTCATCACGCTGGGACGCGGAGCGAAAGCCAGGAACATCCTCTGGTCGCCAGAGGTGCTCGCGGCCCGCGGGTTCGAAATATTCGAGACGGATCGCGGTGGGGACGTCACCTATCACGGCCCGGGGCAGATCGTCGGGTACCCGATTCTGGACCTGAAGCCCGATCGCAAGGACGTCCGCAAGTATGTCGCGTCGGTCGAGGAGATCATGATCCGGGTCGCCGCCGGATACGGCGTGGCCGCCCATCGGGTCCCGGGACGGATCGGCGTCTGGACGCCGGCGGGGAAGCTCGGCGCCATCGGAGTGCACATCTCCCGCTGGATCACCTCGCACGGCTTCGCGTTCAACGTCCGGACGGACCTGGCGGACTTCTCCGCCATCGTCCCCTGCGGCATCGACGATGCGAGCGTGGCTTCGCTGCAATCGCTGCTCGCGGAAGCGCCGCCGGTGCACGAGGTGGAAGACGCTTTCGCGCTGGAGGCGGGCGAGGTCTGGGAGAGCGAGACGTCCGAGGTCCCGCCCGAGCTGCAGACGGTGAGCATCACGTTGCGGCGCGACGACGGGCGCGTTCTCCTGCTCAAGCGGCGCGCGGAGCGGGGCGGGTTCTGGCAGATCCTCACGGGGCGCATCGAGGCCGGCGAAAGCCCGCTCCAGACCGCGGCGCGGGAGGTGCACGAGGAGACCGGCTTCTCTCCGCGCCTCGACGAGATTCGCGAGCTTCGATACGCGCACGGCTTCGCGCTGGGCAGCCGCGTCCCGCCGCTCTTTGCGCGCGAGACGGCGTTCGCCGCCACGGTCTCGGGTGAGCCGCGGCTCTCGGACGAGCACGACGAGCACCGCTGGTGCACTCCGCAAGAAGCGCTCGAGCTGCTGCCCTTCGCCGGCCTGCGGCGCGCCGTGCGCCTCTCTCAGGCCGCCTGACTTCGGCGCACCCGGACGCACAGCGGTCGACTGTCCGCTCCGTCGGCCGGCAGCTACCATGCAGGCGCGATGAGCAACTGGATCAACTTCTCCATCCTCTGGATGCTGACGGGCAGTCCCGTCGCCGCCGCCGTCATCCTGCTGCTGGCGTACGCGATCGCAGACTGGTACGCCTTTGGATTCCTCCGCGGCGTCGCGCACGCGGTCGCCGATTTCCACCGCGGCCGCCGCCTGCGCCTCGCGCTCCTGCACAATCCGCACGACCGCAAGGCGCGCGCCGATCTGGGCGACATCCTCGTTTCGCAGCGCCGCTACCGTCGCGCGATCGCGATCGTCAAGCCGCTCGCCGACGAGAACCCGCACGATCTGAACGCGCTCTACATGCTCGGAGTTGCTTGCCTCGCGACGGGCCGGGTCCGGGAGGGCGAGATCTTCCTGGGCGAGGTGTACGAGGCGGACCCGGGTTACCGCGACGGCGCCGCCCTGCTCCAGCTGGGCCGATTCCGGGTGCGCCGCGGCGACGGCTCCGCCGCCGAGCCGCTGCGGCGATATCTCGAGACGCATCCTCACCATGTGGAGGCGCGGTTCCTGCTCTCGCAGGCCTGCGTCCTCGCCCGCGATCACGCCGCTGCCGCCGCCGAGCGCGCACGCTGCTGGCGCGAGTACGAGACCGAGCTGCCCTACCAGAGACGCCGCGACCGCATCTGGGCCTGGCGCGCGCGCCCTTCGCGCCCGCTCATCTACGCGGCGGCGGCCTGCTGCGGGATCGCGCTCGTCGGGGCCGCGTTGCAGCGCTCGACGCCGAGCGCGCACGCTGCTGCCGACCTGCGCTCGAGCCCTACGCCGAGGTCTTCTGCTCCGCCAGCTCGATGAGGTGACCGGTCCGCTCGCGCTTGGTCTTCAAGTATCCGATGTTGTGCGGATTGGTCTTCGCCAGGGAAGGAATCCGCCGGTGGACGACCACGCCCTCGGCTTCCAGCGCGGCGATCTTCGCTGGATTGTTCGTGATCAGGTCGATCGAGCGAGCGCCGAGCTGCTTCAGCATCTGCGCGGCGATGTCGTAGCGGCGCAGATCGTCGCCGAACCCGAGCGCGCGGTTCGCCTCGTAGGTATCGGCGCCACGCGCCTGCAGGGCGTAAGCCCGGATCTTGTTCCCGAGGCCGATGCCGCGGCCCTCCTGGCGCAGGTAGATCACCGCGCCCCGCTCGGAGCGGCCGATCAGGTCGAGGGCGTGCTCGAGCTGCTCGCGGCAATCGCATTTCAGCGATCCGAGGATCTCGCTGGTGAGGCATTCGCTGTGGACGCGGACGGGGACGCTTTCCTGACCCCGCAGCTCGCCTTTGACGGCGACGACGTGCTCCTTGTCCGTGCCCCTCTCCCGGAAGACGATCGCGCGCAAAAGACCGTGTCGGGTAGGCAGCGGAGCCTCCGCATACAACTCGACGAGATCGGTGGGCCGGGGAACGGCGTGCAGGTGAGCGGTCGACAAGGTGCCTCCTCTTGCTTGCATCCCATTGGATGCGTCTTCCCTGCCAAAGTTCCTGTTTCGCTCAAAACGCTCCAGGGCGGGCGCTTTTTGCCCGCTCGCGCATCAAAATGCTACACGGAGCGCGCCATGCATCAGATCGAGGCCGAGTTCACCTTCGCCGCTGCCCACCGCTTGCCGCGCTACAGCGGCAAGTGCTTCAACCTGCACGGCCACAACTACCGGTTCCAGGTCGTGCTGCGCGGGGACCCCGATCCGTACACCGGCATCTTCGTGGACTTCTCCGAGGTGGAGAACCTGGTCAAGGAGCACGTGCTCGACCGCGTCGACCACACGAACCTGAACGACTTCATCGAGAACCCCACCGCAGAGAACATCGCCAGCTGGATGTGGCACCGCCTTGAGGGGAAGCTGCCGGGCCTGGTCGAGATCCGCCTCTGGGAGATCCCCACGAGCTGCGTGGTCTACCGCGGGCCGCACGGGAAGTGGTGAATGGCGCTTCCCGATCGCAAAGCACGGCCGCCCGACCGCAAGGCGCTCGCCAAGGCCATCGAGGATCTCCTCCTCGCTTCCGGCGCCGAGCTCGATGCGGAAACGCGCGAGACCCCGGCCCGGGTGGCGAAGGCATTCAGCGAAGATCTCCTCGACGGCTACGCGCGCGACGCGATCGAGACCCTGAAGAGCTCGCTGGTGCCGGCGCCCCGGCGGGGCGAGCTGGTGATCGCATCCCAGATCGACTTCCACGCCATGTGCCCGCACCACCTGCTTCCCTACAAGGGCAGCGCGGCGGTCGGGTACGTCGCCGACCAATGGCTCGTCGGATTCGGAAAGATCGCCGAAGCGACCGATGCGCTGGCGCACCGGCTCATCCTGCAGGAACAGCTCGTGCACCGCCTCTGCGAGAGCGTGGCGGCAGCGTTGAGCCCCCTGGGGGTGGGCGTGGTGATCGTCGCCGAGCACGGTTGCATGCAGGTGCGCGGGCCCATGCGCCGGCAGAGCCGGGTGACCGTGGAGGCGTGGGCGGGCGTTTTCGAGAAGGACTCCGAGCTGCGCCACTCGCTCTCGCGGCGCGCGGAAGGTGGATGAAGGCGCTGGTCACAGGCGCCTCCCGCGGGATCGGGCGCGCCGTCGCCGAGGTCCTGATCGCCGACGGGATCCAGGTTGCCGTCTGCGCTTTTCGCGCGGCGCCCGAGGTGCGTGGGGCCGCGTTCGCCAAGCGCTGCGACGTGTCGGACGAGACCGAGGTGCGCGCGCTCTTCACCGAGGTCGGCCGTTGCGACTGCGTCGTGCTGAACGCCGGCGTGCTCGAGCGGGCACCCGTCGAGGATTTCACCGCCGCCCAGTGGGATCGGGTCCTCGGCGTCAACCTCCGCGGCGCGTTCCTCTGCGCGCGGGAAGCATTCCGCACCGGCGCGACGCGCATCGTCGCGATCGGATCCATCAGCGGCACGCTGGGAACGGCGCACGCGGCGGCCTACAATGCCAGCAAGTGGGGCCTGACCGGCCTCGTCAAGTCGCTGGCGGAAGAAGGGCGCGGACGGGGCATTTTCTGCGCCGCGGTCTTGCCGGGCGCGGTGGACACCGAGATGCTCAAGCAGACGCCGTTTCCGCCCCGCCTCCGCCCGCAAGAAGTTGCGCGGGTGGTGAAGTTCCTCTGCACCGACGCGCCCTTCGCGATGACGGGGAGCGCAGTCGAGGTGTTCGGGTGAGCGCGCTCGCGCAGGAGCTCGCGGCTCTCGGCCTGCAGACGGCGGCCATCGATCCCTACTCGCGCGACGAGAGCGGGTGCGGCGAATACCCGCCGCATGCGGCGGTGCAGGCGCGCGACGCAATCGACGTGCAGAAGGTGCTCGCCTTCTCGCGGGCGCGGAAGATCCCGGTGGTGCCGCGTGGCGCCGGGTCGGGAAAGAGCGGCGGGGCGCTGGCGGAGCGCGGCGGGATCGTGCTCTCGCTGGAGAAGCTGGATCGCATCGTCGAAGTCTCCCGGGCGGACATGGTCTGCGTGGTCGAGCCAGGAGTCATTCTGGAGAAGCTGCAGGCGGCAGTGGAGGCCGAGGGCCTCTTCTACCCACCCGATCCGAACTCACAGGCGATCTGCTCCATCGGAGGGAACCTGGCCCACAACGCGGGCGGCCCGCGCGCCCTCAAGTACGGCGTCACCCGCGACTACGTGCTGGCGCTGCAGGCGGTGCTGCCCACGGGCGAGCTGATCCGCACCGGACACCGCAGCTGGAAGGGCGTCGCCGGGTACGATCTGACGCAGCTTCTGGTAGGCAGCGAAGGGACGCTGGCGGTGATCGTCCAGGCAACGTTGAAGGTGATTCCGTTGCCCCGGTCGGTGGCCACGCTCCTCGCCTTCTTCCCCGACGAGGACGCGGCGGCGCTGGCGGTGCAGAAGATCTTCGGCGCCGGCCTCCTGCCCCGCGCCTGCGAGCTGCTGGACGGACCGGCGATGCGCGCGGTCAGCCCGCGGGCGCCGTTCAAGTTTCCCGAGGACGTCGGCGGCGCGCTGATCGTCGAGCACGACGGGCATGGCGACAGCGTCATGGAAGAACTGGCGAGATCGGGAGAGCTTTGCACCGAGGCGGGCGCGCGCGAGGTGGTCGCCGCGCAGGACGAGGCGCAGCGGCGACGCATCTGGGAGACGCGGCGGATGATCTCGGTGGCGCTGACCTCCATCCGGCCGCACAAGATCAGCGAGGACGTGGCGGTCCCTCGCGGCCGTCTGGTCGAGTTGATCGGGCGGGTGCGGGCCATCGGTGCCCGGTACGGGCTGCCCACCGCCTGTTATGGCCACGCGGGCGACGGCAACCTGCACGTGAATCTGCTGTTCGGATCCGCGGAGGAGCGCGCCAAAGGGCAGGCGGCCGTCGAAGAAGTGCTGCAGGCGGCGATCGATCTGGGCGGTACCATCACCGGGGAGCACGGGGTGGGGCTCGCCAAGCGCGCCTTCCTGGCGCGCGAGCAGAGCCGCGACGTGATCGAACTGCAGCGGCGCCTCAAGCGGGCATTCGATCCGGACAACCTGCTGAATCCGGGAAAGATCCTTCCGCCGGCGTAATCCTTTTCGCGCGGGCTTCCCTCGCATCGACCGAGCCGGAACCCGTCCCCTGAGGCAGGGCGCTGGCTCCCTCCAGGAGCCAGAGACAGTCTCGCCAAAAACACACCTACAAATCCGTACCTTCGCTGCTCGAGTCTTGGGGTGTGGGACTTGACCACCCCTCCGCCCTGCTTTAGGGTGCCCGGCCCTTGGCCGACCTGAACCAGACACAACGCGAACCTGCTCCGGAGGAGCCCCGCCTGGACGGACAGCCCGGGGACCGGGAGCTGGTGGAGCGCGCGCAGCAGGGCGATGGGGCCGCCTTCGCCATGCTCGTCGAGCGGCACCAGCGCCAGCTCTACAGGCTCGCGCTGCGGATGACCGGATCGGAAGCGGACGCGCAGGAGGTGCTCCAGGAGGCCTTCCTGAATGCGTACCAGAAGCTTCCGCTGTTCCGCGGCGAGGCCCAGTTTTCCAGCTGGTTGTACCGGATCGCAGCGAACAGCGCGCTCATGCGTCTGCGGCGCAAGCGGCGGGCGCCCGATACGCTCGCTGAGCAGCCGCTCGAGCTGGCGGGCCCCCGGTTCTCGGCCGAGGGCTACCTGGAGCCGGCCAGCAGCAGCGACTGGTCGCAGCGCGCGGACGAAAAGATGATGTCGGGCGAATTGGGCGCAGCGATCAACAAAGCGGTCGCGGACCTTCCGGACGACTACCGGACGGTGTTCCTGCTCAAGGACGTCGACGGGTTGTCGAACGAGGACATCGCGAACGCGCTCGATCTCACGGTCCCGGCGGTGAAAAGCCGGCTGCACCGCGCCCGGCTTGCGCTGCGCGAGAAGCTGGGCGAATTCTTCGACGGCGCGAAATGACCCGGAACGCCGAATCCGCATTCCTCGAAGTGCATCTTTGCATGCAGGTCGGCTACGATGCCCAGCCGTCCAGACGACTCCCACCAGGAAGCGCCCGTTGACGACCCAGATTCACCATTGCAAGGAATGCGTCGATCTCCTCGGCGAATACATCGAGGGAACATTATCGCCTGAGCGGGCAAAGGCGCTGGAAGATCACCTGAGCACTTGTCCGCCCTGCATCACCTTCGTCCGCACGTATCGCGCGACCCGCAAGCTTTGCCGGCACGCGCTCGCGACGGAGATGCCGAAGGAGCTGATGACCTCGCTCACCTCGTTCCTCGGCAAACACGTGCCCGGGTTCCCTTGCACGAAGAGCGAGACGGCGGCGCCTTCCCTGGCGACGACCGCCGACAGCGGACCGAAGAAGGTCTAGTCGCGGCCGCCGAAATCTGTTCCAGTCCCGCTCACGACCACCGTTCACTTGACACCACGAACGTAGCCCTTTGCCGCCTTGGAGCGGCCGGGGCCAGGAAACTGCCTTCATGAACATCGATCGCGACGCCCTTCTCTCCGCGCTGCGCCGCGCGCGCGGGAAAGGGCTGTCACTCAAGGAGCTCTTCGGGCAGCTCCATCTCGGACATGCCCATCGGCATCCGCTGCGCCGCGCCCTGTCCAGCCTCTTGAAGGAGGGGCGAGCCAGCTATGACGGGCATGTCTACCGCGAGGTGCGCAACGGCGCCGACGACGGCGATCGCCGCAAGGAAGTCCGGGATGCGCGGCGGCCGCAGCCGCGCCGGACGCCGGCCGCCATGCTCGAGGGCGCGCGCATGCACCGCAAGGGGCAGCCGGCGGACGTCGTGCGCAAGCCCGGAGCGGAAGTCACCGGAGTCATCCACCTCAAGGCCGAAGGGTACGGCTTCGTCTCCCCGCTACTCGGCAACGGCGGGCGCGAGAACGATCTCTTCATCCCTCCGCAGCACGTCAGGGGAGCGCTCGACGGCGACGTCGTTCGCGCCAAGGCCATCCGGGGACGCGATGGTCGGCTGGCGGGAGAAGTCCTCGAGGTCGTCGAGCGCCGCCGCCAGCTCGCGCTCGGGATCTACCAGGCCAAGGGGAAGGCGCAGTGGGTGATTCCCCACGACCGCAACCTCTCCGAAAACATCGCGGTCTCCCGCCATCCCCGGGCGAAGGACGGCGACATGGTGAAGGTGCGCCTCCATCGCGAGATCCAGGGAGCGCTGCAGGGCGAGATCATCGCGGTGCTCGGCAACCGTGGCGATCCGCGCTTCGAGATCCTGGCCAGCGCCTACGCCGAGGGATTCGCCGACGAATTCGATCCGGCGACGCTGATCGCCGCGCAGAGCGTGCCCGATCACGTGCACCCCGAGGAGATCGTCGGGCGGCGCGATCTGCGACACCTGCCGCTGGTGACCATCGATGGCGAGGACGCGCGCGATTTCGACGACGCCGTCCATGTCTCGCGTACGCCAGGTGGCTACCGCCTGCTGGTCGCGATCGCCGACGTGGCGCATTACGTCCGCCCCGGGGGACCGCTCGACCGCGAAGCGCTCCGCCGCGCCAACAGCGTCTACTTCCCGGGAGCGGTCCTGCCCATGCTTCCCGAACGCCTCTCGAACGGCATCTGCTCGCTCAATCCGGACGTCGACCGGCTGTGCATGGTCTGCGACCTGGCGTTGGACAAGAGCGGAAAGCCGCTGCAGACGGACATCTACGAAGCCGTGATGCGCAGCCACGCGCGGCTCACGTACACCCGCGTCGCCGAGGCGCTGGGCGGTGACTCCGATCCCGAGCTCCGGTCGCTCCTCGACGAGCTGACGGTCGCCCACGAGCTGTCGAAGAAGCTCACCAGGCAGCGGCAGGCGCGTGGCAGCATCGACTTCGATCTGCCCGAGGCGAAGATCGTGCTCGACGAGCAGGGCAGGGTGGCGGAGATCGTGCGCCGTCCGCGCAACGATGCACACCGGCTGGTGGAGGAGTTCATGCTCGCCGCCAACGAGGGCGTGGCCCGCTTCTTCGAGGTGCGCGGATTGCCTACCGTCTATCGGATCCACGACCAGCCGGACCGGGAGAAGCTGGACGCGTTCGCGGCGCTGGCGCGGTCGCACGGATTCGAGCTGCCCTCCGGCGACGAGTTGACGCCCGCGGTGCTCAACCGCTTCCTCCAGGCAGTGGACGGGAAGCCCGCGCAGAAAGCCCTCAACTCGCTCCTGCTGCGCGCGATGATGCAGGCCCAGTACAGCCCGGACAACATCGGCCACTACGGCCTCGCCGCGCCGACCTACCTGCACTTCACCTCGCCCATCCGGCGCTATCCCGATCTCATGGTGCACCGGCTGCTCAAAGAGCACTGGGCGCGCGGCGGCCGGCCGCTGAGCGAGCGTGAGCGAGAGGAGCAGGAAGGGTATCTGGCCGGCGTCGCCGCGCAGTGCTCGGATCGGGAGCGCGCGGCGATGAAGGTCGAGCGAGACGTCGACGGCTTCTACTCGGCGCTCTACATGCAAGACAAGGTGGGCGACAAGTTCAAGGCGGTCGTTTCCGGAGTGGCCGAGTTCGGCCTCTTCTGCGAGCTCGAGGAGATGTTCGTGGAGGGACTCGTCCCGGCGGAGTCGCTCGGCGAGGGGGTCGAGCTGGACAAGGAGATGCAACGGCTCGTGGTCGGCTCGTCGGGACGAAGCTATTCCATCGGAGACGAAGTATCCGTGGAAGTGATCTCCGCGGATCCTGCGCGCCGCCGGATCACGCTGGCGCTCGTGCAGAGCGGGGCCCCGCCGCAGCGCTGGCTCACGCCCGAGGACATCGCTACGACGCAGTCGAAGCCGCGCCGGCAGGACCCGCGGGCTGCTGCGCCATCGCCGCGTCGGCCTCCGCGCGGGTCACCGCCTGGCCGCCCGTCTCGTCGTAGAGGAACACGAGGCGGCGGTCGATGAAGGGCCGGAAGTAGGCGGGCCACCCTACGCGCACCTCGCTCTCCTTCACGTCATCGCGGGACGCCAGGCGGACCTGGGCAGCGTCCGCGCGGGAAGCTACGGGAAACAGGCGAAGGCGGCCGGCGAAGTGGATGATCTCCCCATGGTCGGTGGTGGCTTTCTTCGGCATGCGCCCGCTCTATCCCAGCGGCAACTCGCGCGCAATCGCTGCTTGCTATCGGATCCACGACGCGTAAAAGGGGGCCCGTGGCACACAAGTTCGACCTTGGGCGGAGGACCGGCATCCTCTTGCCCCTCTCCACGCTGCGCGGCAGTGCGGGCGATCTGGGAAGCTACGCCGACGCGGGCCGGGTGGCGGACTGGCTGCTCGGGGCGCGCTGCACGCTCTGGCAGCACCTTCCCCTGAACGAAGTGTCGCCCGGCCAGGACAGCCCCTACGCCGCCTCGAGCTCCTTCGCGCTCGAGCCCGTCTACGTCGATCTGCGCGCCATCCCCGACCTCGAGAATCTCGCGTCCGACGAGGAGGTGGAGCTCGGGCGCTTGCGGCGGCAGGCTCGCGTCGACTTCGAGGGGTACCGCAGGGTGAAGCGGGCCGCCCTGCGGCGCGCCTTCGGGCGGTTCCGCGAGCGTGAGCGCGGCACCGATCGGATCGAGGATTGGGCGCTCTACCGCGCGCTGCACGACGAGCGCCGCAAGAGCTGGCGCGACTGGGAACCCGGATTGCGCGACCGCGACCCCGGCGCGCTCGAGGAAGCGCGAGCCCGCCTGCGCGAGACCATCGACGAGCTCTGCTACGTGCAGTGGGTCGCCGACTCGCAGTGGCGGGCAGGGCGGGCCGAGGCGAACGGAAAGGGCGTGAAGATCCTCGGCGATCTGCCGTTCATGGTGGCCGAGGATTCCTCGGACGCCTGGAGCTTGCAGCGCTTCTTCCGGTTCGACGCCACGGTCGGAGTCCCGCCCGATGCGTACGCGGCGGAGGGTCAGGATTGGGGACTTCCGGTGCCGCGCTGGGAGGAGATGCGCAGCGCGGGCGATCCCTGGCTGCGCCAGCGCGCGGAACGGGCGGCGGAGTTGTACGACGTCTTTCGCGTCGATCACGTGGTCGGCCTGTACCGGACGTACGCCCGGCCGCTCGACAAGGGCCCGCCGTTCTTCATTCCCTCCGACGAGCCGAGGCAGCGAGAGCAGGGGGAGCGCATCCTCGCCCTCCTCGGCGAGAAGGCGGAGGTGCTGGCGGAGGATCTGGGGGTGGTGCCGGACTTCGTCCGCGCTTCTCTCGCGAGGCAGGAGATCCCCGGCACGAAGGTGCTGCGCTGGGAGAATGACCTGGGTGTTCCGCGCGACGTCGCGCGGTTTCCGCGCGTGTCGGTCGCTGTGACCGGAACGCACGACACGGAATCGCTTTCGACCTGGTGGGAGGGGCTGGAGGATGGGGAGCGCGAGCACCAGCTGCGCCAGCCGATGCTCGCGCCCCTGCGCGGTCCTTCGGAGAAGAAGTTCATCCCTCAGACGAAGACGGCCTTGCTGGAGCTCGCCTTCTCGTCTTCCAGCGACGCCCTGCTCATCCCCATCACCGATGCCCTCGGTTGGCAGGACCGGATGAATGCGCCGGGTACGGTCGGCACGCACAACTGGACCTTCCGGCTGCCCTGGTCGCTGCCCGACCTGTTTTCCGCGCCCGTCCCCGTGGCAGTAGCGCGGGAGCTTGCACATCTTGCTGAGCGGTACGGCCGCACGCGATGAATGGGAGCGTTGTGCCCGCGGCCTGGCTCGCCCGGGAGGCGGAATGAGGGTGCAGCGGGAGATCGTGCGGCAGCAGGCCCACCGCTTGCTCGACGAGGTGGCGGCCGAGCTTGCGGCAGCCCGGCAGCCGCTCGCGACCTACCGCGTGCAGCTGCACGCGGGCTTCACCTTCGAGGGCGCGGCCGCGATCGCACGCTATCTCGCCGAGCTCGGCATCACCGACCTGTACACCAGCCCGATCCTCAGGGCGGCGCCCGGATCGATGCACGGGTACGACGTCCTCGACTACGGCTCGATCAACCCCGAGCTGGGCGGGGACGAAGGGTACGAGCGCCTGGCCCGTGCGCTGCACGAGGCGGGTCTGGGGCACGTGCTCGACATCGTGCCGAACCACATGGGCGTCGGCTCGGGCAACGCGCTCTGGCTCGACCTGCTGGAGAACGGCCCTTCCGCGCAGGGAGCGAAGTTCTTCGACATCGAGTGGCACCCGGTGAAAGAGGAGCTCGCCGGCAAGGTGTTGGTGCCGGTCCTCGGCGACCGCTACGGCGCGGTCCTCGAGCGCGGCGAGATCCAGCTCGAGCTCCACGAGGGAGCCTTCCGGGTCCGCTACTACGATCACGTGTTTCCCGTGAACCCCCGCTCCTACGGCCAGATCCTCGGCCACCGCATCGAGGAGCTGGAGAAGAAGCTGGGCAAGAGCGAGGCGCTGGACGAGCTGAAGAGCATCATCTTCGTGCTCGAGCACATGCCGTCGCGGCATGAGCAGGATCCGGCGCGGCAGGAGGAGCGGCGGCGCGAGAAGGAAGTGGTCAAGCGCCGCGTGGCAGCGCTCTGCGCCTCGAGTGCCGCCGTGCGTGAACACCTGGAAGAGAACGTCCGGATCTTCAACGGCACCACGGGAAAGCCGCGCAGCTTCGATCTGCTGGACAAGCTCCTCGACGCCCAGGTGTACCGGCTCGCGCACTGGCGCGTCTCGTCCGAGGAGATCAACTACCGCCGGTTCTTCGACATCAACTCGCTCGCCGCGGTGCGGATGGAGGATCCGGAGGTGTTCGAGCACGCCCACCGCCTGCCGCTGCGGCTTCTCGCGGAAGGCAAGATCAACGGGCTGCGCGTCGATCACCCGGATGGGCTCGCCTACCCGCGGCGGTACTTCCGGCTGCTGCAGGACGCGCGGATCGTGCAGCGCGCCCAGGCTCGCGCGCAGCAGCGGGGCCTCTCCTGGGGAGAGCTGGAGGCGGAGGTGCGCGAGGAGGTCGGCCAGAGCAGCGACCCCCGCCTGCAGCGGCCGCTCCATGTCGTCGCCGAGAAGATCCTCGGGCGCACGGAGACGCTTCCCGCAAGCTGGGCGGTCGCGGGGACCACCGGCTACGATTTCCTCAACTCGCTGAACGGCATCTTCGTCGCCCGGGAGAACGCGGAGAATCTGCAGAAGATCTACTTCCGGTTCATCCACGGGGTGATCGACTTCGCCGATCTCGTCTACCAGAAGAAGAAGCTGATCCTCTACACCGCGATGGCGTCGGAGATGAACCTCCTCGCCCGCCAGCTGAACCGGATCTCGGAGGGCAACCGCTGGACGCGCGACTTCACCCTCTACGCGCTTCGCTCGGCGCTGATCGAGGTGATCGCCTGCTTCCCGGTGTACCGCTCGTACATCGAGGAGCCCGGCCACGTGGACGAGCGGGACCGCAACTACATCTTCCAGGCGGTGGCCTGCGCGAGGCGGCGGAATCCGACGGAGAACGCCAGCATCTACGACTTCATCGGCAGCATCCTGTTGCAGAAGTTCGCTGCGTACGTGGAGGAGAGCGAGCGGCCCGCGCAGCACGCCTTCGCGGTCAAGCTGCAGCAAGTGCTCGGCCCGGTGATGGCGAAGGGCCTGGAGGACACCGCCTTCTACGTCTACAACCGGCTGGTCTCGCTGAACGAGGTGGGCGGGGAGCCGGAGCACTTCGGGAACACCGTCGAGTCGTTCCACGAGCAGAACGCCCAGCGCGCCCGGAAGTGGCCGCGCTCCCTGCTCGCCACCGCCACCCACGATACCAAGCGCGGCGAGGACACCCGCGTGCGCATCGACGCGCTCTCCGAGCTGCCGGACGACTGGCGCAAGACCGCCATCGCCTTCGCCCGAAGGACCGAGAAGCTGCGGCGCGAAGTGGACGGCCGGTTCGCGCCGGACCGCAACGAGCAGATGCTCCTGCTGCAGACGCTGATCGGCGCCTGGCCCATGCGCGTCGAGGAGCTGCCGCTGCTGCGCGATCGCCTGATCCCGTACATCATCAAGGCCGCCAAGGAGGCGAAGACCAACACCAGCTGGATCCAGGAGGACCAGCGGTGGGAGGAGGCGCTTCGCGCCTACGTCGAGGGGCTGTTCGCGCTCCCGCTTCGCCATCCGCTCTGGAAGGGGCTGCAGCCGTTCGCCGGGCGGATCTGCGAGATCGGGATGCACAACTCGCTGTCGCAAGTGGTGCTCAAGATCGCCTCTCCCGGCGTACCGGACTTCTACCAGGGGACCGAGCTCTGGGACCTGTCGCTGGTGGATCCCGACAATCGCAGGCCGGTGGATTTCGAGTCGCGCAAACGGATCCTCGAGGGCCTGCGCGCTTCCGCGCTCTCCCGTGACGAGCTGGCGCGAGAGCTCTACGCGAGCTGGCGCGACGGACGCATCAAGCTGTTCCTGACGCACGCGGCGCTCCAGGCGCGCAAGGATCGGTCCAGCGTGTTCGCCGGAGGCGGTTACGTTCCGCTCGCGCCGGAGGGTTCGCGGGCGGCGAACCTCTGCGCGTT
Organism: Deltaproteobacteria bacterium 13_1_40CM_4_68_19; assembly: GCA_001918155.1. Lineage (GTDB taxonomy): Bacteria > Myxococcota > Myxococcia > Myxococcales > 40CM-4-68-19 > 40CM-4-68-19. The sequence continues at coordinate 48,378 of MNFJ01000164.1, forward strand.
CGCGCGCACCGGACGCGATGGAGACATCGCCATCGCCGTGGCGCCGAGGCTGGTTGCCGGGCTGCTCGACGCCGCGCGGCTGCCTCCGGAAAGGTTCTCGGGGACCTTCCTGCCCGTCCCGGGGGTGAAGGCTGGCGCGGTGCTACAGGACGCGTTCACCGGGAAGGAGCGCACCGTGACCGAGCGCGGCCTCGCGGTCGATCAGCTCTTTTCCACCTTGCCCGTCGCGCTCCTCACGATGCAGAGGAGTTGATCGCTCCGCGCAGGCTGCGCAGGCGCAGCCCGAGCTGGTTCATGCGCAGGTGGACCTTGCGCCGGTTGGCGCCGGGCCCGAACAGCTCGACGGCCATGCGGCCCAGATCACCGCCGTGCGCGTGGAAGAGGGCGGTCAGGTACTGTCGTTCGACGTCGGCTGAAATCTCGGCGAACGTCCGGCCGGACTTCAGGGCGACTTCGATGCGCCGCTCACCGGAGGGCGTCGCCGAGGGTGGAGAGGCAGGCGGGACCGAAGCGACGTCGAGGAGCTGATCGACGAGGCGTTCGCTCACCGTAAGGGTGGCGGACGCACGGCCGCCGCGAACGGGGGGCTGCATTAGCGAGAACACCAGCGCGTTGGCGGCGAAGAGCTTCAGCTCGCGATGGTTTCCTGGCCAATGGTGGATCGAGAGGCGCTGCAGGGCGCGCTCCGGCAGGAGCACCGCGAACGGACCATGGCGGTGCGAGACTGTCGGCGAGTCCAAGTCGTCCGCTGCAGGGGATCGCGCGAGCCAGGCGCGCGCCAGCGGCAGAAGCGTTCCGGAGCGCAGCGCGTCCGCGAATGCGAACCGGATCAAGTCGGGCAGGTCCTCCTTTCGCTCGCGTAGCGACGGGACGCGGACCCGGGTCGCGGGGTTCAGCCGCGCATAGAGGTCATGACGGAAGCGCCCTTCGCGGACGAGCTGCGCGATGTCGAGATTCGTCGCCGCCACGATCCGCGGGGCAGCGGGTCGCGCTTTGGAATCGCCGAGGCGGGTGACCGTCCCGCGCTCCAGCACGAGCAGGAGCCTGCGCTGCGTATCCGCATCGAGGTTCGCGATCTCGTCGAGGAACAGGGTCCCCGCGTGCGCCTGCTCGAACACGCCGGGGTGGTCGTCGACGGACCCGGTGTAGCTGCCCCGCCGCGCTCCGAAGAGATGGGCCGGCATCAGCGAATCCGGAATGGTGGACAGGTCGGTGACCACGAGGGGCCCCTTGGCGCCAGAGCGCGCGTGCAGCACGTGCTCCGCCAGGAAGCTCTTTCCCGTGCCGGTCTCGCCCTCGAGCAACACGGGCAGCGGGCTGCGCGCAAGCACCGTCAGGCGGCGGCGCAACTCCCCCATCGCCGCCGACCGTCCCCAGAAGACCGGGCCTTCCTGGAGGATTTCGTCGTCATTGGCTCCGTCGTGCGCGCCGCGGTCTTCGTGCGCACGCTCGGGCGGCGCGACGGCGTCGAGGTGCGGAACCCGCCGGATCTCCCCCGTCGGATCTTCGATTGCGAGCGCGGTGCCCATCGCTCCTGCATGCAACGCGCGGGGCGCGAAAAGGGTCTCGCCCCCGGTTTGCGCGAGCTTCAAACCGCACGCTGCCCGGTGAGAGGGGATCCGGCGGGCGTCGGCATGTGGCAGGCTTATCCGCCGTGGCAGACCGGCAGCCGATCCAGGTGGCGATGTGCGAGTCCACCGCTGACGTCCCCCCTGAGATTCTGCACACGGTGCAGCAGCGCCTCGAGGAGACGGCCCGGACCTTGTCGCAGATGGACCCCGGGAGCCCTCTCTGGACCTCGCTGCGCGAGAGCGGCCTGAGCTTCGAGGTGCTGGGCTGGAAGTTCAGGGTCGGCGTGGAGGCCGACAAGCTGGTGCTCATCGACGCGGGGCGCGTATCATCCGCGTCATTTTCCGGATCGCGCTCGCCATCAAGACCGTCACGAAGGAATTCCTCAGGAAGCAACCGGCGCCGGGCATCGACTGCTCGCACTGGCAAACCGACCATGTGTGGACTTTGGTCGACGGGATGAAGAGACAGGTCGCCGACGAAAACCGGCGCTGGGAGGACTTCCTGAGGACGAAGCACCCGAAGTGCGGGCCTTCCCCTGAGGATTAGCGGGCAGGCGTGCTCGAGATGCTCTCGCACGGGCGAGTGCTGGCGGCGTTTGAGGAGTGCGGCGACCCATCAGCCCGGGCACAGCTCACTCATCTGCCCGACCAAATAACGCGCAACTGGATCATGGGCCCCCGCTGGAATGGGCGGACGTCGCGTGCGGTAACCCCGCGGCGCGACGCCTACGCGAGTTCCACCACCGTCGTCGCGTCTCCCCCTTCATGCTGCTCCCCCGGTCGCGCCCGCCCGACATATGGACTGCGCTGCAGGTGCTCCCGCACCGCCGCCTTCAGCGCCCCGCTCCCATGCCCATGCAGGACGTGCACGCGCTCCTCCCCCGCCCGGGTCGCCCGATCCAGCTCCAGCTCGACGGCGCGGAGCGCCTCGTCCACGCGCATCCCGCGCACGTCGACCATCGGGATCCGCACCTGCACGGCGGCCGCTCGAGCCTGCTCGGCTCGCTCCATCCGCTCCGCCTTGCTCTTGCGGAACCCCGCCTGGCGCACGGCGCGGCCGATCGGGACCAGATCCTGCACGGGCACTTTGCTGCGTAGCGCTCCCATCTGCACGGTCGCGCTGCCCTCCTGCACTTCCAGCACCACCCCTTCCGTTCCCAGGCGCAGGTGCTTCACCCGGGCGCCGGGCGCGAGCGCGGCTTCCACGAGCGCCTCGGGCTCCCCGCTGCGCGCCTGCTCCCGCAGCTCGGCCGCCGCGGCGCCCTCGATGGCGCGCTGGGTCTCCACGGCCTGCGCCATGGCCGGGGCGGCCTGCAGCTGCGCGATCAGCGCCGACACCTCGGCGCGTTTCTTCTGCAGATCGTCGATCAGCTCCGAGCGCGCTCCCGCGCGCGTCTGCCGCTCCAGCTCGCGCAAGCGTTCGCGCTCGCGCTGCAGCGCGCTGCGTTCCCGCTCCAGCTGCTCGCGGGCCGCCGCCAGCTCCGCGCGCGCCCCGGCCGCTTCCGCGCGCTCTTTCTCCAGCCGCTCCACGGCCTGCGAGACCGCGGACGCGCTGCCTCCGAGGATCTCCCGGGCGCGGGCACAGACGTCCTCGGGCAGCCCGACCCGCCGGGCGATCTCGATGGCCGACGATGCTCCCACTTCGCCGAGTCGCAAGCGGTACGTCGGGGCAAGGCGCTCCACGTCGAATCCGACGCTGGCAGGCGCGAAGCGCCGGTCGGCGAGCGCCAGCGCCTTCAGCTCCTCGAGGTGCGTGGTGATCAACACCTCCGCGCCGGCCGCCACGAGCTTCTCCAGCACGGCGACGGCGATGGCTGCGCCCTCGCGCGGGTCCGTGTCCGCGGCGATCTCGTCGATCAGGGCGAGGGTGCCGGGGCCGGCCGCTTCCAGGATCGACTTGAGCGCCGACAGATGCGCGGTGAAGGTGGACAGGTCGCGCGCCAGGTCTCCCTCGTCGCCGATCGCCGTGTACACGGTCCGGTAGAGCGGCATTCGCGAGCCCGCCTCGGCGGGAATGGGCAGCCCTGCCCGCGCCATCAGGGCGCAGAGCCCCACGGCGGTGATGGTGACCGTCTTGCCCCCCGCGTTCGGTCCGCTGACGATCAGCGCCTGCGCCGGAACCGGCAAGGCGATGTCGTTCGCCACTACGCTGCCCGGCTTGCGCTGCAGCACCAGCAGCGGATGGCGGGCCCTGCGCAGCTCGAATCGATCTCCGCCCAGCTCGGGCGCGGCCGCGTCCAGATCGTCAGCGAGCCGTGCGCCTGCCGCCGCCTCGTCGAGGACCGCCAGCACCTCGACGTCGTGCTCGAGCGCCGGCGCTCGCCGCCCCACAGCGCCGGAGAGCTCGTGCAGGATGCGCTGCTCCTCCTCGAGCGCGCCCGCCTCGGCGATGGTGAGCTGGTTGCCCAGCTCGACGAGCGTCTGGGGCTCGACGAACAGCGTCTGCCCGGAGTTCGAGGCGTTGTGCACGATCCCGGGCAGGTGCGAGCGATGCTCCGCGCGCACGGGGAGGACGTAGCGGTCGCCGCGCACCGAGTAGTAGGTGTCGCGCAGCATGGCGACGATCTTCTCGTCCTTGAGCATCTCCTCCAGGCGCTGCTTGACGGCGCGATGAAGCCCCCGGGCACGCTCGCGCAGCTCCCCGAGGAGCGCGCTGGCGGTATCCAGCAGCTTGCCGCCCGGGTCGAAGGCGCGCTCCAGCTCCTGCGCCAAAGGAAGCAGCTCGGAGAGCTCCTGTGCCCGCTCGAAATGGAGGGGCGCGCGGTCGGCCTGCGAGAAGCAGAACCGCCGCGCCGAATCGCCCGCGCGGATGAGGCGCGCGACCTGCATCAGCTCGGCCGGCTCCAGCGTCCCTTCGCGCGCGGCGCGGCCGAGCGACGGCCGAACGTCGGCCGCGTCGGCGAGCGGCAGCTCGCGTTCATGCCTCCGGAGCAGGCGCGCCTCCTCGACCAGCCGCAGCTGCCGCCGCGCGGCCTCCGGATCCTCGTACGGCATCCGCGATCGGGAACGTTCCCGGCCCATCGGCGTGCGGGCGCGGGCTTCGAGCTCGCCGCAGATCCGGCTCCAGCCGAGCTCGCGCAGCGCCTTTTCGTTGACCACCCCGAGCATGCGGGCGCGGATAACCGCGATCGTGAGGGGCGTCACGCCAAACGGTTGCGGAAAACCACCCCGCCCATGACAGGCATGTCGCGGTGGAATGCCCCGTGATGTTCCTCGTGCGGCGCGTAAATTCGCGGAAAGACTCGGAGGGGGTGCGCGGGATGGCATGGGCACGCCAGGTGCTAGAAGCTCATGACCCCTGCGACGAACCGCGCGGCTCGAGAGCTCCCCGAACCTCCTGTCCGCCCACATCTGACACTGCTCGATGGGCGCGTCAGGGACTCGGTCCTGGTCGGCCGCGCCCTCGGCGGTGGCCCGCGCGGCAAGGCCGCCGAAGAGGAGCTTTTCCGCCGCTACCGGCCGACGGTGTCACGGCTCGCGGCTAGTTTCTCGGAGCTCGATCCGGACGAGGCCGACGACGTGGTGCAGGAGGCCTTCGTCCGCGGCTTCCGGGCGCTCGCATCGCTCAAGGACCGCGACCGATTCGCGGCCTGGCTCTTCACCATCGCCCGCAACCGCGCACGCAGCTACCTCACGTCGCGGGCGACCCATTCGAAGGCGGCGGAAGAAGCGACCCGCGAGGCACGCCTGGTCGAGGATCACGTCCCGGCCGCCTCACATGTGCTGGAGAAGGAAGCGGAGCTGCGCGCCGTCCGCGACGTCATCGATGGCCTGCGCGAGGGGCCGGAGAAAGAGACGGTGCGCCTCTTCTACTTGGAGGGGACGCTGTCGGCCCGCGAGATCGCCGTGCGGATGGGCGTGGGAAAGAGCGCGGTAACCATGCGGCTCGAGCGATTCCGGGCCAAGATCAGGGCGCAGTTGTCAGAGCGTTTGGCGGGGTAACTGTAACGGCGCCGGGTCGAATCGCGACTGGTGAGGGAGCATCGAATCTTCGGGAGATGGTCATGACACGCCTCACCTTGCGGCAGATCCTCATCGCCATCGCGCTCGGCGTCCTGTTCGCATCCTTGCAGGGCGATCCGCCCGTTCCGGCCCTGAAGAAGCTGGCGCTGGTTTCCTGCACCGCCAAGAACCGCTGCTAGGGGATCCCGCACCGGAGGTGCGGGTTTGCACGTCACGCAGGGTCGATCCGCAGGATCTGCTCCCCCACCAGCAGCAGATCTCCCGCCGTCACCGCCGCCTGGCCATTCACCCGCACGAACGTCCCGTTCGCGCTGCCCAGGTCCTTCACCGCCAGCGACCCTTCGCCGACCGTGATGCTCGCGTGCTTGCTCGAGACGTACCCGTCATTCGGAAAGCTCACGTCCCCCGTCCCGCGCCCCACCAGGTTCTCCCCGGACTTGAGCGGATAGACGTCACCTTCCCCGCCGCCCTCGAGGATCTGCACGACGCGCGCGACGTAGCCGGGGTTGGGGCTGCCCCAGACCGGCTGATCGGCGAGTTGTTCCGGCTCGTCCGGCATCCACTCGATGCGCAGCCGCTGGCGGCCGATGCGCAGCTCGTCGCCGGACTCGAGCGTCCGCTCCTTGAGCCAGAGGAACACCCCGTTCGCGGTTCCCGAGTCGTGGACCACCAGCTGCGGGCCTTCGAAGCGGAAGACCGCGTGCACGGGCGCAATGAACGGGTCCTTGTCGAGCTTCACCTCGGTGGGCTCGACGTCGCGCCCGACGCGCGTCTCGTCCTTCACCAGGACGAAGTCGGCACTGCGGCTTCCGTCGCGGGCGATGGCGGAGACGCGAGCGCGCGGGCGGACGAGAGCGGCGGGCCTCGGAGGCGCCGGCGGAGGGCGGGATTGCCCTGTCACCGGCTTCGGCGGCGGCGGAGGTACGGGCCGCGCCGCGGCCGTAGGCCTGGCGGGAGCGGGCGGCTTCGGAGGAGGCACCGACTTCACAGGAGCAGCCGCACCCTTCGCCGGCGCGCCCGGAGCGGCCGTGGCGCCGAGAGGCGTCCCGCAGCGGGCGCAAAACTTGAAGGTCGCCGCATTGAGCGTCATGCAGTTCGGGCATTGCTTCGGCGGAGCGCCCTGCGCGAGCCGCGGGGCAGCCGGCGAGGACGGCGGCGCGTGCGGCTTTTGCGCGATGGTGGGAAGGCTCTCGTTCTCGCTCATCGGCGCGCCACAGGACAGGCAGGATCCGAGGTCGGACTCGTTGTGCGCGCCACAGCGGGGACAGTCCATGCGAGCGGTTCTATGCTCCCGGCGGAAGAAGGGTCAAGGCACGGAGCCCGGGGCCATTTTCAGTCGCTGCCGCCGAAGGCGGCTCTGCGACTGTGTCTTTGGACTGTACCGGTAAGAGATGCGCGCAAGTTGGTCAAACCCCGTTACCTATGCGATCGTCTCCGGCCGGGGAGGGGCCCTTTGCCGGCGAAGGACTCGAGCGGCGCAACGTGCCCGCGATGCGCCCGGGCACTCCCGCCTGGCTCCGCGAAGGTGTGCGTGTACTGCGGCGCTGCCCTCGCGCCGCCACCGGCGCCAGCAAGCAGTCCGGGATTCGGGCGCCGTCCAGCGCGGGACTCCCGGGTCGGCGAGACGGTGGCAGGGCGGTTCAAGGTCGAGGAGCTGATCGGACAGGGCGGGATGGGCAAGGTCTACCGCGCCCGACACCTGGCCCTGGACCGCCTCGTCTGCCTGAAGATGCTCAAGCCGACGCTGCTCGAGGATTCGTCCGTGGTGGGGCGGTTCGAGCGCGAGGCGCTGGCAGCGAGCCGCCTCAACCACCCGAACAGCATCCAGGTGCTCGACTTCGGGCGCAACGATACCGACGGCTCGCTCTACATCGTGATGGAGTACGTGCAGGGAAAGGATTTGCGCCTGGTGCTTCGCGACGAGTGGCCCGTCCCGGAAGAGCGCCTCTGCAACATCATGGCGCAGGTGCTGGCGGCGCTGGGCGAGGCCCACGCGCACAACGTCATCCACCGCGACCTCAAGCCCGAGAACGTCATGGTGGAGCAGCGGCGCGATCACCCTGACTGCGTCAAGGTGCTCGATTTCGGGATCGCGAAGATGCTCGACAGCGAACTGCCCGCGCTCACTCGCTCCGACGCGGTCTGTGGGACCCCGCAATACATGGCGCCGGAGCAAGCCACCGGAGCGCCGCTCGATGGGCGCTGCGACCTGTACGCCGTCGGGATCATGCTCTACCAGATGGTGACGGGACAGCTGCCCTTCGACGGCCCGAACTCGATGGACGTGCTCACCCGTCAGGTCAACGAGGCTCCGGTTCCGCCTCGCCGCAAGCAGCCGAACGCGCCGATCTCGGCGGCCATGGAGGCGCTGATCCTGCGCGTGCTCTCGAAGGATCCGGCGCTGCGGCCGCAGTCGGCGGAGGAGTTCCGCCAGCTCTTGCTCGCGATCCCCCGCCGCAACCCGGCGCGGGGCAGCGAGGAGCAGAGCGCGACCCCGGCTCGAGGCACGCTGCCGCGCACCTCCGCACATTCGGGCGCCCCGGCACCCGCTGGTCCGGTGGCGAGGGCCGCGTCGCACTGGTTCGGGAAATTCGCGGCAGTCTGCGCCATCGTCGCGCTCGCGACCGCGGTGGCAATCTTGCGCCCGCGGAACGGCCCGAGGCCGCCAGCGATGGCGGCCTCGACCGCAGGCGCTCCGGCGAAGGCGGTGGCCGCGGCCCGCGCGAACGAACTGGTCCGCCGCGCGGCACAGTCCGCCGATCAAGACCTGGCGCGCGATCTTCTTGCGCAGGCGATCGCGATCGACTCCGACAACGCCGAGGCGCACTTCCGGCTCGGCGGCTTGCTCCTCGGGTCAGACCCAGCGGGGGCCAGGATCGAGTACCAGGCTGCAAGGCGCCTCGACCCGGCCAGATATGGCGATGAGGTCGGCGCGATCCTGAAGGAACCCTAGCCGCTGCCGCACGAAGTGCGGCTTTGCGGCTATGTTTTTGGACTGCACAGGGCCCGCTACCCCACTTCGACGCGGAGGTGCTGGTCCCCGACCCGGACCACGTCTCCCGCCTGCAGCTCGACGGGCTGCTGCGCGCGGACGCGCAGGAACACGCCGGAGGGTCCCTGGCCGAGGTCGACCAGCGCGGCGGTCCCATCCTCCCCGATCCGGATCTCCGCGTGCTTTGCCGCGAGCACAGAGTCGCCAGCGAAGTTCATGTCGCAGCCCGCCCTGCCGATGGAGATCGAGGGCCCTCCGCGATGACAGGTGCGACCCGTCTTCAATCCCAGGAGGACCTCTGTCACGCGATACAGCGGTCCCTGGGCGGGCCGGGGCGCGCCGAGCAGGGGAAGGCCGCCCTCCGCGGGCCGCGAGATCTCGACCGGTCCGTCGTAGCGCAGCAGGCGCTCGCCCGCGACGAACAGATCGCCGGCCTCGAGTGCGGCCGACTCGCGCACCCGGACGTACACGCCGTTCGCGCTGCCTTCGTCGCGGAGCACGAGCCGTTCGTCGACGAAGGCGAGGGTTGCCGCGTGGGGCGCGATGAACGGGTCCTCGCCGAGGCCGATGTGCGCCGCCGAGCCGCCGAGGCTGTTCTCGAGGTGGCCCAAGGCGAACTCGGTGCCCTCCGCCCCGCCGTTCTGCAGCACGAGCTTCGCCGCGAACGGCGGTGGCTGCTCCTCCGGAATCGGTTCGGCCACCGATTCGGCGGGCACGGCCTCGGCGATAGCGACCGGCGAGCTCTCCATCGTCGCGTCTTCGAAGGTCTCCGCCGGCAGCTCGGCGGCCACTTCGATCGAGGGCGGACGCGGAGCGGCCGGGGCGGCCTTCCTGGCGAATGGAGTCCCGCACTCGAAGCAGAACTTGGCGGCCGGCGGATTCAGTGCGCCACACTTCGGGCAGGCCTTTCCGGCGGGCAGGGCGGCCGCCAGCACCGACTCGGGCGGCAGCACGCGCGGCGGAGCCGGAGGAGGCCTGCGCGCAGGCGCTGCGCCGGAGGTGGCTGCCGAGGGGATGCCTTCGCCGATGCGGGCCCGGCCGCTGGATTGCGCCAGGCCGGGCGGAGCCAACGCCGCCGGCGGAGTCGTCTCGGTGGCGACGCCACTGCGAGCAGCCATGGTCAGACCCGCCTCGGCGGCCTCCTCGTCGGAGATGGCGAGCGCGCGCAACTCCTCCGAGAGCGTTTCCGGAACCTGCGAGGGCGGAGTGAAGGCGTCCGGAGGCGTCTTGTCGAGCGGAGGCTGCTCGGGCCCGGTCGCGGCGAAGAGCTGGAGTCCGCAATTGGTGCAGACGCCCACCCCCGGCTCGTTGTAAGCCTCGCACCGGCGGCAGACCTCGCCCAGCGACTGGGGCAGCGCCACCGCATCCGCGGCGGCCTCCTCCTCGCGCAGCGGCGCCCGGCACCGCTTGCACTCGGAGGCGACGTCTTCGTTCTCCTTGCCGCACGCCGGACAGATGAGCATTGGGTGCGCGAGCATACGAGTGGCCCCGCGCATGGGTCAATCCGCGGACAACAGAGGCCGAATCCCGTTGTGGCACAGCGCGTCGAGGCGCGTTAGTGGAGGTTTGCTGGCATTTTCGTGACGCGATACGCTGTCGGCTGCGAGTGATGATCCGTCTCAATGACATCCTGGAAAAGGTCAGCGCGTACCATGGGGACGCGGACCTCGACCTCGTGAAGAAAGCGTACGTCTATTCCGCGAAGGTGCACCAGGGGCAGATCCGCAAATCAGGCGAGCCCTACCTCGTCCACCCGCTGGAAGTGGCCGGCCTCCTCGCGGACCTGAAGCTCGACGAAGCGAGCATCGTCGCCGGGCTCCTCCACGACACCATCGAGGACACGCTCGCCAAGCCCGAGGAGATCCGGGAGCTGTTCGGGCAGGAGGTGCTCGACCTCGTCGAGGGCGTCACCAAGCTCGGCACCTTCCAGTCGTCCGAGGCCGTCAGCGTCGAGGAGAAGCAGGCGGAGAACTTCCGCAAGATGCTGGTGGCGATGGCCAAGGACATCCGGGTCATCCTGGTCAAGCTGGCCGACCGCACGCACAACATGCGCACCTTGGAGCACATGCGGCCCGACGCGCAGCAACGCATTGCGCAGGAGACGCTGGACATCTACGCCCCGCTGGCGAACCGCCTGGGAATCCAGTGGATCAAGATCGAGCTCGAGGATCTCGCCTTCAAGTACCTGAAGCCGGGCGAATACGCCGACGTCGAGACGCAGCTCGCGCAGAGCCAGAAGGACCGGCAGAAGTTCATCGCCGACGTGGTCGACCTCCTGCAGACCAAGTTGAAGGAGGCCGGCCTCGAGGCCGAAGTGCACGGCCGGCCCAAGCACGTCTACAGCATCTGGAAGAAGATGCGGAAGAACGGGCTCTCATCGGTGACCCAGCTGCACGACGTGGTCGCCTTCCGGCTCATCCTCAAGACGGTCCCCGCCTGCTACGAGGCGCTCGGGCTCATCCACTCCCTCTGGAAGCCGGTGCCGGGACGGTTCAAGGATTACATCGCCATCCCCAAGCCGAACATGTACCAGTCGCTGCACACCACGGTGATCGGCCCCACCGGCGAGCGCATCGAGATCCAGATGCGCACCGAGGAGATGCACCGGATCGCCGAGGAGGGCATCGCGGCGCACTGGGCGTACA
>MNFJ01000097.1 GCA_001918155.1 Deltaproteobacteria bacterium 13_1_40CM_4_68_19
GCGGGAGGGAAGGACGAACGCCGCTCCCATCGCGCCGAGCGCCCCGATCGCCTCACGCCGACCCATTCTCGGTTTGTTTCTGGCCATGATCAGCTCAGCGGCGGCTATCGCCCACTCGATTGTAGCGCGCCGCTCGTCCCCCTTGGGAATCAGTACGTTGTGCGCCGCTACTGCATGGTTCACGATGGGTGCACTGCGCGATACCAAAGAGTAAGTCTCCCTCCCGCAGGCGAATCGCACGGAGGTCTGTCATGCGCCGGCTCGCAGCTTGGTTGCCGCTCGCGGCGTCGATTGCCGCAATGGCCTCGGAGATATCGATCGAAGAGTGGGACGTCCCGACGGAGAATTCACGACCGCACGACCCGGCGGTCGCACCGGACGGCGCCCTCTGGTTCACGGAGCAGAGGGCGAACAAGCTCGGCCGGCTGGACCCGCGCACGGGGCAGATGAAGGAGTTCCCGCTGCGAACGCCCGGCTCGGGCCCGCATGGTCTCGTCGCCGACCGCGAAGGCAACATCTGGTTCACGGCGATCTCGAAAGGGTACGTCGGGAAGCTCGATCCGAAGACCGGCAGCGTGAAGGAATATCCCACGCTGGATCCGCGGGCCCGCGATCCGCATACGCCCGTCTTCGATCAGCGCGGACGCCTTTGGTTCACGCTCGAGCAGTCCAACTTCATCGGGCGCCTCGATCCACGTAGCGGTGAGATGCGGCTCGCTGAGGTTCCGACGCAGGAAGCCGAGCCTTACGGGATCGTGGTGACTGCACAAGGAGTGCCGTACTTCTGCGAATTCGGCAGCAACAAGCTGGCGAGCGTCGATCCCGAAAGCATGACGATCGCGGAATACCCCCTACCCGACGGCGCTCGACCGCGCCGGCTTGCCGTCGCCCCAGACGGTTCGATCTTCTACAGCGACTATGCGCGCGGCCAGCTCGGCCGATTCAATCCTGCCTCGCGAAAAGTCGAAGAGTGGCCCTCGCCCGGCGGTGCTGGCGCCAGGCCGTACGGGATCGCGGTAACACCCGATGGGACGGTCTGGTTCAGCGAGTCGGGCATCGAGCCGAACACATTGGTGAGATTCGATCCGCGGACGAAGAAGTTCTCTAGCACGCCGATTCCTTCCGGCGGGGGCGTCGTCCGCAACATGGTCGCGACCGCCGACGGCAAGGTGTACCTGGCCGAGAGCGGCGTGAACAAGGTTGCCATCGTGCACCCCTCCGTCGTCGCGCGGTGACGAGGGGATGCGGTTTCGCCAAAATTCCCGATCTTGCGTTGGTCGTCGCCAGCGACGTCTTCGCTTACCAGCTCAGGATGCGATCGTTCCCCTCGATGAGCCGTGCGATCCCGCTGCGCTGGATCTGTTCGATACCGGGGACCAGCTGCGAGCTCTGGATCCCCCGATCCGCGAGATCCTCCGCGACCGCGCAGAGCGGAATCTTCGTCGCGATGATCGCCTTGATGTCCCTCACCAGGTCGGGCCCCTTCACCGCGCGGGCGCCGAAACGAATTTCAATCGCGCGTTCAAGCGGCACGTGGGAGAGCCACCCGCCACATGGCGAAGCGGGGCGCGCGCGCGGACGCTCTTCCCACAATGCTGCGGCGACGACTGCCAGCTCCACCAGGAAGCGCGAACGCATGCATGCCCCTTCGGCTGGAACATGTGCATGCCGTTACGCGAAACACCGAGCGGGCGCTCGGACGCTGAGTGCGCCCGCGACGTTCGGCCACCGGGGTCCCTTTTCGCGACCAAGCGCGCGGCGCTCGAGGTCAATCGACCGCAGCGCTGCGCTCGCTACCGGACGGCCGCGAGCGCCTTGTCGTAGTCCGGCTCCTGCGCGATCTCCGGCACGAGCTGGCGGTAGACGACCTTGTCGTTCTCGTCGAGCACCACCACGGCGCGGGCTGTGAGGCCGGCGAGCGGGCCGTCCTCGAGGAGCACGCCGTAGTCCTTCGCGAAGTTCTTCCCGCGCATGAGCGAGAGCGGCACCACGTTCTGGAGACCCTCGGTCGTGCAGAAGCGCTTCGCCGCGAACGGCAGGTCCGACGACACGACGAGCACTACGGCGTTCGGAAGCCTCCCGGCGGCTTCGTTGAACCTGCGCGTGGAGGTCGCGCACACGGAGGTATCGAGGCTGGGCACGATGTTGAGGATCTTCTTCTTCCCCTTGAATTCCGCGAGCGAGACGTCCTTCAGGTCGGTACTGGTGAGCTTGAAGTCGGGCGCCTTCGCGCCGACCGCGGGCAGCTCGCCGTTCGTGTGGATGGGGGTTCCCTTGAACGTAACCTGGGCCATGGGGCTCTGCCTCCGCGTCGATTCGTCGGGTGCTGCCGACATGTAACACGGCAGGCCGAGGGATGCTCGCCCGGATTCTCCCCGGCCCTCCCTCGGCGAACCCGACTACCCTCGAGAGAACCTCCACCAGAGGACGCCCGCCGCTGCAGCCGGGACAGCGAAGACCACGATGAAATAAGGAACCTCGTCGGCGAGCGGGTACCCTGCCCGCGAGACGCCGACCCAAAGGTTCACCGCTGCCGCAACCAACCAGATCGGGATGAAGCAACTAGCAGCGGTCGCCAATGCCGACGGTGCTCCACCGCCGATCCAGCGGCCGAGGAGAAGAAAGGCGCCGAGGAGCAGGAACCCTCCGGCGATGATCTTGATGGTGTGCATCGACGGTCCTTCGCCTCGTTCTAGATCGCCGACGCCGGGTTGGATAGCGGCACCGTGCTCCGCCAAATGAATGCTGCTGAACGGCTGCCGCTCCGTCCCCGGGCTCGACGGGTGGCCGGTGCGCGATGATCTCCGCAGATCCCTTCTGCGCGGGAGTGCTCGGTGTTTCTCTGCCTGCAAATCGCGACGGCCGCCCTGCTGGCGGGCACGACGGCCGAGGCCGACCCCGACTGGCAGGAAGGCCGCCTTCCCGCCGCCGTCTACGCGGGTGTCCCCCGAATCGGCGGGACGCTGGTCGTGCGCCTCGATCAGGAGCCCCCGAGCCTCGACAAGCTTACCGATTCCGCGCTGGCCATCGACTGGATGCTGGAGCGCAAGGTCCTCGAGTCCATGGCCGAGCCCGACGCGAGCAAGCACCCGGAATATCCGCTCAAGCCCGCGCTGGCGACGAGCTGGACGATCTCCCCGGACCAGCTCACCTTCACGTTCCGCTTGCGCCGCGACGTCGTCTGGCACGACGGTAAGCCGTTCAGCGGCAAGGATGTGCTCGCGACGGTGCGGAAGATCCTCGATCCCTCCGTGCGCGCGATGCACCTGCGCAACAACTTCGTCGATCTCGAGGACATTTCGACCGCGCCCGGGGACGATTTCACCGTCGTCGCCCGTTACCGCAAACCTTATTTCCTGGCCTTCCGCGCCCTGGCGACGCTCTCGATCTATCCGGCCCATCTCCTGGAGACCGCCGGGGACATGCTCCACAGCGCGATCCACCGGGCGCCGGTGGGGACCGGCCCTTTCCGCTTCGACGCGTGGAAGACGGGCGAGCGCATCACGTTCGTGCGCAACGACCGATACTGGGGTCGCAGGGCCTATCTCGACCGGATCGTCTATCGCATCGTCGCCGATCCGGCCGTGGGGTTTCAGCTGCTCAAGCAGGGCGAGTTCGACCTCTATCTGCAACTGCAGCCGCAGCAGTGGGTCCGCGATCTGGACGCGGCTGGCCTGAGGAAGGCCGTTCGCCGGATCAAGTTCTATAGCCCCAACTACAACTGGATCGGCTGGAACGAGCAGCGGCCCTGGTTCTCGGACCCGCGTGTGCGCCAGGCGATGAACCACGCCATCGACACCGAAGCGGTCCGCAAGAGCTTCCTCCTCGGCCTCGATCGCCCCACGACCTGCCACTTCTATCTCGACTCCTCGGCCTGCGATCGTTCGCTCGCGCCGCGTTCATACGATCCCGCTCGTGCGGCGCAGCTGCTCGACGAGGCCGGCTGGCGCGACCACGACGGCGATGGCGTGCGGGACAAGGACGGCGTGCCGTTCCGGTTCACGTTCCTGATGAACGCGGATTCGGTGTTCCTCGACAAGCTCACTCCCTACCTGCAACAGGAGCTGCACAAGCTGGGCGTCGAGATGGAGATCCGGAAGGTGGATTGGGCGCACTTCGTACAGCTGGTGGAGGAGCACCAGTTCGACGCCACTTCGCTGCGCTGGGGCAATACGGACGTGGTGCAGGATCCGTACGAGATCTGGCACTCCTCGCAGATCAAGGATGGCTCGAACTATGTCCTCTTCAAGGATCCCCGGGCGGACCAGCTCATCGAGCAGGCGCGCGCCGTGCTCGATGACGCCCGCCGCAACGAGCTCTATCGCAAGTTGGGGCGGCTTCTCTACGATGAAGCCCCCTACACGTTCCTCTACAGCCGGCCTTCCCTCGACGCAGTCAGTAGCCGCGTCCGCGGCATCCGGCCTTCGGTGGTCTGGTACGATCTCCAGGACGTCTGGCTGGCGCCGCCGTGAGGACGTTGCTGCTCCAGCGGCTCCTGGGAACCATCCCGACATTCCTCGGAATCACCTTCATCGCCTTCGCGCTGGTTCGCGCGGCACCAGGGCACGCGCTCGCGCTCGAGGGCGACGGCGGATTGCGCCAGGGCGCGGCCACGGCCGCCGAGAGGCGCGAATACCGCCGGCTCATGGGCCTCGACGATCCGTTCCTGCCGGGTTACGCGCGCTGGCTCACGCACGTGGTGCGAGGCGACCTGGGCGACTCCTTCCGCGATGGCCGCCCTGTGCGCGTGCTCCTCGCCGAAGCGCTGCCGGTCACGCTGCTGCTCTCGCTTCCGGCGCTCCTTCTCGGATACCTGCTCGCGATTCCCATCGGTCTCATCTCCGCGGCCCGTCCGGGCGGGCTTCTCGATCGGTTTCTCTCCAGCGCCGTGTTCCTGCTGTATTCGCTGCCGGTGCAGTGGGTCGCGCTGCTGCTGGTCGTTGCCGCGAGCGGCAGCGGGTTGCCGATCCAAGGCCTGAGGACCGAGGGGGTGAGCGCGGCGAGCGATCTATTCGCCCATCTAGTGCTGCCGATCGCCTGCCTCACGTACGGGTCCCTGGCCGTCCTCTCGCGCCACTTGCGCAGCTCGATGCTGGAGGTCATGGGCCAGGACTACGTCCGCACGGCCCGCGCCAAGGGCCTCTCAGAGACAGCGGTGGTGTTGAGGCACGCCTTGCCCAACTCCTTGCTCAGCATGATCACCCTCTTCGGTCTGACGTTTCCCGCGCTCGCGTCCGGGGCCGTCATCGTGGAGCGGGTATTTGGCCTGCCCGGGATGGGAAAGTTGACCTTCGACGCCGTGCTCGGGCGCGACATGCCCGTGCTGATGGGCGCGATCACGCTCGCCGGCCTGATGACGATGCTGGGGCTGCTCGTCTCGGACCTGCTCTATCTGGCGGCCGATCCGCGCGTGTCACTGAGGGGGCGGCGCACTTGAGACCCGGCGTCTGGAAACGGTTCGCGGCGCGGCGCAGGAACCTGATCGGGCTCGGCCTTTCGCTCCTGCTCGCGCTGCTGGCGCTGTTCGCGGACTTCATCGCCAGCGACCGGCCCATCATCCTCAGGCAGGCGGGCACGCTCTATCTGTTTCCCAATCTGGTGGAGTATCGGGCGCTGCGCGGCTTCAGCGCGCGCGATCTGGGACGGGCGGATTGGGCGCTCTGGCCGCCGCTGCGGCATGGCCCCTACACCATCCCGCCACTGGCCACGCTGGAAGGTCCGCTGCCGCAGCCGCCCAGCGCGGACCATCCGCTCGGCACCGACAATGCGGGCCGCGATACCCTCGCGCGTCTGCTGCATGGTACGCGCACCTCGCTCGGGGTCGGCTGCGCGGCTGCCGCAGCACAGGTCGTCATCGGACTCGCGCTCGGCGTCCTCGCCGGCTACCTGGGCGGACTCGTCGACGTGGCCGTCACCCGGGCCGCGGAGGTGCTGCTCAGCTTCCCCCTGCTCCTGCTGCTCCTCGCCGCTCAGGGCATCCTCGAGCGCACCACGCTGATGAGCACGATGGCAGTCATCGCGCTCACCCGCTGGGCCGATACTTCGAGGCTCGTGCGCGCGGAGGCGATGCGCGTGCGGGAGATGCCGTACGTCGAGGCCAGCCGCGCGCTGGGCAGCTCTCGGCTGCGCACCTTGCTGGTGCACGTCTTGCCTAATTCGCTCTCCCCCGCGCTGGTCGCCGCGACCTTCGGCGTGGGCTCCGCAATCCTGCTGGAGAGCGCTCTCAGCTTTCTCGGCTTCGGCGCGCCAGAGCCGACGGCTTCCTGGGGACTCTTGATGGCGCACGGTTTCCAAGACGTGCTCGATCCCAACGCGCGACTGCTGGTGCTCCTGCCCGGCCTTGCCATCTTCCTCGCGGTGAGCGCGTTCAACGTGATCGGCGAAGGTCTGCGAGACGCCCTCGACCCACGGTATCAGGGCGCCGTCGATCCCTCTGTATTCATCACTTCCGCCCAGAACCGCGCGTTGTCGCCGATTCCCAAGCCGGACGGCTGCGGCCCCACGCCGGCCGCATAGAGCGTGCCCGACCAGAAGTAGTCGCTCGAGAGCGGTTTGACCAGCGACGTGCTGACGCCGCAGATCCTCCCCAACTCGCGGGAATCCAGCGCCGCGGCGCCTGGGGCGAGCACCCACGACGAATCGACCAGACGGATGCTGTAGCCGCTCGAGAGGAAGGCGCCGGAGAACAAGGCCGAGGAGGCTGCCGTCGACAACCAGCCGTACGAGTACAAGGGGAGCGCGAGGGGGCAGCCCTCGACACCCGTGGTGAGCGGGTAGGTGGCGCTCGAATCCTGGTTCTGCCCCTGGCCGTTCTGCCCCTGGCCGTCCGAACCGGTGGTGCCCGAGGCGAGCCCGGACCCGGTGGTGCCCGAGGCCAGGCCCACTCCCTGGGAGTCGCCATAACCCCAGATGGTCATGCCGTTGATGGAGCTGGTCGAGCTGCCGAGGAGACCCGACAGCGACAGGCTCGACAGCGACAGGCTCGACAGCGACAGGCTCGACAGCGACAGGCTCGGATCGAGCGATACCGATAGCAACAGGGTGTTGAAGCCCCCGCTCGAGCGGGCGAAGGCGCGCGGCCGCTGCGCAGCCCCACCATAGATGACGCGCGGCACCTCGATCACGAACAGGTTCCGGGAGGAAGAAGGCCAGGGCGAGACGAATCGCGCGATCCCTTGCGCGTCGGTCACCGCGGTCTGCGCCCCGGGGGCCGCGCCGCGCCAGCGCACGTGGACCTCGGCATCGCTCACGCCGGTGCCGTCAGCCGTGGCGATCATCACCGCGGCGGCTGCCCTCCCGTCCGATTGCAGGGCGGCAACGGCATCGGCGTACAGCGGCGCCGGAGAAACGAACGCGCTCGCCGACGCAATGGCGGTCGACGCCTGCACCCTGCCGGAGCCCGACTTCCGGTCCCATCCATTCGTGCGCATGTCGCCGGCAGTCGCCTGGAGGAGAGGCCGCACCGTGCCCGGATTGACGCCGTTGCCGATCAGCGCGGCCGCTGCAGCGCTGGCATGGGCGGTGGCGGGCGAGGTGCCGGCAAACAGCCACCAGCTGATTTGCGAGGGCTGACCGGGGGGGAACGACTGCGCCAACACGCCGTCCCACAACCCGTCCTGGTTGACATCCTGACCCGGCATTCCACCCGGAGCGACCAGGTCGAGCGCCTCGCCCGTGTTCGAGTACCAGGTCACCGAATACCCCGTCGCGTAGTTCAGAGTGAACGCGCCCACGGAGATGACGTCGGGAAACGCCGCCGGATAGAGCACGCGCCCGCCGGTATTGCCGCTGGCCGCGACGATCACGACGTTGGCATCGCGCGCGGCCGCCAGGGCATCCCGTAGCCCTGCTCCCGGAACATAGTTGCGCGCGAAATCGAGCGAGAGGTTGATGACGTTGGCGCCGGCCCCGACCGCGTAACGGATACCCTCCTCGAGCCAGAACTCGGTGCCCTGGTTGTCGGCGTCCAGCACCTTGACCGGCATGAGAATCGCCCCCGCGGCCGGACCGACGTAGGGAATGGCGGCGGAGGAGAAGCTCGCAGAGCCCGCGATGATGGTCGCCATCGCCGTGCCGTGGCCGTTGTCGTCGTCGGGATATGCGTCGCCGTTGACGAAGTCCCATCCAGGCGCGAACTGCGTCGCGTCGAACGCGGGCGCGCGCGCGTACATGCCCGACCAATCCGCCCGGTAGGCGATTCCGGTGTCGAGCACCGCCACGACAGGAGCATTCGCGCTCGCAGAGGCACTCGTGCTCGCAGAGGCACTCGCGCTCGCAGAGGCACTCGCGCTCGCAGAGGCACTCGCGCTCGCAGAGGCACTCGTGCTCGCAGAGGCACTCGTGCTCGCAGGCAGAAGGGTCGCATCGCCGGGCGCGTCCATGGCGGGGAAATTCCAAGTCTGCGGGTATGCGCTGCTGCCGATGAGGATCCGATTCGGCTCCGCCGACGAGATCCCCGGCAAGCCGCGCAGCGTATCCAACGCGCCCTGCAGATCGACACCGTCGGGCAGGATGGCGAGGTTGAACGCAGCCTGCCCGACCACGGCGACGATCGCTCCTACCGTGTTCAGGGCCGCCGCGCACAAGTCGGGCAGCACCGCCGGATCGCAGCTCACGATCATCTGCTGAGGCGCGATCACTTGTGGCAACCCGTCGATCACCTGCGTGACGTGGGGGACGGCAGTGGCCCCGCGCGTCAGGGTCACGAGGACCAAGACAGCGGCGGATACGGCACTTTTGCGGAGGGGGGGCATGGCGCAAAGTAGACAGCAAACCGTTGGCCAATGACCGAATCAGTGCATTCAGCTACTTACGAATTTCACCAGCGGACAACGTGGGGCGGCCGCGCCACGCGGCTGAGTGAGATCAAGCACTTGAGAGTGTGGTGCTTCCGCCCCGGGTGGGGCGGCGCCGCTACAGCCGCGCCCGGGCGATCCCGTGCCGCTTCAGCTTGAGCCAGAGGTTCTTGCGATCGAGGCCCGCGCGGCGCGCCGCCTCGGCCACGTTGTCTCCAGTGGCCTGCAGCAAGCTTCCCAGGTACGCCCTTTCGAAACGCGCCAGCACTTCGGCCCTGGCCTGGTGGAACGGCTCGATGGTGCCGGCAGGCGAGACGGTGGCCGTCGGTTCGCCCAGCACCGCATGGCACTCACTCACTCCGATGCGCGGACCTTCAGTCATGACCACCAGGCGCCGAACGACGTTCTCCAGCTGACGCACGTTGCCCGGCCAGTCGTGCGCGGCGAGAGCGGCCAGCGCCTCGGGCGTGAACCCTTCGATCGGCCGGCCGACGTCCTTACCGGAGGCCACCCCGCGCAGGAAATGGTGCGCGAGCAGCGGCACGTCCTCGCGCCGATCGCGCAGGGGAGGAAGGCGGATCGGGAATACGTTGATCCGGTAGAAGAGATCCTGCCGGAACCGGCCTCTCGCCACCTCCGTCTCGAGCTCGCGGTTGGTCGCGGCCACCACGCGGACGTCGACCCGCGTCTGCCGCGATCCACCCACCCGGCGAAATTCCTTCGTCTGCAGGAAGCGCAGCAGCTTGGATTGGAGCGGCAGCGGCATGTCGCCGATCTCGTCGATGAAAACGGTGCCGCCGTCAGCCTCCGCGAGCAGACCGGCCGCCTTCCGATCGGCGCCGGTATAGGCCCCGGCCTCGTGCCCGAACAGCTCGTTTTCCAGCAGGAGCTCGGGAATCGCCGCGCAGTCCACCACCACGAAAGAGCCCCCGGCGCGCTGGCTGTATTCGTGGACCTCGCGCGCCGCGAGCTCCTTGCCCGTCCCGGTCTCGCCGTAGAGGGCGACGTCCACGTCGGTGCGTGCGACGGACTCGATCAGGTATCTCACCTGCGCGATGGCGGGTGAGACGCCGACGATCAGCTCCGGCTTGCCCCGCCGTTGCAGCTTGCGCCTGAGGACCTCGAGCTCCTGCGCCGTGCGTCCCAGCTCCAGCGCCTGCGCGACCCGCACCCGGAAGAAATCCACGTCGAACGGTTTCTGTACGAAGTCCAGGACGCCGGCCTTCATCGCCTCCACCGCGACGGCCACCGTGGCCTCGCCGGAGACGATCAGCACAGGAGTCGCTAGCTTCTCCTCCCGAAGCCGCCGCACCATCTGCACGCCGTTCATGCCGGGGAGCATGTAGTCTGCGACGATCAACTCGACTCCGGCGCGCGCCAGCGAAAGTCCGGTTTCGCCGTCGGCGGCGACGAGGATTTCCCGCTCTCCGGCCGCCAGCACCGCCGAGAGCGCCTCCGCCTGGACCGGATCGTCCTCCACGATGAGGATCCGCGCCCGCTCACGCTGGGGAACGCGCATCATGGGGCCCCGGGAAGCGCGACCGTGAAGGTGGTGCCTTCGCCCAGCTTGCTGTTCACGCGGATCTCTCCTCCGTGCTCGCGGGTGATCTGGCGGCTGATCACCAGCCCGAGGCCGCTGCCGTCTCCCTTCCCGGCGCGGAAGAACGGCGTGAAGATCTTTCCGATCTCGTCGGAGGAGATGCCCGGCCCTCGGTCGATGACGATGACCTGCGCGCTGGGCCGCGCCGGCTGGGACGCGGCGGCCGGCGGAACGCCCTCGACCTCGAGGCGGGGCTGCGGCTTCGACGGAAGAACCGGGTCGCCGGCGGCCAGCCGTACCCAGACGCGGCTTCCCTCGCCGGAGAACTTGATGGCATTTCCCACCAGGTTCGTGATCACCTGGACCAGGCGCTCGAAGTCTCCGATCACAGGCGGCAGGTTCTCGTCTATCGAGACGGCCAGGTCGATCGACTTCATCCGGGCGATGGGCTCGAGGCCGGCGATCGCGGTGCGCGCGACTTCGGCCAGGTCCACCTTCGTTCGCTCGAGGTTCAAGGCGCCGGCCTCCATCCGCGACAGCTCGAGCGTGCGCTCGACGATCTTCGAAAGCCGCGCCGACTGCGAGGCGATGGCCTCCAGGTCCTCCCCGGTCGCGGGGCGCACCTTCCCGATCCCGGCCCGCAGCGCAATCGCCTGCAGAGGCGAGCGGAACTCGTGGGCCATGTGGGCGAGCAGCTCGCTCTTGTGGCGCAGGTCGTCGATCAGGCGCGCGTTCTGCAGCGCCGACCCTGCCAGGGCGGCGAACGCGCTGAGCAGTCCGAGGTCCTTCTCCGAGAGCAGCGATCCCACCCGCCTCGAATCGACGTAGAGGATGCCCAGCTGCCGGCCACCGGAGCGGATGGGCGTGCAGAGCACCGAGCGCAGCCCCAGGTCGAGGATGCTCCGGCACGCGCTCAGTTCCTCGCGCCCGACGATGTCCGCCACCGCGACCATCTCCCCGGTGCGCAGCACGCGATTGGCGACGGTCCGGGAGATGCGCAACGTCGAATTCGCCGCGGCGCCGCGCACCGCCGCGACGCGCGGCTCGCCCTCTCCGTCGTGCAGGAGGATGAATCCCCGCTCGGCGCCGGTGAGAAGCAGGGCTTCGTCGAGAGCATCTTCGAGCAACGCCTCCGGGTTGCTTTGCGCCGCCAGTCGCTGCGCCGCTTGCGTGAGGGCCTCCACGTGCGAGAACGACCTGCGCTGCAGCGCCTCGACGTCCTTGTCCAGCCTCTCGATCTCGCGCAAGTCGGGCGTCGCGCCGAGCCTCTCGAACAGGGTGCGCGCCCGGCGAAGGGCGGCCGCGGCCTGCACCGGGTCGCCCCGATCGAGCTCGAGCAGGCATGCCACGCAATCGGCGCGGGCCAGCTCCAGCCTGGCACCCGCGCGCTCCAGCGACTCGCACGCCGTCCGCAGGGCGGCGGCAGCGGCGGCCGCGTCACCCCGCGCCCTGGCAGCGATGGCCAGGATGCGCCAGAGGTTGCCTTGCTCGACCGTGTTGCCGAGCTCCGCGGCAAGCTTGAGCGCTTCCGAAGCGCGCTCGCTCGCCGCGACCGGATTCCGCAGCAGCAGGTCGAGCTCGGCCAGCCGCCGCTCGGTCTCGAGCAGCTCGTCGCGGGCTCCGATCCGGCGCGCGATCTCCACGGTCTGCCGGTACAGCGCCTCCGCGGCCGCGGGATCCCCCTCCCGGGCCGCGATCTCGCCGAGGTTGCCGCACACCACGGCCTCGATCCGCGCGTGACCGCCCGCATGCCGGATCCTCGCCAGCGCGCGGTTGAACAGCTCCCTCGCGCGCGGCCAGTCGCCGCGCTCGCGGTAGAGGAACCCGAGGTTGTTCAGGTTGAGCAGCTCTTCCTCGAGGGTCTGTTCCTTCTTGCCGCTCAGTTTTTCCCAGGCCTCGAGCGCGCGATCCCACTCACCCGCGAGGTAGTAGGAGATGCCGAGATTGTTCCAGGCGATGGCCTCCTGGCGATCGTCGCCCAGGGCGCTGTAGAGCTCCACCGCGCCCGCCGACGCCCGGGCGGAGCGCTCATGGTTTCCCCGCAGCCGGAACGCGGTGCCCAGGCCCGCGAGAGCGTCGGCCTCGGCGCGGCGGTCGCCCCGCCGCCGCGCGATGAGCACCGCCGCGCGTTCCTCGGCGATTGCGCGCCGCGCTTCCCCTCTGTGCCAGGCGCAAGTGCCGAGCAAGTGGTGCAGCCGCGTCGCCGCCTCCTCATCGCGCTTCTCGCGCGCGAGCGGCAGGGCCGCCTCCGCCAGCTGCTCCGCGCGCGCATAGTCGCCCCGCATCGCCTCCGCGCGCGCCTCGACCGTGGTGACCGCGAGCGGATCCGCTCCGGCGGACTTCGCGCGCGCGAGCGCTTCGAGGACCTGTTCGAAGCGGCCTTCCTGCCAGCGCGCCTTGGCGATCTTCTGCCAGATGCGTCCGGGATCGCCGCCCCGCCCGAGCGCCCGTGCATACTCCCGCCGGGCGGCGGCCGGATGCCCGACCAGCGCGAGACAGTCCGCAGCGCGCTCGCAGAGCAGGGCCGCGCGCGAGCTCGAGAGGGGATGCCGCAGGCCTGCCCGCGCCACCTGATAGAGCCGCGCCGCCTCGATCGGGGCCCCGGAACGGAGCCGCTCACGCGCTGCTGCCAGGGCCGCGCGCACGCATCCGCCCGCGCTCGCGCGGAAGAGATGGCGCGCACGCGCTGCGGCATCGCGCGTGAGGCCGGCGGCGCGGAAGTGCGCGAGCCGCCGTTGCGCACCCGAAAGCGCCCCTTCCGCCGCCCGCAGCGCGGCCAGGCTGGAAAAGCGCAGCCCGGAGCGCTCCGCGATCTGCAGGCCGCGAGCGATCAGATCATCACCATCGCGAGCGAGGGCGCTGCCGTCGATCTCCGGCCAGAGCACCGCCGTCAGCCCCAGATCGGGCCATTGCTCCGCTGGTACTTCCAGCCTGGCTGCCCGCGCCCTCCGCGTCGCCTCCCGGGGCACGCAGCCGGCGAGATCGGGGCCGGCGAGGAGGAGATCGAGCTCCCAGCGCCCGCGGCGCCTCGCCAGCAGCTTGCGGTCGGCGAGATCGCGGATCGCACTCTCCAGCTCGCGCGGGTAGCTCGACGTTTCACCGATCAGCCGATCGGCGAGGGCGCCCGCCCAGCTTCGCGCGCCGACCACCTCCACCACCTTGGCCTTCGCCTGCGCCGGCGCGAGGGGCCGCAGCTCCACGCGCTCGAGGGAGGGATCGATCTGGTGCGAGGCCACGGCGACCACGAGGAGCGGCCTCTGCTTCCAGGCCGGATCGCGAGCCAGCGCGAGGACCAATGCGCACAACCAATCTTTTGCGCGATCCGCGTCATCCACCAGGAGCGCAAGGGGATGTTGCGCGCAGGCGGCGATCAGCCGCTCTCGCGCTGCGCCGACCGACGGCTCCAGCGGGGTTCCAACCCCGACAAGGATGCCGAGCCAGCGGCACAAGGTCGTGAGAGTCGTGCCCTGTTCCAGGTGGAGCGTGCGCACGCCGGCAAGCTCCGCGACGACTCCGCACTCGCGCAACAGGCGCGAGCGGCCCGACCCCGGTGGACCGACCAGCAGCATGTGCGCGCCGCGGCCGCCGGCGACGCGCTGGGCCGCTGCCTCGATGCGGGCGAGCTCGGCTTCCCGGCCCTGGAGCAGACCGAGTCCGATACGATCGCGCGCCAGCCCCTCGCCCTCGCTCTCCAGAGGGAGGCGCGTGGCGGCGGCGAGCGCCTCGATCACTTCGTCCGCTTGCGCGTAGCGAGAGCGCGGTTCGCGGGCCAGGAGCTTGTCCACCACGGCCTGCACGCTGGCGCTGGCTCGCGCCGGTGCCACGCCGTTGAAGTGGGCGCGGACCACTTCTGCGGGAGTAGGGGCCGCGAATGGATTCACGCCGGAGAGCAGCTCGTGCAGCGTCACACCGAGCGAATAAAGATCTGCTGCCGCATCGGGCGGCGCGCCCTCGAGCACTTCGGGAGCCGCGTACTCCAGGCTCCCTCGCGACGCCGGCTCGGCGCCTGCGAGGCCGACATCGACCAGGAGTGCCCGGCGCGCCTGGGGTGGACCGGCAAGCACCGCGTTCTGCGGTTTCACATCGCCGTGAACGATGCCCCGCCGGTGCAGGTGACCGAGCGCGCGCGCGACCTCCGCGACGTACCGCACCACCACCGATTCGGAGAGACCGCGCAGGGCGGTGAGATCCTCCTCGCCGTACTCGAATGCCAGGGAGCAGGTGCCGCCGCCACGCCATAGGGTGAGCGCGCGCGCCAGGTGCGGATGTTGCAGCGTCGCGCTTCGGCGGTATTCCGCGGCGAGCGGCCCGGCGGGCCCGCACTTGAGGGCGACTTCCTCACCCGTGAAGAGATCGACCGCGAGATAGACGGAACCTTCGGCCCCCGAACCGCGAGGAGCAAGTACCCGGTACCGCCCGCCCACCAGCTGCGGCACTTCCATGGCACGAGGCGTCGGCAGCAGGTCGGCGGTCAGGGATTGTCCGTGCATTCGGGTCGACTCCACATGGCCGCTGCACTTTGACACCCACCTCCGGACCGGTAAACCAGCCGCGATGCTGCGAGTGCGAGATCTGACCGTGCGCTTTCAAACGGGAGAGGCCTCGTTCTCCGCCGTCGACCGCATTTCGTTCGATCTCGGACACGGGGAGGCGCTCGGCCTCATCGGCGAATCCGGCAGCGGCAAGACCACCGTCGCACTCTCGCTCTTGCGTCTGCTGCCGTCCGGCGCGCAGGTCTCGGGCCGCGTGGAGCTGTCGGGAGAGGACTTGCTCGGCTTGGGCCCGGACGCGCTCAACCGGATCCGCGGCCGCCGCATCGCGATGGTATTCCACGATCCGCTCGCCGCTCTCAATCCCGTCTTGCGCATCGGCACGCAGATCAGCGAAGCCGTGCGCGCCCACCAGTCCGTCGATCGCCGCGGCGCGCGCACGATGACATTGGAGTTGCTCCGGGCCGTGGGGCTCACGGCGAACGACGCGGATCGCTACGCCCACGAGCTCTCGGGCGGGATGCGCCAGCGCGCGCTCATCGCCATGTCCGTCGCCTGCCGGCCGGAGATCCTCGTCGCGGACGAACCGACCAGCGCACTGGATGCGATCGTGCAGGCCGGCATCCTCGATCTGCTCCGCGGCCTCCGGGAGGAGCGCGGCGTATCCATCCTGCTCGCGACCCACGACCTGGGCACCGCGGCCCGCCTCTGCACGAGGATCGCCGTCTTGTACGCGGGGAGGATCGTGGAGAGCGCGCGAACGACCGAGCTGCTCGCGAGTCCGCGGCACCCGTACACCCTCGGCCTCTTGCGCAGCCTTCCTCCGCCGCTGGGCAGCTCCGGACCCGTCCGCCTCCAGCCCATCGCCGGCTCCGCACCGCCTCCGTGGGAGCGACCCGGCGGCTGCCGCTTCCGCAACCGTTGCCCGCGCGCGCAAGACGACTGCGCGAAGCGCGAGCCCGAGCTGATCGAGATCGACGGCAGGGGACTGGCCTGTTTCCATCCGGTGGATGCGCCGTGAACGCGCCGCTGCTCCAGGTGGAGGATCTGTGCGTTCATCGCGGAGGCGTTCGCGTCCTCGACCGCGTCTCGTTCGCGCTGGGCGCAGGAGAGACGCTGGGCATCGTCGGCGCGAGCGGCTCTGGCAAATCGACGTTGGCGCGTGCCGTGCTCCGGCTTCTCGAGCCGGCGGACGGACGCGTCCGGTGGCGTGGGCGCGACTTTCTGGCGCTCTCCGGGCGCGAGCTACGCGCGGCAAGGCGCGAGATGCAGATCGTCTTCCAGGATCCCGCCACCTCGCTCGACCCGCGGATGACCGTCTTCTCCATCCTGGCCGAGCCGCTCGTGGTCCACCGCCTCGAGCGCAGTCACGCCCTCGAGGAGCGGATCCTTGCGCTGCTGCGCGAGGTGGACCTGGGGCCGGAGGTCCTCCACCGGCATCCGCACGAGCTGTCCGGCGGCCAGGCCCAGCGCGTGGCGCTGGCGCGGGCGTTGGCGCCGTCCCCGGCTTTGCTCGTCGCCGACGAAGCGCTCAGCGCGGTGGACGTCTCGATTCAGGCGCAGATGGCGAATCTGTTCGGCAAGCTGCGGCATTCGGCCTCGCTGGCGTGCCTCTTCATCTCCCACGATCTGCGGTTCACGGCGGTTCTCTGCGACCGCATCGCGGTCCTCTCCCGCGGCGCGATCGTCGAGTTGGCGGAAGCCGCGTCGCTGGTGCGCGCGCCTCGCCACGACGTCACGCGCGCGCTCATCGCGGCCGCGCGGGAAAGCGAGGTTCAGCGCCGCTGAACGTCCCGTTCGAATTCGTCGACGTCGAAATCGGTCAACAAGGCGACGAAGGTGGGGTTGTCCTTCATCCATTCCGGGTAGCTGAGCGCCAGGAGCTCGGTCGTTTCCCAGGGGGAGCGCACGGCGTCGGCAACCATCACCCAGAGGCCGTCCGTGGCCGGAAAGCGCACCCCGAACGCGATGAGGGCGAGCCGGTTCAGGGTACGGTTCAAAAAGTATGCGGTCTTGCGCGCTCGGCGAGCCATCCCTCAGGGTCTTGTCCCCCCCTCTCGTTGCGGCGGAGATAAGCAGAACCGAGCCCGGGCGGGGAGATTTCCATACCCCCATTCGTCGGAGATCGGTCAAACCGCCGCCGCGCGGCCCGACGACGTGAACGCCGCAATCCTCGAGGCGGCTTCCTCGATCTCGCGCCACCCGGAACCCTCATCGTGCGCCAACGAGAGGACGCCTTGCTCGATCCGCGCACAGGCATCGCCGATGTCGTCGTACCCGAAGGAGCCCGCGGTCCCAGCGACCCTGTGCGCGCAACGCCGCACGACGCCGCGGAGCGCCGCGCTGGAAGGAGCGACGCGGAGCTGGTGGACGGCCAAGGCGATCCCGGCGAGCTGCTGCGGCAGCTCGGCGGTGTACGCTTCCCGCAGCGCCTCCAGCTCTCCTTGCGCCTGCCGACTCAGTGAGCTCTCGACGCCCGCGGCCCGCAGCGCGCTCTCCACCTTCATGACGAGATCCACGGGGAGCACTGGCTTGTGGAGCGTCAAAGTCGCGGCGTCAAAATCTTGGCGAGCCGCCGGCGATCCGCCGCTGTATCCTGCTGCGGCCCAAGGATCCGCTTGAAAGCCCCGCCCCTGCCGCTGCTCGCGCTCTCGTACCTCGCGTTCATCTCGCTCGGGCTTCCGGACACCGTCATCGGCGTCGCCTGGCCGTCGATTCGCGATCGCTTCGGTCTCTCCCAGGCGGGCCTCGGCGCGGTGCTGACCGTGGGTGTCGTCGGATACGCGGTATCGAGCGTCCTCGCCGGGCGCATCGTCGTGCGGCTCGGCGTCGGCCGCCTCCTCGCCGTGAGCAGCGGGTTCGTCGCGGTCGGGCTCTGCGGCTACGCCTCCGCGTCGCGCTGGGCGCAGTTCGTGCCGATGGCCACCGTGATCGGGCTCGGGTCTGGCGCCATCGATGCCTCGCTGAACGGCTGGGCCGCCCGGCACATCCCGGTGCGCCACGTGAACTGGCTCCACGCTTGCTGGAGCGTCGGCGCCACCGCGGGGCCGGCGATGATGACGGCGGTGCTTGCACACGGCGTCTCCTACCAGGTCGGATACCTCCTGCTCGCGTGTGCCCTCGGCGCGATGGCCCTCGCGTTCGCGGTCACTCGTCGCGCCTGGGAAGACGACGGCGCCGCCGCCGGCGCCGGCGCAGTGCACGCGAGCGCGGAGGAGGCGCTCCGGACCGGCAGGGTATGGCTGCAGATCATCCTCTTCTTCGTCTACACCGGCCTGGAGGCGGGCACCGGTCAATGGTGCTTCACCGTGCTGCGCGAGGCGCGCGGCCTCGACATCGAGGCCGCGGGTGCATGGACTGCCGCATACTGGGGCAGCATCCTCGGCGGCCGCGTCGTCCTCGGGTTCGTCGTGGATCGCCTCGGGCCGGACCGCCTGTTGCGCGGCGCCACGCTGACCGCACTGGCGGGCGCCGTGCTGTTCGCCTCGAGTGGTGGTGCGCTCGGGCGGCTCGGCCTCGTCCTGCTCGGCGCAAGTCTGGCGCCGATGTTTCCGACCCTCATGTCGCGCACGCCGGATCGAGTCGGGCACCACCTCGCGCCGCATGCCGTCGGGTTCCAGGTCGGCGCCGCCACGCTCGGATCGGCGGCCGTCCCCTCGCTGTTCGGCCTCCTCGCCGCCGCCACGGATCTGCGCGCGATCGGAGCCGCCGTAGCAGCCGTGGCGATGGTCTTGCTCGCACTCCATGAGGCGCTGCTTGCGGCGACCCGCCCGGTGGACGCGGCCTCACCGCGCTGAGCACGCGCACGGCGGGCCCCGGACTCACTTGCGGAGCTGGTGCAGCTCGATCACGGCGATCTGTTGGCGCGCGACGTCGATCCGATAGACCACCCGCCGTCCTTCGACGTCGATCTGAAGCAGCGATTCCTTCATCGAACTCCAGAACGGGCTCGCCGCCGGGACCGTCGTCACCGCCTCGGAGATCTGCTGCATCGTCCGGCGGATTTCCTGCCGCGCTTGATCAGGAATCGTCTCCAGATCGACACTGTAATTTACCATGTACGCCACGGCGGACGATTGGTCATGGATATTACGCAGCGCCACCGGAACGGTGGCCACCTGTCCGAAATCGTGCAAGCGGCGTGCTACTTGCGCACTTCGCAACGGACAGGTTGACGTCGACGTTGACGGCACGGCGACGTGACCGTGGGCGGACCTCCGATTTCGGTCAGCGGAAATTGCCCGAAACGACGACGCCGGCCGGCGACACTCCCACGCCGACCTTGGGCGCCTCCGGTTTGTCCGGCTTGGTGAAGAGCAGCACCAGGCCCGCACCCGCCGACAGCGCCGCGGCACCGCCGAAGACCAGCGTCAACGTGCGGTTCGAACCCGATTGCGGCTGCGAGCCGGCGACGAGTGCCGACCGGAAGGCCCGCCGGGGCTGCGCATCGTCCGAGTTCATCATCACCGCCGCGGTGGCGGCGAGCGCCCCGAACGCCACCATCGCCATGCCCGCCGCGGCGCGATCGTGTGAAGGCTCGACCTCCGTGCGCGGCGAAGGCGGCGGCGGAGGCTTCGCAGCCGGCTTCTCCGTTGTAGATGCCGGCCGCGCGATCGGCGCCGGCTTCGCCGCGCCGGCCGCCGCCTCCTGGAGCTGCCGCTGGACGATGGCGGGTTCTTTCGTCGACAGCGCGCAGGAGAGGGCGTCCCCACCGTCGCATCCTTTCCGGAGAAGGTCAGCCACGCGGGCCGGCTCCTCGCTCATGCCCGCCAGCCGGCGGCAGCTCTTGCCGTCTCCCGCGGCGCAGGCCTTCTCGCGCAAGTCCACAGCCGTCTTCGCGTTCGGCGGGGCGCCGTCGCCTTCTTCGTAGACGCGCGCCAGCCGCACGCAGGCGGCGGCATTCGCGGCATCGCAGCCGCGCTGCAGGGCGGCGATGGCGCGCGCCGGGTCCCGCAGGTCCCCCTGAAGCCAGCGGTCGCCGCTCTCGGCACAGGCGGTCGGCGCTCCCGCCGCGCAGGCCCGGTCGAGATAGTCCAGCGCCGCCTTCGCGTCCTTGGCCTCGTCCGCCGCGCGCGCGAGCTGGACGCACGCGTGCGCCTCTTTCACCTCGCAGTCGAGCGAGAGCTCGGCCCGCGCCCGCAACTCGGCCGAAGGCAGCAGCGCCACCAGCGGCGAGACCTTGTCGAAACCGTGCGCGGCCGCGAACCGCACGAGCAGGTCGATCTTCGCGGAATCCATCACCGACGCGAGCGGAAGCACCCGCCGCAAGCGTGCCGTATCGCTCGCCAACTGCGCGTCGAGCGCGCGACGCCCTGCCGCATACGCTTCCCACTCGGCGGCGCGGGTGAGCGCGATCTCCCGGAACGGGTTCTGCCCGCGCATGTCCGCCACCCGGCGCCACGCCGCCGCCGCCTCCTGCGGGCTCTCCTTTCCGTGCGCCTCGATCCGGCGCGCCCGGTCCCAGGCCACGAGGACACCCGCGTCCGCCTCGAGATTGAGCGCGTCTTCCGGCGGCTCGGCGGGGGCCGGCACCGCGGGCAACGGGGCGATGGTGATGGGCCCTCCGGCTTCCTGGCGGGACCGGACGAGGTCGACGGCGGCGCCGTCGATCGCTTCCGCCAGCTCGCTCCGGCTGCTCGCCGTAGCGGACGCCCGCTGCAGGACGTCGCCGCTCCGGTCGCGGAGCTCCAGCCAGGCGCGGTAGCCGAGGCCGCCGCGCGAGATCCTTCCGCCGATGACGAAGTCGGCATTCTCCTCGCTGTCGACGACTCGAGCTTGCGGGAGCGCGCGCCGGACGGCTTCCCGGACGCGGTCCGAGAGCTCCGCCGCTACGACGGGATTGGCGCGCGAGCGCAACTCCAGCACTGCGATGGTCTCGACGCCCTGCGCGCCTGCGGCGCCGAGCGCGATGCCGGCGGCGACGAACGATGGAACGAGCGGCTTCATACGGCACCTCCCGGGCGAAACGGTCATTGGCATCGCAGCGCCCCCGCGGGCTCGGCGAAGCAGGTCAGCTCGTATCCGCTTTCCGCCGCGCGGCGGCCCATCTCCTCGTCGGAGATGGCGCCGAAGCGAGCGAGCAGTGCGGATCGGGCGGTCTCGTGCAGGCCGGGGCTGAGGATGATCTGCAGGACCACCTCGTCCCCCGGCGACGCAGCGCGGGCGCGGCCGAGGGGGTCGCCCAGCGCCGCGTTCAGGTTCGCGTCGCGCAGCAGCCGCGGCACTCCGGCGCAGGGCGGCCCGGCCATCTCCACCACGCGCTCTCCATCGAGCGCGAGCACGGAGAGCACCTCGGCGCTTCCACCTGCGAGCCGCGAGACGACGAGGCACCCGCCGGAATTGCGCAGGTGAGAGGCCAATTCCCCGGGGCTGCGCGGCACCAACACGCGCATGCGCACCCCGTGCATCGCTTCGGAGTCGGCGGCGATGCGAGCGAGCGGAGGGGCCGGCGAGGGCTGCGGGCGCGCTGCGGGAGACGGCGGAGGCGGCGCCGCCGGCTTCGCCGCGGCCGGTAGCAGCTGCGGGCGATCGACCCGCGGCCGGGGCAGCTGCACGATGCGGATCCTTCTCTCCGCCTTCTTCGGCTCCGCGGGACGCAGAGCATCGGTCACCTGCGAGTGCGGCCATGGCAGCGCCGCGATCAGCGCCGCCCCCGCGAGCGCCAGCATCTGCAGGCATACCGCGCGGACGAGGCGCGGCGGCGCCGCACCCTCAATGGCCGGCAGGCTGTGCATCGGCGCTCATCCCCACCACCAGCTCGGCAGCACCGGAGGAGGTGACCTGGGCCAGGCAGGCCTCCTCCGACGCCGCGAGGTGCATGACCACGACCTTGCCCCGGGCAGCCTCGCGGCTCATCGCCTCTCCGGCCAGCGTTCGCGCCGCTCCGGCGTCGCATTTCACGTCGAGGCGCTGCGAGGCGGCCGGCGCCGCCCGAGCCTGCTGCGAGGGCGGCGTCAGCCGGAGCAGGAGGAACTGGGCCGAGAGAAGCTGCGCAACCATCACCAGCGCGAGCAGCGCCAGGGCAAACTGCTTTTCGGCGAAGAGGCGGTAGATCAGCGCCTCCATCTCGTCGAATCCGCCGGGCCGGCCCGATCGCGACATCATGGTCTCGCCTCCACCGCGAGCTGCGCGTCCTGCTCAGCCCAGGTGGGCAAGAGCGCCGAAGCCGGCTTGCGATCGAGCCTCGCCAGCTCGCGCAGGTAGCCATCGATCCCGCGCAGCAGCAGCGAGCCCTGCAGCCCGTCCGGCAGAGGCGCTTGCAACGGCCGCAGCACCGAGACGAGGACCACGGGCCGTGCGTCCAGGCAGAGGCCGACGGCGGCGACTGCGGAGTCGTCGTGAGGCGACGAGCCGGTCTTGCCGCTGAAGACCAGCTTGGGCCAACGCTGGGCCAGCCAGCGCAGCGTGCCTTCCCGGCGACGCAGCGCGAGCAGCGCTCCGGTGTCGCTCAGCGCGCAGGTGCCGTCGTTCGCGAACAGCTTGCGATGCAGGTAGGCGCCGATCTGCTCCGCGGTCGCGCGCGAGGAGTTGCCGAGCAGCGACGTCGGGTCTTCCGGCAACCGGTCGGCGGGCAGTCCCGCGAGCTCCCGTCGATCGCGCAGATAGCGGAAGAGCGCCACGCCCGCGGCGCTGTAGGACAGCTCCGGCGCGATCGCTTCCGGAGGCAACGCGCCGCCGAGCTGGGCCAGCAGATCGCCTGCGAGCGCCCGGTCCGCGGGTGAGTCGAGTGAGGCGCGCTCCCGGGCGGAGACCTCCGCCACCATCTGTCGCAGCAGATCGGGCCTCCGCTGGGCCAGGAGCGCCGGGAGCAGCATCGCGTGGCGTGCGGTGAGCGAGTTGATCGAACGGGCGACGGCCTCGTCCAGCGCCATCGGGCGCGTCGCCGGGGCGACGTCGGTCGGGCAGTACCGCGACGGGTGCGACCGGCGCAGATCCTTGGTCGACCAGATCCAGCGCACGCAGCCGCCGGGAGGCAGCATCAGGTCGCGCACCGCCGCGGGTCCGAACGCCTCGACCGCGAGATCCAGCGCCTCCAGCTTCGCGACGGACCCGTAATTGACCGCCATCAGCGCGGATTCCGCGCCCGATCGCGCCAGGACGGATCCGTCCGACCCGAGGGCCGCGAACGCGGCGCGCACCGCCGTCCCGGGAAATTGCGCCTGCAGCGTCTCCGAGAGCCCGTCCCGGAACCGATCGATGGCGGCGACCAGGTCCAGATCGGCGGTGGCGGCCTCCCCGCTCGCCACACGCTCCGTCCAACCCTCCACGAACCGGAACGCGGCCGAGGAGTCGACGTCGAAGTCGTCGAGGTACGACCGCACCGACGCATCCCAGAGGTCCTGCGAGATCAACCACTCGCGCGTGGCGGCGATCCGGCGCGCCGAAATCGCCGGATGCACGCGCAGCCACTGCACGCCGCGGGGCGAAGCGCCGAGCACGAGCTGGTCCTCGCGTGAGAGTCTGCGCAGCGGCAGCCCGAAGAGGGCGAGCGAGAGCCGGTAAAGGCCGTCCGCCGGCCGCCGCACCGTTCCCATCGACGTGCCGGCGCTCAGGTTGAGATAGAGCCCCGCGACCTCTTCTGGCGCGGCCTGGCGAACGAGCCAGGTGGCGAACATCGCTTCCTCGACCTTGTCGAGAACGCCGGCGCGCCGCCCGGTGCGTAGATAGAGCTTCGCGAGCTGCTGAGGGATGGTCGAGCCGCCCTGCGGGATTCCGCGCAGGTTTCGCACGACGGCGCGGATCAATCCCGAGGGGCTGAGCGGGGGGACGCACCGCGGCCGCCGGAAGAAGGCGCGGTCCTCGTATCCCGCCGTCGCCGCCGCCACCAGAGAAGCCGACCGCAGGTCGGGCGGCGCTGCGCGATAAGCCGCCAGATCGGCGGCGAAGATCGCCGCCCCCTGCTGGGCCCGCTCTCCACCGGCCAGCGAGAGCGGCGAGACGAGCACGATGGCGACCGAGGCCACGAGCGCGCCGACGCCGCCGGCCACGACCCCGCGCCGGGGGAGGCGGGCGAGGGCTCTCCGGACCGTTGGGGCGAGCGCGATCATTTCGCCAGCCCCATCCGCTTGAGCAGGCGCAGGGTTTCCGCCGGCGTGTAGAGCGCCAGGAGCGGGTCCCGCGCCTCTCCCCGATGATCGAGGAGCGAGAAATGCAGATGCGGGCCCGTCGAGTGGCCGGTGCTCCCGACTTCCCCGACGACGCCCATCGCGGGAACCCGAAGTCCTTCGGAGATTCCCAGGCGCCGCGGGTCCGATCGCAAGTGGCAGTACACGGTGCGCCAGCCGTTCTCGTGCTCCATGGTGACGTACCAGCCGCAGGCTCGGGCGCGGCCCGCATCCGTCACCGTTCCTTCGCGAGCGGCCACCACCAACGAGCCCGCTGGCGCGACCAGGTCGACCCCGCGGTGCAGCTGCCGATGTCCGCCCAACCGGCGTACGCCGAACGGCGAAGAGATGCGATCGAAGCGGCGGACGTCGATGGGAAAGAGGAGCCACGGCGCGCGCCGCACTGCCGGATCCGCGGGCGCGGCGAGCATCAGCACGGCGGCCAGCACCGCGATGCGCATGCCGCAACAGCAAAAAAGCCGGGGACACCCTACGCAATTCGCCGTGCCAAACGAGTTGGCATGAGGAGTTGGGCATGGTGTCCCTGATTTTTTGCTTGTCGGGCGGGAAGGAGGCGGTGATGGGGCTCTACGCCCGGTTCTGGCGCTACTCGATCGACACGTACGGCGGGGCGCCGCTGTTGCTCCTGATCAATCTGGTGCAGATCGCGATCCTCGGTTGGGTCGTTTCGCAGGCGCTGCGCGCGCAGGCCGAGCGGGTCGCGCCGGGGATCTCGTCCGAGGCGCGCCGCATCCGCGCCGCGAGGCGGGCCGAGATCTGGCAGAAGCAGGTCCGCCCGGTGGCGATGACCATGATGCTGCTCGGGCCGGGGCTCGGCCTGGGGATGAGCACGCTGGTCGGCGCCCTCGGCATGGGCGCCCTCGGTGACGCGATGGGAACGCAGGCCGGCGCCGAGGTGCTGGCCCAGACGATGGCGCGCGCATACCGCGAGATCAGCTACGCGTACTTCCTGATGGTCGGCGGGACGTTCCCCATGCTGCTCGGCCCGGTGATCGTCCTCACCGCGCGGCGGCTCGACGAGGAAGGCAGCGATGCGCGCGGCGGCGACCCCGAGGAAGTCCTCCTGCACACGCTGAAGTCGCTCCTCGCGGTGACCGAGGCGCAAGCCCGCCGCGCGCAAGCTGACGCCGCACGCATGCATGCGCTGCTCGCCGAGACCCTCCAGCGCGGGGCTGCCGCGTGAGCGCCGACGAGATGCTCGCGCTCCTGCACGATCAGCGCCGGGCCGGGGCCGGCGAGCGCACCGCTCCCGCGCTTTCTCTTCCCCTCCGGATCAAGCCCGCCCGCGCCTGCGCTCTGGGCTGGTCACCCGAGCTGTTCACCCTCACGCTGCTGGTCGGCAACGCCTCCTTGCGGGCGGAGGACGGCGCCCTTCTCGCGCGCGGCCGCGCGCCCGTGGTCGCGATCTGCGCGGAGTACGATCGGCCGCTCACCTCGCTGAGCCCACCGGCTCTGGCGCCTTACTCGCTGGCCCGCGCGCGCCTGCAGGGCGTCCCTGCCCTGCGGCTCCCGGGCGGCTGGCTGCGGGCGCCGCTCCGCCTCGAAACCACTCATCGGGCTGCGCTCGCGCCAACGCGCGACGACGATGCCCTCGCCCGCGCCGGACGGTTCTTCACAGAGCTGGAGGAAGCCTGGCGGTGCAGCGTCGGCTCGGTGCTCGAGATCGCCTGGCCCGTCTATGGGCCGGAACACGGCGGGCCGCTGCTCGACGCCGTCGCGGGAACGCCCCTGCCGGAGCTGCCCCTTCGATGACGCGACCCGGTTTTTTTGCTTTCGCGAACCAGGAGGACCCCCGATGCACAAGACCATCCTGACCCTCTCGCTCGCCGCGCTCCTCGCCTGCGCGCACGAGGAAGCGGCGCAGCCCTCCGCGGAGCGCGATTGGGAGAAGGGGCTCGACGGGAGCCGCGGCCCGCAGATCGCGCCGCTCGGCCCCATCGACAGCGATCAGAGCGCGTACAACTACATCCGCCGCCGCGAGCAGGAACGCGATCTCGGCAGCCGGATGACCGCCGCCGGGTTGGACGAGATCATCGCCGCCTCCAGCCAGGTCCTCGCCTCGGCGATGGCGCTGCCGCTCTTCCGCGCCGGCGTGTACCTCGGCTCACCGCGGCTGATCGAGCGCGCCTGCACCTCCGCGAAGCGCGTCACGCATTCCGCGCTGCGCACGAGCGGAAACGTGGACGCCGTCCTGCAGGGCTGCGGCGCCCTCACCGCCGCCCGGCAGGGCTCCTCGGACGCCTGCGGCGAAGGCAAGCAGAAGCTGCGCGACGCGTATGCGCTGCTCTCCGCGGAGAAGTCGCAGGAGGCCGGCCGCGCCGCCGCCGACGCCGTGCGCTCGCTGCGCGACCGCTGCCCGAAGATGACCGCGCCGCTGCGCACTCCGGTCGACCCCGGCTCGCGCGGCTTCCTCATCGTCTGGGTGCTGCACGCCAACGATGCGCCCCCGGTCACCTTCCTGGCCGGAGAGACGGCGCCCGACACCGCCGACGCGATCAACGACGCTTTCCTGCGCGGCGTGCAGGCCGTCCGGCCGGTCGCGCACAACCCCTGAAAGGAGATCCCCATGTCCGAACGCCCCGAATTCCCGCCCATCGAGAGCGCTCCTTCACGGCACATCTGGATCTGGGCGCTGGCCGGCGCGGCGCTGGTCGTCGGCTTGATCTGGGTCGCGCGGCGCGCCCCCGCCCCGGCGGCAGTGCGTCCCGCCGCCGCCGTGGCGGCCATCGCGGAGGTGAAGCCGGCTGCTCCCGCGGAGGCGGCGAAGCCCGTTCCCGCCGCCGCGAAAGCGCCCGAGAGCCCGAACATTCTCGGCAGCGCGGTCGCGGCCGCGAAGAACGTCGCGATGGTCGCGCGCGCCGAGTTCGATCGCGAGCTCGCCCGCACGAAGTCGGCCCAGGCGCAGGCCGCCGCCTACCGCAAGCAGATCGACGATCTGCAGAAGCAGCTCGGCGCGGCGCGCGCGCAGATCGCCGCCATGCAGACGGCGCAGAAGCCTCCGCCGCCCTCCGACCAGGAGCAGATCCTCCAGACGCTCGCCCCCGTGCTGCGCGCCGGCAACGGCGGCAGCCCCTGACCGATGTCCACCCGACTGGAGCCGCACATGAACCGCGCCCTTCTCCTCCTCGCGCTCGCGGCCGCCGTTCCCGCCCGCGCCGCTGACGAGTTCAAGCCGATCAAAGCCACCGAATCCGTCACCTATCCCCTGCCGCCCATCCCTCTGCCGCCGGTCCAGGCCGCGGACGGCAAGTGGGCGGAAACCGAAGACAGCCCCGCTCTGCGCGTCAGCCGCGCCTGGGTCAAGCTCGGCCAGGCCGCCGGCGTCGAGCGCAGCGAAGGGACGCGGCGTCTCTACCAGGCGTGGAAGAACGAGGTCGCCCAGGGCGGGACGCACGGCCGCGCCGTCCAGGCGGCGCACGCGAAGTTCCTCGCCGCTTACAAGAAGGACCTCGACCAGGCGCGGGGGATCTACGAAGGCGTGCTCCGCGACGTGGACTCGATGGATGCGGATGGAGCCGAAGGCTCCAGCGGCGGCGACGGAACGGTGGCCGGAGGCCTGGCGCGCGAGGCGGAGGAGCAGATCCGCGCCGCCGACCGCGACGAACGGTTGACGAACTCCGCCTGCTTCCTCTCGCCGGAGACCTGCCAGCAGGGCGATCCCGCCGACAAGGCGCTGCAGGACGAGATCTCCGCATTGGTGAAAGGCACGCTCGAGGCCGGAGGCCCCGACGGCGGTCTCAGCCTGTACGCGCTGCGGCGCAAGGCCGGCCTGCTCGCCCTGCGCGCCCGGGTGATGGCGGCGGTCACCCAGCGCGCCGCGGCTCGCCTCGCGACCGAGGTGGCGACGCAGCAGGACGGCCAGGGAGCACCGCGCTCGTTGCCGTCGCCGGTCGCGCCGGTCGTGTCCGTCGCCCGCCGCAGCGTCACGCCGGCCTCCGATCCATACCGGTGACCCGCGCCGTTCTCTTCGCCACGGCGCTGGCCCTCGCCTCGCGGGCCGGCGCCGCGGCCGTTTCCGAGCCCTGTGCCAAAGCGAGCGGGGCGCAGGGGCCCGACGACCCGGAGCTGCGGGAGTGGCTGCGCGCTCTCGTCCACCAGGTCGCGCGCGAAGAGGGCGTCGACCCGTACGCGCTCGAGGCGCTGGGGATGACGGAGACCACGCTGCAGCCCGCGCTGGGAAGGTCCTGCGAGTTGGGTCCCTTCCAGGTGATGCCGTGGTGGGCGGGGATCTTCCGGCTCGACTCTCCCCTGCTCCTCTGGGACCCCCGGATCAACGCCATCGCGGCGGCGCGGATCTACAAGGCCGCCTGGCGGCGCTGGGAGGCGCGGTTCTCACGGGCGGGAAGGAATCGTGCGCTGCGCGCCGCGGGCTGGCGCGGCCCGCTCGACCGCGAGACCTTCGCCGCGCTGGCGTACAACTGGGGCAAGGCCCCGCGCGCCTTCGCGCAGGCGGCGGATCTGCGGCTGGTGGCAATCCCCGCCTCCACCGCTTCCTACGCCTTGCGGTTCAAGCTGGCGCTGCGCGAGGCGCGGGAGCGGGCGCGCGCGGATAATGGCACTCCTCGAGCCCGATCGCCGTGATCGAGAGCAAGTGCGAGAGCGGCGTGGAAAGACGCCCGCTTGCCGTCGCCTCGTCCGCCAGGCAGGGGAGGTCCTCGAGCCGCGCTGGCGCCCGTCCCGCAACCCAGATCTCCTCCCGGTATCGCGGGTCGAGCGGAGCGTCGAGATCCGGAAGCTGCTCGTAAGCCGCGCCGCCACCCAGGTCTCCGTAGAAGACCGCGCCGCGGACGGGAATGCTCGCCGCGAGCTGCCGGGCCGCGAGCAACGAATCGGCGGACGGAGAGCCGGCGTGCACGAGGAGGATGGACGCTGCGGGCGCCGGAGCGCGGGCCAGCGTCGCCACGGGCTGCGGCGGCAGCACCCGCGGCAGCCATGAACCGCGGTCGCCGACGACCGATCGCAACGCTTCGGCCGCATCGGACCACTGCGCGAATGCTGCGCTGTCGATCACCTGCACCGAGGGCACGGCCGCGGGTGCGACCTCGGGCCACGGCAGGCCGGAAGCGAGCAGGCGGGCGAGGATGCGGGGCCACAGCGCGCGCGCCTCGAGGGCCTCTGCTCCCCGCGCGGCCTCCTCGACGAGCGCGCTCGCACGCGCCCCGGCGTCCAACGCCCGCAGGACGGCCCGGAAGCCATGGAGCGATGGCGGGCGCGCGCCTGCATCGGTCGAGACCAGGGGCAGGCGCACCCGGCCGCGGTTCTTCCACACCACGGCATCGTGCGGCGGCGCGACCTCGGCGAACACGCAATGATCGTCGCGCTGCAGAGCCTGCGCCGCGACGGAAAGGCGCACGATGGCGTCGCGGCTCCAGCCCCCATCCGCGATGCGCCAGAGATGGCCGGCGCCGCGAGGCGGGTTCGCCACGCCGCGCGCGTACTGCTCGTAGTCGATCAACCAGTCGTCGAGCAGGATGGGCCGCAGCGCGTCGGCATCCTGCGTCCACAGCCTCCCGGCTGCCTCGAGGAAGTGCGCCCCGAGCGCCGCCTCCGTGAGCCAGAGCTGTTTCTGTTCCACCGTATCGGCCGGACCGGCTTCCGCCATGCCCTGAAGCGCCGCAAGGAGCGCCTCGCCAAACGAACGACGCGCGGCCGCGGGATCGGCCCCGAGCGCCTGCAGGCGTCGCTGCACGTCGAGGCGCGAAGCCGGCAGTGGATCGAGCAGACCCGCCGGCGCCCGGAGCCGGG
Organism: Deltaproteobacteria bacterium 13_1_40CM_4_68_19; assembly: GCA_001918155.1. Classification (GTDB taxonomy): domain Bacteria; phylum Myxococcota; class Myxococcia; order Myxococcales; family 40CM-4-68-19; genus 40CM-4-68-19. The sequence goes on from MNFJ01000097.1 coordinate 29,696, forward strand.
GCGCGCCGGATGCGGGTCCGCCTTCGATTCCGCGCACGATCCAGTCGGCGAAGGCGAGCTCCGGATCGCACCACTTCTCGCCTCCGCGCAGCACCGCCGCCAGCAGCAGATGCAGCGCTTCGTGGCGCGCGATGGCGGCGGCGTCCGCCGGGGGAGTCTCCTCGCCGATCGACAGCCGGATGCATCCCGACCCCAGCGAGAGCGCCTCGCCCCCGGTGCGCGCCCCCGGCGTGACGGTCACTTCGACGCGATCCCAGGGCCGCCGGGGAGCGCATACCCGAAGGGCCTCGCGCAGCAGCCTCGGGGCATCGGCGAGCGCTTCCACGATGGCGTCCGGAATGCCGGCCGCGAGCCGCCGCTCGCCGGAGACGAGCCGCACGGAGGGCCGATCGTCCAGCCAGATGACGAAGAAGCCTCCGCAGCGCAGCGCCGGATCTGCCGATGGCCCCAAGGGCCCCGCTGCGCCGTCGATCCGCACCGTTGAATTCTCCCGCGGTCTGGTTCGTATCTCCTAGCGGTCCTTTCCGGTGACCGCAAACGGCTGGGCGCGGTCACGTGAACACCCGAACGCGGGGACAACCGGGCGATGCAGCCACTTCCGCAGCTCGAATCCTGCCTCCGCCTCGCGTTCGAAGCGCGGGATCCGCGGCATCCCTCGGGGATTTCGCTCGCGTCCTGGTTCGTCCGGGCGCCTACGCGCGGAAGGCGCCGCGGCGAGCTGGACGCGGCCTTGCTCTTCCCGCCCGAGCTGCGGGCAGGCCTCGGCCCCGCCGCGGGCGCCGCCATCGCGCTGGCGATGGACCCGGGATCGTGGCGCTCCTCCGCATCCCCGCGGGCGACCATCCCGGTGGCGACGAGGGAATGGCTGGCGGAAGCAGCGGTTGCCTTGGGCAGATCCGAGGGATTCGAGTTGGCCTGGGCGATGCTGCGGGCGATCTCCGAGCTGGAGTCCGCCGCCCAACGGCTGCTCGGATCGCGCACGCCGCGCTCGACGCTGCGTCAGGTACTGCACGGGGTGGCGCAGCGCACGTTGCGTGCCGAGCCCTTCGCGGCGTTCGTGATCCGTGTGCTGAAGATCGCCCAGGCCGCGTACGCGGCGTTCCGGCACGCGGGCCTTCCGCACGACCCGGCTTGGGCGCTGGTGCAGGACCGCCTGTGGCTGCCCTACCCGACCGGACGCTCGGGCCGCTCCGGGACGCAGGTCCGGGGCGCGTATCTGCCGAGCCTGCTCCAGGCCGCCGCCGCGAACGCGCGCAAGCGCCTCAAGCGCAACGCCACGGAGCGGCGGACGAAGGATCACGCGCGCGCCCTGCTCGCGCGGTTCGCTTCCGGAGCAGGCGCTCACGCCTGGCCGTGGATCGACGCATCGGGACGTCTGCTCCCCCAAGGCGAAGAGGTACTCACCCCGGAGATGGCCGGACTCTGCTTCTTCGCGCTCCTCGCGCACGCCGCGAGCGAGCGGCGCAACCGCGGCGGACCGGCGGGCGGCCTCTCCCCTCCCCTCGGCGAGGCAGGATTCGGCTCTTCGGAGTGGCTTCCGGATCGCACCGACGATCTGGCCATCCGGCTGCTGGGCGCGAGCACGGCTTCCGGGCTTCCGCGAGGCGAGATGCTGGAGGCGATCTCGACCCTGATCCGTGGAACCCTGTCCGGAATGCCCGCGCGCGAAGGGGCATCCGTGCTCCGGCGTCTGGGCATCGAGCTCGGCGAGAGCGACACCTCTCGGATGCTCGAACGCGCTCGCGCGCGCCTCCCGGACCTGGCGCGCTGGCTGGAAGAGAACGGCCGCGAGCTGCTGGAGAGGACCTGACGTGCGCCGCATGCGCCCCGAGTCGATGTGGCCGGAGCCCGGAGCCAGCCCGAGCGGAGCCGAGCTGGTGCACCGGTGGGAAGCGCTTCTCGACAAGGCCCCGCGGCTGCGGCCTTGGGTCGATCAGATGCTCGGCCGGCACCGGCTGCGGCTACAAGAGAGCGGAGCCCCAGGCTTCGAGATCGAGCAGACGCTCTGGCAGGAGCTCGCGCACTGGCTGGCCGATTTCGAGGCGTTGCCCGGCTTCGCCGTCTCGGCGATCGCGGTCACGCTCGAAGACGACGGCGCGCACGAAGTGGACCCGGATTTCTCCACCATCGCGGCGGAGCCGGTTGCCGCTTCGCCAGAGCAGGCCGTCGGCGAGCTGGAGACGCTGCTCTCCGACGCAGCCTTCGCGCTCGCGTTCCACTGCGTGGACGCGCGCCTGCGGCCCCGGCTTCCGGCGTCCGGCGAGCTCGCGCGAGTGCCGGAATCGGACTGGTTCGCTCTGCTGCGCGCGAGCGCGCGCCCCCAGCCGGCGCTCACTTCCCAGGTGGCGATCACGCTCGTGCTGCACATGCTCAGCCCGGAGTGGGCGCGCAATCCGGCCACCTGCCGTCACGCCGCCCTCCGGCTCTTCCTCGCAAGGCCCGACGATCTGCGCGGCGATCTGCAGCGCCTGTGCTCGTCCCTTCCCTCCCATTGGGGCCTCGAGCCCGGACAGCTTGCGGCCTTCGTGGCCGCCGCGGGCCGTGCGCGGGTCGGCCTCGCGGATGCCTCCGCCCTCTGCGCCCGCATCGTCGCTTCCGCCCGGGCGCACCCCGGCGGGCTCGCGCTGCTGGCGGATTCCCCCGCGGCGCCGGCAAGCCCGGAGGAGCTGGGGGCGCTGTTCAGGAACGTGAGGAAGTACCGGCACATAGGAGGATTTCAACAACTGCTCTCCGCGCTCTGACCCTTGGCCTCACGATTTTTTTGCTTCGTGAAACGTACGGCATCGCACGAGGTCCCCATGGTCCCCCTGAACGTCGCAGCGACCTGGACGCGGATGCTCTCCGTGACTGCCGGGGCATGCGCGGCCGCCGGCGCGCCCGGTCCGGGAACGCGCGTCCGCGGCCGGCCGGCGTTGGAATGGCTCCCGGGCCCGTGGCTCGGTCTGATCGACTTCGACGGCCTCAGCCGCGCCGAGCGCCAAGTCCTCGAACCGTGGCTGCTCGGGCATGCGGAGCCGCTGCTGCTGGTCCGACACGTGCTACTGGCGAGGCCCCTCGCGGAAGACATCTTCATCGAGCTCACGCCGCAGGCCCTCGAAGCCATGCCGCACGGGTGGCGGGAAGCGCCGCGTCCCATCCTCATCCTCGCGCCCGCCGGCCGGAGCAGGCCGGAGCGCCGCGCCGAGTACCTCGACGCCCTCTCGCGGCTGCGCATCCCGCTGCTGGCGAAAGGAAGCGACCTGTGGGCCGTGCGCGAGTTCGACGCCGGCTTTCTCTTGGCGCTCGCGCAGCTCGCGGATCCCCGCGAGCGCGCCGCCTTCCGCGCGGCGATCGATCCGAGCCAGACGCGGCTGTTCGATCAGCAGCTCGCGGTCGCGGAGGCCGCGGTGCTCGACGACCTGGTCGGCCGCCGCGACGAGGAAGGCGTGCTGGCCCTGGACCTGGACGCGCTCTCTTCGCTGCACCCGCTGGCGCACCCGCTCGCGGTGTACTCGGCGGTCGAGCGGGCGCACAACCGGCGCCGCGAGCACGGCGAGCGGACCCAGTTCTCCGGCCGCACCACCGAGGCGCGGCTCTCCGCGCGAGGCTTTCCCGAACCGGTCCGCCCCTGCACGCCGGAATTCGCCGGCCGCGCGAGCAGCGTCGCACCGCTCTTGCCCTCCGATCTGCAGCGCATCTTCGAAGCCTCGGAGCTTCTCGGAAGCCCATGAGCGCGCTCGGCGCAACCGCCGGAACGCCGCCCGCGGAAAGCGGCCGCATCGTGGTCGCGACCGCGCTTCCCGCGCCCGACGATGGTCTCGTCCGCGTCTCCTGGCCGCTGACCATCTGGCGGTTGGCGCTGGACCCCGAGGCGCACCCCTGGAGCGCCCGCTGGCGCCTGCGCCGGCCGGCGCCGCTCGCCGCGGTGATCGCCGCGCTCCTCCTGCTCCTGCTCTTCGCGCTCGGCGGATGCTCCTCGGCGCCGCTGCAGTCGCTGCGCAGCTCGACGGCCGCGCCCCGTCCGGCGCAGGGCCTGCGCTGCGAGAGCGTCCTCATCTCGCAGGAGGTGCAGGTGCCGCCGGAGGGCGAGCTGGGCGACCTGCGGATGACGATCGACGACGTCCCGCCCGTGCTCGGCAAACTGCGCATCCTGGTGCGCCGTCCGCGATTTGCGGCGTCGCTGGAGCTGTCGGCGGATCGGAACCCGGAGTTCGACAAGGTGCTCGACGTGTCGCCCGGCGCGGGACAGCGCTCGATCACCATCGTGCTCTCGCGGCCCCCGCACGCGCGGGACGGATGGCCGCGGCGCGATTGCAAGGCCTGCCGCCTCGACGTCGAGCTGACCGGGCTGTTCGGCGCGCGCGAAGCGCTGGACGCCTTCTTCGCGCGCGCGATGCAGGAGGCGGCCGCGATCGACGGCGCGTACACCTCGCAGGCGCGCGAACCCGCAACCCGGCCGGGAGCGGCGCTGCGCGATCTCGCCGAGTCTATGTCCGCCGAGGCCAGGCGCTGCGGCGTCGCGCTCGATGAATCGCTCCGCTCGGTCCAGACGGCGCTGGCGCAGCTCGACGGCGCGCGCGCCCTCCTCTACGGCGCAGAGCCGGACGTGCCCGACGCCGCGGGGGTGCTTCGCACTTGGGAAGCGGCCGGCGCCACCCTGAAAGACGCCGTCGCGGCCTCGGCGCAAGCGGCCGGGTGGCCTTCTTCGCTGCGCGTGGGCTCCGCCGGCAGGCTGCGCTCGGCCGCGCTGCATCTCGATGCCGCCGGCCAGGCGGCGGCGCTGCCCCCGGACGACAGGCGCATCGCGGCGAGATGGATCGCTGTCGCGTTCGCGCCGGATCCCACCGCGCTCGGGCAGCGGCTCTCTGCGCTGCCGCCGATCCGCGACCTGGGCGACGCGCAAGCCCGCCTGGAGTGGGTGAATCCGCGCGCCGGCTCGGCCTTGCCCATTCCGGGACTCTCACGCCGTTCGTCGCTGCGCATCCGCGACTGGTCGCCGCCCATTCGCGGCAAACGCTGCATCGGTCCCGGAGGAGCGGCGCCCGTGCGCGACCCGGCGGAGGACGCATCGGCCGTAGCCAGGCTGCTCGGGATCGACGAGCGGCGGCTGCGCGTCGCCCGCGCGGCCGACGTCACCACGGCCCGCGAGGCCCTGCGGCATTCCACCGAGCTGCTCTGCGAGCCGCCGCAGCCCGACGTCGCGGCCTTGTTCCAGGGTCTGGAGGAGAAGGAGCTCGGACCGATCGCGGAGCGGCTCGAGGAGGTGCTCACGGCCGCGGACCTTCGCCGCGACCACGACGAGGTGGCGCGCGCGATCCTCGCGCGCACCTCGCAGCTGCTCTGCAAGGTGTTCGATGCCGAGAACGTCCAACAGCGCGTCGCCTCGGTCGTCGGGTACAAGGTCTTCGTCGAGGGCGGGACGCGCATCCTCGATCTGGTTCCGCAGCCGCTGGTCTGCGGGAATCATCTGTTGACCGCGCGCGAGGTCCGCAGGCGCCTGCGGGCGGCATATCGCGACGCGCTCGACAAGCATGCCGTGAAGGACCGCCTCTGCCCGGTGCGCGCCGGCAAGTGCCCCGATGAAGTCGCCGCCTCGGTGCGCAGGCTCTTCGGGCTGCGCCGTCCGGAGCTCGCGGCGCCGGCGCCTTCCGACAGCCGCAGGCTGGATTTTCCCCCTCCCTTCGGATTCAGCGACGGGTGGGTGCAGAAGCTGGACCGCTGCGCGCAGGAAGCGTGCGAGGCGCTGTCGAACCTGCGCAGCGAGGCTCCCTTCGGCCAGTTCGACGGCCCGGTCTGTCCGCCGCGCGAGCCCGGCGTCGAGCGTCCACAGGAGGTGATGCTCGCCAGCCCGGAGTCGCCGAGCAGCATCACGCTCTCGAGCTGCGATGCCCACGCGGGAGTACGCCTGACGCTGCGCCGCCTGCGCGAGGCCGGGACGCTCGTCGCCATCGCCAGCTCGCACCCGTTCCGCTACGGCAGCGAGAACGTGACGCGCGAGGGACGGCACCCCCAGCTCGGCCGCATCTACGAGCGCGTCGCCGATCTCACCGATCCCGACGACGTCTCGCGCCGCGCCGATTCCGTCTTCGAGGTGGCGCTGACGCCCACGGTGGCGAACCAGGTCTTCTACTTCTTCAGCCTACGCAGGCGCGATTACTGAGGAGGGATCGCTGCGCACGCTGCTCTCCATGATCATGGCCTTCGCCGGGGTCGCCGCTTCCGGCACCGCGTACGTGCGCAGCAACGCGCCCGTGCGGCCGGCCTCGCCATGGTCGCTGGCCGAGCGGATGGAAGCGCTGCGCATCGACCGCGCGCTGCCGCCGGCGGTGCGCAAGCAGGCCACCTTGTCGCTGCGCGGGCCGCACGCCGTGCTCAAAGTGCGCGAGGCGACCGGCCCGGTGCTGCTCAAGTGCCCGCTGCGCGCGGATGTGCCCGAGCAGTATCTGCGATTTGCCACCGCCGGCGCCGCCGCGCAGTGCGAGGCGCAAGCCGCCGACGAGGTCGGCGACGTGCTCGTCTACGAGGTGAGCGGGCGCGTATCGCCGCTCTGCCCCGGCCAATTCGCGACGCTCAGCCAGCAGCAGCTCCACGACGCGTTGTTCCTGCCGGCGCTGCAGCTGTCGCGGCGGAGCGAGGACGGCGCGCCGGGATCGGTGTTGCGGCCGGGACGCCTGGAGCCCTGCGCCGCCGGTGGCGCGAACTGCGCGCTGAGCAAGGCGGCGAGCGCGCTCCTCTACTGCGGCGTCGTGCGCACCTGCGCCGAGGGCGCCTGCTTCCAGGGTAGCGGCACGGACATCGCTCCCGACGACGTCGCGACGAGCCTCTACTACTACCAGGCGCTGGCGCAGGCGACGGCTCCGTCCACGGTGGCGCCGGCCGCGTGCGGCCCCGTGCCGATGAGCGTGCACCTGAGCACGCTCGTCTCCGAGGCGGTCACTGCCACCAGCGCGGCGAAGTTCATCGAGACGCAGCCGTGGAACGCTCCCACGCTCGGCGCCCCCGCGAGCGCGGAGACTGCGGCCGACCTGCGCGCGTTCTTCGATCGGCACCCGCGCGGGATCTGCCTGTTCATGCGCGGCATCGACGTGGAGCGGGCGCGTGAGGCGGAGATGGCGGCGCAGACCCTTGCATTTCCGGTCTTCGCACCGTTCGATCCGCGGCTGCCCTCGCGCGCCACGCCTCTGCTCCGCAGCCTGCAGCGGGCGGCGTTCGACGACGAGGCGATGGGCGCGCTGCTCGGCCGCTGCGAGCCCGGAGCGGAGAAAGCGTGCCGGTTGAAGCGCGAACGGGTGGCGTCACAGCTGCGCGCCTCCGTCGGCAAGCTGCAGACGCCGCTGACGAACCTGGCGGCGGACGAGGTCCCCTTCCACATCGGGGCCTCCGGCCCGTTCCATCTCGCCGATTCCGACGCGCTGCACGTGACACTGGAGAGCTCGGCGGAAGTGCCGAAAGCGAAGGGCGCGCACGCGCGGCTGATGGTCCGGTACCAACCGCTCTGGCCCGAGTCCGTCGCCGAGAAACGCCTGCAATGTCTGCAGCAGCCCGGCATCTGCCTCTTTCGCGCGCTCTGGAGCCTGGATCCGCCGGCCCGGGCCGCCGACGCCGGCGAGGACGGATTCGAGTCGCTGGTCGCGCTCTTCGGGCGGCGCGACGGCAACACGCGCTGCGTGCGGCGTCTCTTCAACGCGCTCGCCTCCGCCGGCGAAGATCGGCTGCTCGAGCTGCAGCGGGATCTGCGCGAGCCCGTCGCGGCGGGAGAGAACCGGGCGCCCTGCGATGGGCGCGCCCGCGGTCTGGCAGGTCTGGTCCCCCGCGGCGAGGAGGACGGTCACGCCGCCTGCGCGGATCGCGCAGCCGCAAAGCCGTTCGGGGAGGTCGCCGGAGACGGATGTCGCCCGGTCAGCCTGGTCTACGTCCAGGAAGAGCCCTGGGCCTCCGCGGCGGCGCGCATCGCCGCCGTCGCCACGGCGCGCGGAGTGGCGGTCTCCGTTTCCGGCGTCAAGGCGAGCGAGGTGCATCGCGGCTCGCTGGGGAGCTGGGACGTCCTCTTGACGGTGGCGAGCAACTACTACAATCGCAAGTACCCGACGCTGGTGCCGCTGCTGCATCCGGCCGGCAACCAGAACCTGAGCGGCGGCCAGGCGGTCAGCGAGATTCCCGGACGGACGCTGCTCGCCAGCTACGAGTCTTCGATCGTCTATCCCCCGCCCGCGTGGCTCGGAGGCCCTGCCGCGCCGCCCCCGACACGCTCCGAGAGCCTGCGCCTCTTGGAAGAGGACGTCGCGCGGCAGGGTCCCGCGCCCATCTACCCGCTCGCTTTCCTGCGTCCCGCCACGCTGACGATCCCCGAATCCCAGGCCGAGGCGGCGCGCAGCCCTTGGTACTTCTCCCGCCTCCTGCAGGCCTGGAGCACGCCGCAATGATCGGCGCGCTGGCAACGGCCGCGCTGTTGGCTGCCGGAAGCGAAGCGCCGGACTGGTTCCGGGCCTGGCAGTACACGGCGAAGCCCGCGACGCTGCGCGGTTGCTCCGACTGCCAGGGCGAGCCCGACGACGTGTGCGAGGTGCTCCCCGGCGCGCAGAGCCGCGCGATCGCCGAGTACGCGCTGCAGCGGTCGCCTGCGGCCGATCGCGTCAAGCTCTTGCGCTCGAAGGCGGACCCCGATTGCGCGGTGCGCGCCGCGGCGTTCTTCTCCCTCCGCTCGCCGGTGGAGCTGGCCGCGATCCGCCTGGCGCGCACGCCGCCTTCCGTGGCCTTGCTGGACCGCTTCGGCGTCCGTTACTCCGTCGCGGGCTGGCCGCGCGCGCCGCAGCGGAGGAAAGGACTGCAGCTGGTCGCGGCGACTCCCGATCGCGCCGCCCTCCGGATCGGTCTCGTCTGCTGGGGCGCGGAACGCGCCTGGCCCGCGGTGGAGCTGGGCGCGCCCAGCGCCTGCGAGTGGTGGCTCCTGCCGGTCCGTGCGGACGGCGAGCCGGACCTCGCGCGGGCATCGTTTCCCCTCGTCGCGCAGCGTGACCGGTGGCCGCAGCCGTTCCGATTCGGCGAGCGCCGCTGGAGTCGCGCCTTCGATCGCGCGCAGCCGCTCGATGAATCCCTCCTCCTCGGCGAGGAGCCGCGCGCCGAGCTGCCGCCACAGCCGGTTGCGGCGGCCTCCCCTGCGCCGCTGACCGCCATCGCGCCGTGCTGCGGTGAGGGCCGCGCCCGATCGCCGGTGCTCGATCGCTTCGATCAGTGGGAAGAGCAGATCGTCGGTCCGCGCCGATCCCTGGACCGGATCGGCTGGACCGTCGATGCCGGGGCCTGGTCAGGGCACTGCCAGGAGCTGGACGTCCTGCGCGCGGCGCTCGAGCAGACGCTCGGATGCGCTCTCGCGCAGGAAGGGCGATGCATCGGCGCAGGCGTGAACGAGGATTCCCGATGAGCGCGCCGTCCGTCTCCTGCCCGACCGATGGCCTCGATGCGCTGGCCCCCTCCGCGCGGGCGTCCCGGGTCGCCGCCTCCGCCCTGCGCTGGCTCGCCGCCTGCGCGCTCGCTTTTGCTGCGCTCCTCGCGGTTGCCGTCGCGCTGGCGGAAGTGGATCGCACCCGCGCGCCCGATCCCGCGCTGCCGTCGGCTTCGGCGTATCTGGACTTCGATCTGGCGGTCCTGCGCGCGATCGCGCAGCGCAGCTTCGACCCCAGCGTCCCGGATGCGCGCCCGCGGGCGCTCTGGGATCGCCGCCCGCCCTGGCGGCTTCCCGACGTCGCCGCGGAGGAAGCGCACCTGGTCTCTATGCGCGACGCCTGGGCTGCTTCGGTCGCCGACAAGAGCCGCTTCCGCAGCGCCGCCCGCGGTGCGTACGACGCCCTCGGACTGCTTCTCGGCGGCCTCTGCCTCGCTCTCGCGGCGGCTGCCCTGGGCGGAGCCATCGCCGAGCGCGTCCGCGCCGCAGGCACGACCCCAGCGGCGGCGCGGCGCACGGCCCTCGCCGCGGCGGCAGCCGTCCTCGTGCTCCTGCCCCTTTCGGGAATGCTCGATCCCGCGTTGTTCTACGATCGCACCCGGTCCACCGGAACCGGGGCGGCCGCGCTCTTGTTCGTCGCCGGATTCGCCGGCGCGATGTCCGGGGCCGCGGCGCGATCCCTCTTCGCTCCCCCATCGCAGGCTGAGTTCCTCACAGCCCTGGGCGGCCGGCCCGCGCTGCTTTCCGCGGCGCGCCTCTCGGCCCTGGAGGCGACGCGCTGGCTCGTCCCGCTGGTCCCCGCGCTCGCGGTCGCCGCCGTCTTCGCCTGCGCGAAGGCCGACCAGGACCCATCGCTGCATGGCGAGGCCAGCGGACTCGGCGCTTTGATCCGCGCGGCCATGGGAGAAGTCTCCGCCGCCGATCGGCTCTCTTCGGCAGCCCTGGCCGGCGGCGCGCTCGTCGTGCTCTGGTATCTCGGGCACCGATTCGTCCTGGAGATGCGCGCCTCGCTCGGCACCAGGGGGACCGCGGGATGAGAGCAGGCGGCCTCCTCGAGATCCTCTTGCCGTCCGGATTCCGCGCCCCCTCCGCGCTCGCCGGCGTTCTGCTCGCGGTCGGGATCGCGCAGGGCATCGCGCTGATCGGGCGCGACGAGCCGTATCCGGTCGCGGCGGCGCTGATGGCCGCGCTCCTCGCAACCGCCGGCGTCATTCTCGCTGCGTTCGTCCGCGCGAACGTCCGCGGAGGCGCCGCCCCTGATCCTGGCGCGCAGCGGTCTCCTTCCGATCCGATGGCGCTGCTCGCGCTCGGCATCATCGCCGCTGCGACGCTGGAGGCCTGGCGGGTCACCGGCATCTTCTTCCCGCTGCGCATGGCGCTCGCCTGGCCCGGCGCGCTGCCCTTCGATCGCCTCGCGGAACCTGCGCTGCCAATGATGCTCGCAGGCACCTGCCTGATCGCGCTCGGAGCGGCAGCGACGGCCACGTTGACTGGCGCTCTCTGGCTGCTCCTCTACGCCCGGCGCCTCGAGCTCCAGTCGCGCCTGATGGGAGCCGCTCTCTCCTTCGCGGGCGCGGTGCCCTACGTCGCTTTCGCGCTGGTGATTCGCGCCCTGCTTTGCGGCCCGGTCGCGTTCCGCGCCGCCGGACAATGGCTCGCGCTGCGTCCCGACGAGCAGCTCGCGTACCGATCACTGCTCGGCGCGGCGCCCGGCCTGCTCGCGGCGTCGGTCGGCCTCGGGCTCGGGATCAGCCGGGGGCTCTGGAGCTGGCTGGAAGAGGTCCGGGCCGCCGAAGAGAGCAGCGATTCGTTCCTCGCGGCCACGGTGCGCGGGCAGCGCCGCTGGTCCATCCTGCTGAGGCAGGGTTTGTGGCTCCGCCGGCGTCGCGAGGTTGGGGCGCTGCTCCTCGCGGGCATGGCCGGAGCGGTCCTGATCGACGTCCTGTCGAACACGCTCATCGACAGCTTCCGGCCGCCCGGATTTCCGCCCTATCCTTCGCTCGGTGCGGCGCTGTTCCTCCGCGGCGCCGCCGAAAGCTTTGGACCGGCAGCGCTGCCTGCGGCATGGGCCACCGCGCACCTCGCCGTGGTCGCGGCCTCGCTCCTGCTTCTCGTCGCGCAAGTGCTGCCGCGGCGCCCTGGCCTGAACGTTCTCGATACCGGCTTGCTCCGCGTGGGCCACACCGTGCTCGCGCGCGGGATCCCGAGCGCGCACGGACTTCCGCCTCGCCCCTCGCTGCAGTGGGTGCTCGGCCCCTCGGGATCGGGCAAGAGTACCCTCCTGCGGGCCTGGGCCGCGCAGCTGCCGCAAGCCATTCTCGTTCCACAGGACCCGGACGATGCGCTCCCGGGCACGTTCTCCGCCACCGACGTGGCGGCGCTGGCCCGCTCCGCGCCCCTCCCTACCGACCGCGTCGTCTGGGACCTTCTCGGGCGGCTCGGCGACGATCCCCTGCGGCGGCGCCTCTTCGACCCGTTCACCCCGGTCTCGCGGCTTTCCCGAGGCGAACGGCAGCGCCTGCTCCTCGCGCTCGCCCTCTCTCGCGCTCGCGCCGATCCGGCCTGCACCTTGCTCCTCGACGAGCCCACCTCGGCGCAGGACACCGGGCGCACCGGCGCGCTGCTCGACTGCGTGCGCGATCTGCTGCCGGCGAGGTTCACCGGCAGCGGGGCGGTCGCCCTCACCTCGCACGATCCGGAACCGATCAACGCCCTTCTCGGCGACCGTGGTCCCCAGGCCGTGGCGGATCACGTGCTGTGGCTGGAAGATCGCCACGCCGTCGCGGCGTCGGTCCGCCGCACGCCCGACCGGCGCTGGGAAGGGGCGGAGGCCCGCGGCCTCCGGCAGTACCTGGCAGCCGCGGATTCACTGCTCGGCGCGGCGGCCGGTGCCAGGGACGCGCCTGTCCCTGCGGGCGGGTCCGATGCGATCCGCGTCCTGCGCGCGCGAGTGACCATCGGCGGCCGACCTCACGCCGTCTCCGCGGACGCTCGCGTGCGCGGAGGCGAGCTGATCGTCCTTTCCGGTCCGTCGGGATGCGGCAAGTCCACTCTCCTGCGCGCGATCGCTGCGCGGCCGCCCGCTCCCGTCGAGGTGGGCTACGTGATGCAGGACGGCGCGCGCGCCTTTCCCGCTGAGATGCCGGTCCGCGAAGTTCTCGGCGAAGGTCCGGCGCGGACCCGGCGGGCGCTGGCACAGGGCTGGTTCGGAAACCCGCTCGATGACGATCTGGTCGCCCGGCCGGTCGGGACGCTCTCGGAAGGCGAGCGCCAGCGCATCCTGCTCGCCGGCGAAGTCCTCCGCCTGGACCGCACGCGGGGCCGGACCCGCCTGCTCCTTCTCGACGAGCCATTCGGAGCCGCGGATCCCGCCGCTCACATACGTTTGATGGACGCGCTCTTGCGCTGGGTGCGCGAGCCGGCGGGCCGGAATGCGGCCATCCTGGTCTCGCACAGTCCACTGGTGGACCTCGGGCTCGCGCGCGCGCTTGGCGTCCCTACCCGCGAGTGGACGATCCAAGGCGGAGACCGATGAACCGGACGGCACGACGACTCGCTCTTCTGGAGCGCAGGCCCTGGACGCTGGCGCTGATCGGCGCGGCCGGCCTGACCCTGCTCATCCCCAGCGCCCTGGCGCTCTACGGTCCTCCCGAGCTGCTCGACGCGGGCATCGCGCTCGGTGACACGCGCCTCGCGCTCGGCTTCGTCGGGCTGTTCGCGATCAGCGCCGGTGTCCTTCGGCTGCTGCTGCGGCAGCGACGCCTCGCCGAGGAACAGCTCGACGAGGAGCCCGTTCTTCCCCACCCCGATCCGGCGCCGACGCGCGCCCACTTACGGTGACGACTGATGGCGCCCTTGGACCCCATTCCGATCCAGCGCGCCGCGGGTTCGGCGCTGCGCTCGCTCAGGATCAAGGGAGCTCCGCCGCACCGGCTCACGGCCGCAGCGCGGAACGAGCCGCTCAAGCCGTCGCTCGCCATGGGCGCCCTGCTGGCGGCGATGCGGGCCCGTTTCGGCCTCGCCGAATCCGCCGCCAACGAGCTGCTCCGGCCGGCGCTCGCCGACTGGCGCGACGCAGTGGGCTGCGCCGACCCGCTGCTCCTGCCCGCGAACGCGCTCGGATCTGCAGGCGAGAAGCACCTCATCCCCATCCCGATGCCTTCCTGGTGCGCCTCGCTCGTCGACGCGTGTGTCCTGCGGCTGGACGGTCCACCCGCGCTCGATGGCCCTCGCGTGGTGCAGCACGCCTGGCTCGCGGTGGTGCGCGAGGCCGAGCTGAGCGCCCTGGAATGCTTTCCCGTCGTCTTCGCGGGCCGCTACGGATCCGGCGCCGCCGCGCTCCGCATCCACCTCGCGATCTCGCCGCCGTTTCTCTCCCCCGGCTGGCAGGGAAGCCTATGCCTTCGGGCGGGAGCCCAGCGCCTGGACAACTCGCGCGTTCCGGTGCGCCTCTGGCTGGGTGCTCCCGCGTCGCCCGAGGGGACGCCGCCGGGAATGAGCGGAGAGACCGCGGTGACCTGGGCGATGCCTCGCGGGCTGGAGGCGCTCGCTCCCGCATGGCCCAGCGGCTGGCCGAGATGGGCCGTGCTGCGGGTCCGCGAAGGACGTGAGCCCCAGGCGCTCTGGGAGCTTCCAGCGCTCTGGCGCGCCTGCATCGGTCCGGCGCCCGAGGCGGAGGTCGCGTCCTCGGTCTCGCCCTCACCGGGGACGCTGCGCCTTGCGGTGGACGTCGGCAGCACCTCGACGGTGGTCGTGGAGGAGGACAGCGCCGCCGCTGGCAGCGTGGGCGCAAAGCTTCTCGCCCATGGATCGCTTCGTCCGACGCCGTCGGGTTTCCGCAGGCTCGCCGGAGACGCCGCCACGGCGCATCGGGTCGGATGCGCCGAGCACGTCCTCGCGCCGGGGGGGCAGCTTCCGACTGCATTGGCGACGCCCACCGCTAGCGCCCTGACCGAGCTGCTGCGCGGCTCGCCGGATGCGGCCGACCAGGTCTGGCTGCCGCAAGCGCCCGGTCTCGAGGACGACTCCGGGCCGCTGTTCATCGATCGATTCAAGTCGCCCGAGCTGCTCTTGCTCTCCGACTGGCTCGCGCAGGTGCCTGCCGCCTTCGCGGACCGCGCGGAAGTGAGCCGCCGGCTTCTGTACACGTTCGCGTATCAGATCGGCCGGACGCTGGCCGCAGCCCACGCCACGCCGCTCGTCGCTCCCGAGGGCGGCCGCTGGACTTTGCGCAGGCCGCGGCTCACCTCCGCGGAAGCGATCCTCACCTTCCCGGAGTGCGCATTCGATACCAGCGCGGCGCAACCCTTCAGCGCCGTGTTCGAACAGGCAGGGGTGCAGCTGTGCCGCGGGCTCGCCGCAGCGTGGGAGCAGGCCTCGCACCGGCTGGTGGCGGATCCGGCCGCCGCCCGGGCGGCGCGCGCGCACACGCGCGACGAGCGCCATCCCATCGACGCCTACGTGGACTTCGGCGGCCTGACGCTGCAGATCACGGTGCGCGTTCCGCACGCTCCCGGCCGCCCGGCACCGTTCATCCGGGGGTCTTCCACCAGCTACCTGCTCGGCGGTGAGCGATTGATCGACGCGGCCGCATTCGCCGCGGCCGATCGCGACGCGCCATCTGCCTTGCGCGAGGCCTACCGCACGACGGCGCGACGGTGGCGCGCCCTGATCGCGAGCGGCGGGGCGCTGCGCGATGCGGAAGCCGCTCGCCACCCTCCGGTCGGCGAGGCCCTGCTCCAGATCGTGCTGGAGCTCTTGCGAAGACAGCTGGAGGGCACGCTCCGGAGGGCCGCTCCTGACCTGACGGCGTTGCGCGGCGCCGGGGTCCGGCTGCACCTTCTCGGCGAGGGTTGGAAGCTCATCGCGCTGGACGTCCCGGACGAGCTGCGCGAGGCGCAGACGCTGCGGCGGATCGACAGGCGCCTGGAGCAGGCGCCGCTGCTGCAAGGCCCGCTGCAGCTCCAGCGCCTGACGAAGCGGCGCGTCTGCGAGGGCGCGCTACGCGTGCGCGCCGGCGACGGGCCGCCCGATCCCGCGCTGGAGCTACAGGGCGTGGACGTCGGTTCGGCCCATGGCCTGCGGCAGCGCTGGTTCGGCGTCGCCGATCCCGGCGCCGCGCCCGATCCCGACGTGCTGCCGCGCCGCGAAGACCCGTGGTGGCGCGACTTCGCGGGCGGCTCCGATTCACTGCTCCGCGTCGAGCAGTGGTTCAGCGGACCGAAGGACGCCTCGCCCTTCCGGACCCTGCTGGCGGGCGGCAATCTCGCCCTCGACGGCCGCCGCTCGGTGCTGAAGCAGTGGCTCGACGTGTCCGGACCTTCGCTCGTCGCGCTCCGCATCCGCGCAGCGCTGGAGCCCGACGCTACTGCGCCGTGAACGTGTCGCCCCGCAGGCTCACCGTCACCTTCATCGACGAACCCGGGAGGCCGCCGCCGATGTCCACCTCGTTCGATCGAACGATG
>MNFJ01000053.1 GCA_001918155.1 Deltaproteobacteria bacterium 13_1_40CM_4_68_19
CTGCCAGTCCTCCGGCAGCAGGCCGGCCCTGTCGTGGAGGGCATCGATGTCGTACGCGAGCGCGAGAGTGACCACGTCAGCTTCGAGGCCGTCGATCACCGCGCGCGCCTGCTTGCCCGACCCGCCGTGCGATTGCTGGATGGTGACCTTCTCGCCGGTATTGGCCAGCCATTGTCTTGCGAAAGCAGCGTCGATCTCCTGATACAGCTCCCGAGTGGGGTCGTAAGAGACGTTGAGCAACGTCGCGTCCGCGTGCGCCGCGGCGCTCAGCGCGAGGACCGCCGCGGTCAACCTTGCGAGCGTCATCGATCCTCCCGCGCGATCGCGCGATGCAGGGACTGGGCTTCGGCTTCGCCGTCGACCTCGACGGGCTCGACGCCGACAGCCCGCAGCGCTTCCCTTGCGGCCTCGAGGTCTTCGTCCGCGGCGGGAAAGAGAACGACGAGTCCCGCCGCCGCGCAGGCGCGGGCGGCCGCGGGGCGGCGGACGATTGCAGACACCAGAGCGCCTTCCGCGGCGATGCGCTCGAATTCATGCGCCCGGGCGACGCTCAGCGCCTCGGTCCTCGCACGAACCAGCAGGACCATTCCCGGCTCAATCGGCCTCGCGGCGGCCTGCTCGGTCTCCGCTCGCGGGCCGGAGGCGATCATCCCTGCCGCGACGGTCTCGTTCGTGAGCGCGTCGATGAGGATGAAGGCCCCGGTCGCGCGGTCGAGCGCGTAAGGGTCTGCGGCGATGGGGCGCGCGGCGCGCACCACCACCATGCCGATCTCGTTCAGCGCAAGCGAGGAAGCCGGACTCTCTTCGCCAGTCTCCGGGTCGAATCGCCAGCGCAGCGCCTCGATCCGCGCCGGCGACGTGCAGCTGGCGTGCTTGATCGCGTACGCGCGGGTGAAATCGAGTGGCCGCTCCGCCAGCCATACGGCCATCGCCTCCACCTGCCTGCCTACCGCCGGTGCCGATTCGGGATGCGCGAGCAGGTCGCCGCGCCCCGCGTCCACGTCGTCGGCCAGACGGAGCACCACGGACATGGGGGCGTGAGCTCGCGAGACCGGCCCCTCGAATGTCTCGATCGCGCGCACCCGTGAACGCGCACCGGACGGCAGGACCACGATCTCGTCGCCCACGGTCACCGCCCCCGAGGCGATCTGACCCGCGAGGCCGCGGTAATCGATGTGGGGCCGGAGCACGTTCTGGACGGGAAAGCGAAACGGCCGTTCGGCGCGGTCGCGCTGCACCTCCACCGACTCGACGAAGTCGAGCACGCTTCCGCCCCTGTGCCATGGCATCCGCGGGCTCTGGAGCGCGACGTTGTCGCCGAGCTTCGCGCTCACGGGGAGGAGCACGAGCTGCGTGAAACCGAGCGATGCGGCGAACGCGCGCACCTGGCCGGCGATGCGCTGGAACGCCCCCGGGTCGAAGCCGGCGAGGTCCATCTTGTTCACGGCCACCGCCAGGCGGCGGATCCCCAGCAGCGAGGCGATGGTCGCGTGCCGGCGAGTCTGCGGCAGCACGCCGAGCCGCGCGTCCACCAGGATGATCGCCGCGTCGGCCGTGGACGCGCCCGTAGCCATGTTTCGCGTGTACTGCGCATGGCCAGGCGTGTCGGCGAGGATGAACTTCCGCCGCCTGGTCTCGAAGTAGCGATAGGCAACGTCGATGGTGATGCCCTGCTCCCGCTCGGCCTTGAGGCCGTCGGTGAAGAGCGAGAAGTCGATGGCGTCGCCGTTGCGGGTCGCGCGGCGGACCTGCTCGATCTGGTCGTCGAAGAGCGCGCCCGTCTCGTAGAGCAGCCGGCCGATGAGCGTGCTCTTGCCGTCGTCGACCGAGCCGATCACCACCAGGCGCACGAGCTCCTTGGGTTCGCTCGCCGCTTCCATCTGCTGCAGGGGGACCGCCATCAGAAGTAGCCCTCGCGCTTCTTGGTCTCCATCGAGCCTTCCTCGTCGTGATCGATCAGCCGTCCCTGCCGCTCGGAGCGGCGGCTGCTTCGCATCTCGGCGATGATTGCGGCCACGTTCGCGGCATCGGACTCGATCGCGGCGCTGAGCGGGTAGCAACCCAGCGTGCGGAAGCGCACGCGCCGGTGCCTCGGGACTTCGCCCGGAGCGAGGCGAAAGCGCTCGTCGTCCACCACGATCAGATTGCCCTGGCGCTCGACCACGGGGCGCTCGGCGGCGAAGTAGAGCGGGACGACGGGAATGTCCTCGAGCTGCACGTACTGCCACACATCCAGCTCGCTCCAGTTGGAGAGCGGGAAGACGCGGATGCTCTCGCCCTTCTCGATGCGCCCGTTGTAGAGGTTCCACAGCTCCGGCCGCTGCTGGCGGGGCTCCCACTGCCCGTGGCGGTCGCGGAAGGAGAAGATGCGCTCCTTGGCGCGCGACTTCTCCTCGTCACGGCGAGCGCCGCCGAACGCCGCGTCGTATCCGCCGTTCGCCAGCGCTTCGAGCAGCGCCTGCGTCTTGAGCGCGAAGGTGTACTTCTGGCTCGAATGGTCGAACGGGTTGATCCCTTCGTCGAGCGCTCGCTGGTTGCGGTGGACCAGAAGGCGCAGACCGAGCTCGCGCACGATCCGGTCGCGGAAGGCGTACATCTCGCGAAACTTCCAGGTCGTGTCCACGTGCAGCAGGGGAAATGGCACGGGCGCGGGATGAAACGCCTTCCGGGCCAGGTGCAGCAGCACCTGCGAATCCTTGCCGATGCTGTAGAGGAGGACGGGCCGGGCGAACTCCGCCGCCACTTCGCGGATCACGTGGATGCTCTCCGCCTCCAGTTCTCGCAGGTGCGAAAGCATCTAGCGCGCGCCTCCGGCCCGCGCGTGCAGCCCGCATTCCTTGTGCTCGGGCAGCTCCCACCACCAGCGGCCCGCCCGCACGTCTTCGCCGGGCGCGACCGGGCGCGTGCAGGGGGCGCAGCCGATGGAGGGGTATCCCTGCGCATGCAGCGCGTTGACGGGCAGCGCCCGCTCGCGCGCGTACTCCCACACCTGCGCCTCGGTCCACGAGACCAGCGGGTTCACCTTGAGGATGCCCCCGTTCGCCCGATCCCGCTCCACCATCTCGACCGCCGCGCGCGTCACCGCCTGCTCGCGGCGCAGGCCGGTGATCCATGCCGCCTTGCCGGCGAGGGCGCGCGAGAGCGGCTCGAGCTTGCGGATCGCGCAGCACTCCTTGCGCGCCGCAACGCTCTCCCGGAACGAGAAGAACCCCTTCTCGCGCTCCAATGCCTCCACCACTTCGCGCTGCGGGAAGAACGTCTCGATGGAAATCCGGTACCGGCGCCGGACCGCCTCCATCACCTCGTACGTCTCTGGCGGCAGCCGGCCGGTATCGAGCGTGAACACCCGCAGGCGCGGCGCGCACCTGGCCGCGAGGTCGATGAGGATCACGTCTTCGACGCCGAAGCTGGACGCGATCGCAGCCGATTCGCCGAAGCGCGCTCCAGTCCACGCCAGGGCCTGCGCCGCGGTCGCCCCGGCAAGCTGCCGGCGGGCTTCGTCCAGGTCTCGATCGTTCTCCATCGCCTGCTCCCTGCTGCGCTGAAAATGCGAAGGCCCGCCTCCCGGTCTGGGTGGCGGGCCTTCGGCGAACCGTTTTCGAGGAAGTCGTTACACTCGCTCGAGGAGCTCGCCGCTCCGCCACGGGATCGCACACGCACAGCAGCAGCAGCGGAGGGCTGCAGCAGCGACGGGAACGGTCTGGGCGAAGCGGAAAGTCATCACCAAGGAGCAATAGAGATCGGACCGCGACAAGTCAACTGCGATCTCGTTTCTCCACTACTGTCGCTGGTTTGCGCCGTCGCCGCCGGCGCACCGGAGCGCACGCCAGGAGGGCGAGTGCGCCGATCGCAGCATCGCTCCCGCTGGCGCAACCCCCGGAGGACACGGGTGAAGACGGAGCAGCGGCACCGCCCGCATCCGCCGGGGCCTCCTCCCACGGGCCCCCCGTCCGTCCCCGAAGGGCTTGCAGCCCGCAGACGCGCCAGGGCCTCGATGAAGTAGTAGTCGCCGTAGATGAGACCGGCATCGACGGCCTTGCCTTCGGGAAGGTTGCCCACTCCGTGCAGCAGGACGGCCGGGCTGGGGGTCCCGGCGGCGAGGTAGGCCGGCGAGGCGAGCTCGTCGAGCATGCGCTTTGCGGCTTGCAGGTAGCGGTCGCGATCCGGCAGGTCGACGAACCCGCTCAACTCGATCAGCGCGGAGGCGACGGCGGCGGCTGCGGAGGAGTCTTTGTGCTGGGTGGGTGCGTCGAAGACTCCGGAACGCGTGTCCGAAGCTCAGGTACATCTTGAAGCCGAGGTCGTGCGTCTGCGCATTCGACTTCTGCGCTTCCAGCGCTCGCGTCCAGGAATCGGCGCTGGCCTTGGCCGCCGGGTCGCCGGCAGATCGTAGAGATACCAGTTCGCGCCGGGGAAGAATCCCTGCGTCCAGGCGGTCAGGTTCGTGCTCGCGACCGTGTCCCAGGTCCCGTCCGCGCGCGTGCTGTGCGGCGAGATCTGCGGGGTCAGCCCGGCGGCCGTTGCGGCGAGTTGCCGGTTCGCGAAATCGAGGACCTGCAGAAGACCGGCGTCGTCGAGAGCGCGCGACGGCCGCGCGGCGAGGGTTCACGCCGCGGCCGCGGCGGCCATGAGCATTCTTCGTGGATGCGTCACGGCAACTGGTACTGGTACGGCTCGGCCCGCCGTTCCTTGTTGGAGATGTCGCGCCAATCGCCGAGTCACTGCTCGCGGAATCGCTGGCCGAGGGCGATGTCGGCGACCGCGACTTTCGGTTCGGCGTTCGCGTCGAAGGTCCCCGGCGCGCCGATCGCGTTCAGCAACTCTCCGAGCACCATGACGTCCGGGTGGTTCGCCGCAGCCACCTGCTCGGCGTAGTGCCGACCGTTCCTCCTCCGTCCGTGCCGTTCGGTCCGGCGGGCGACCCGGCATCCGCTCCCCCGGCTGCTGGGACGGGCGCCATCGCGCCGCTGCACGCGAGAGCGACGAAGGTGGCGATCATGAGCGGGTACCGCATGCGACCTACTGAATCGCTCCAGTGGCAGATCGGAACCGTGCCGAAGGCGGGAACCTGGCCGTTGCCTGATAAGCACTCGGCGACGTCGATGGCAGCGGCCGCTGCCAGACGCTGTCGGCCCGACGAATCTCAACCCGGGCCGGTGTCGCGCAAATTCCCCCGCGGATAGGATTGCGCTCGTGAGAGGGACTGCTCGTCGGATGGCGTCGCTGCTCGTGGTGCTCGGCTGCTCACACGGACGGGCAGGCGACCCGTGCGCCCACGGGCCGGGCGTCCTGGTGCCTCTCGGTCCTGGGTCATCGACCATCCGCACGGTGTTCGTGATCCTGATGGAGAACACGAACTGGTCGGAGATCGCCGGGAACCCCGCGGCACCGTACATCAACCGCACGCTGCTTCCCGCTGCCTCGTTTGCGACCCGGTACTTCAATCCGCCCGATCTACACCCCAGCGAGCCGAACTATCTCTGGCTCGAAGGCGGCACCGACTACGGGATCCGCGACAACGACGATCCGGCCGCGCACCATCTTCCGAACCGCGATCATCTGGTATCGCTGCTCGGGCAGGCGGGAATTGCCTGGAAGGCGTACCAGGAGGGGATCAGCGGTGGCGAATGCCCTTTGAGCAGCGAGGGACTGTACGCGGCGAAACACAATCCGTTCGTCTACTTCGACGACGTTACCGGCGGGCTGGACGTGAACTCGCCGGTCTGCATCAGCCATGTCCGTCCTTTCGAGGAGCTCGCCGCGGACCTCCAGGTCGGGACGGTGGCGCGCTACAACTTCATCACGCCCGATCTCTGTCACGACATGCACGGAGCGTCGGCCTGCGAGACGCTCAACCAGATCCACAGCGGGGATGCGTGGCTCGCGCAATGGGTCCCGGCGATCCTGCAATCTTCCGCGTACGCGAACGGCGGAGCCCTCTTCATCGTCTGGGACGAGAGCGAAGACGGCGATTACCCCATCGGCCTGATCGTGCTTTCCGCCGCTGCGAAGGGCGGCGGATACTCCAACGCGATCCGCTATACGCACAGCTCGCTGCTCCGGACGCTTCAGGAGATCTTCGGAGTCGGGCCGCTGCTCTGCGACGCGGCTCACGCGACCGCGCTCAGCGATCTCTTCCGCGTCTTCCCGTAGGGTCGCTCGGCGGCGCTCCGGCCCTCGCCGCCTCGACCATGGCGCCGACCTGGGAAAGCACGAATCCCCTGGAGCGCAGTCCCGCGACGATCTCCGGCAGCGCCTCGGCCGTGTGCCACCCGCGGCGGTTCATGTGCATCACCACGATGGATCCGGGCCGCGCTTTTGCGAGGACCCACGCGATCAGCCGGTCGCGGGTGATGTGGCGGTCGGGATCGCCCGACGGGAAATCGAACTCCACGGTGCGAAGGCCGGTCTGCCCGGCTTGCTCCGCCAGCTCGGGGTCCACCTCGCCGTACGGCGGCCGGAAGAAACGCGGAATGCGTCCGGTCAGCGAGTACAGGATCTGCTGCGTCCAGAGCAGCTCCTCGCGCTGCCGCTCGGGCGGGACCTCGGTCATGTGCGGATGCGTGTACGAGTGATTGGCGATCTCGAACAGCGGATTCTGCGCCAGGACGCGCATCTGTCGCAGGTGTGTCTCGGCCCAGCGGCCGCTGATGAAGAGCGTGGCCGGAGTGTTCGTCCGCATCAGCGCGCGAGTCACCCGGTCGTCGTAGAAGCTGCGATCGAGCGTGGAGCAGGCGTCGAACGTCAGCGCCACCCGCCGTCCGCCGGCGTCCAGGCGCGAGATGATCCCGGCCTCCACTGGCTGGTACGACGGCAGCGGCTTGAGGAGGACCGGCTCGTCGTGCCTCTCCTGCGGCTGCAGCGGCGGCTCGGATGAAGGCGGCAGGTCGAAGAGAAGGTCTTCTGCCCCGGGCGGGGGCTCGACCAGCTCGACCCAGGTGACCCGCGGCGAGATCGCCACCGTTCGCGACTGCGAAAGCCCGAACGAGAAATCGGCCAGCACGCGGTCGAGCGCGTCGTGCGCGGAAGCGGGCGGCTGCTTGTGTGGGAGCAGGGGCCTGATGCCGGATTGCTTGGCGGCGACGCCCAGCCACGAAGGCAATCCGCGGAGGCGTTCCGGCAGCCGCCAGAGCAGCAGACGATATCGTTCGTCGATGCGCGCGCCAGCATGCTCCAGCTCTACGTCGGGCGCGCGCCCGGCGAGGAGCGCAGGCGGCTCCGGGTGTGCGGGATCGACGGCCGGATCGCGCGGTGTCCAGGCGCGGTGCACGAGCGTGGCGACGATCGCGCGCTCCTCCGCGGACACGAGCAGATCGAGCGCCAGCGGGACACCGCCGACCTGCGCCGTCCGAGGCACGACCAGCGGCCTGCCATCGACGACCAGCGCGCGCTCCTCCGGGGGTAGCGGCGCGGAGAAGAGCAGGCACAGCGCGAAGAGCATGGCGCGATGTTAGCTCAGCGGAGCAGCGGCGCATCCACGACGGACGACGCACCCGGGCCCGTCAGCGCGCTCCGAAAGGCGGCGGCGACCGCCGGGTCATCCTGCACGAGCATGTCGCTTCCGGCAGCGCCGTCGTTGTTCCAGCGCTCCTGCCACCAGGCGAAGCCGCGACTTCTGGCCAGCGGCCTCCCACGAGGTCCGCCAGGGCCGCGCGCACCCATGGCGCCGCCGCGCAGCGCGGGTTGTTGTTGGTGATCCCGAACTCGAAGATGAAGAGCGGCTTGCTCACCGTGGCGGCGTGCAGCTGCGGAAGCATGTCCTCGACGAGGGAACGGAAGGTCGGGCAGCGATCGTCGTTCGATCGCTCCGAGCCGTATGCGGAGATGCCTACCCAATCCACCACGTCGTCGCCCGGGTAATACGAGGCGGGGACGTTCCTCGGGTCCTCGGGATAGTTCTGCGCGTTGTAATGGAGCGCCCAGGTGATGTTGCCCGCGCGGCTGCCGCTGGCTCCGCATCATCAGGCGGATGAACGGGACGGATCCGCGGTCTCGGATCCATCCCGCGGTATTGGAGGGAAACGCGCGCGAACGGAACCAATCGGTGGAGAAGTAGACGTACGCGACCTTGCGGCCGACGGTCTGCTCGTATCCATCGAGCGCGCGCGGCGAGACATCGCTGTCCGGCTCCGTCGTCCCCGCGGGAAGGACGCCGTGGTAGGCGCGCCCCGCTTCGGGGACGTCGAGCCTGCGCAGATTGCCGACGGGAGGCGGCGGGTCGACCGATGCGTGCGGCGGGTTCGTCGCGCCGCAGCCCACCCCGATCGCGATCGTTGCCAGCCAGAGCAGGGTACGCCTGGCCAATTCCGTCATCGGGACCCCTGGAGGAAGATGCGTCGTCGAGGCTGCGATGAGAAGCGCTCTGGACGGCAGGAGCGCGGGCTGCGCGTGAAGTAGGATGGCGGCATGTCACGAGAACGCGTGCAAGCTGTCTTGGAGGCCCTTGGCGTCACCGGCCCCGGCGACGGCGCGGGCGAGCCGCTGCAGTCGATCGATCCGGCCTCCGGGGAAGCGCAAGGAAGCGTCCGCGCCCTCACGCGCGCGCAATACGATGCCCGCGTCGCAGCGGCGCTGCGCAGATTCGAGGAGTGGCGGAGCCGTCCGGCGCCGAAACGCGGTGAGGTCGTGCGGGCCCTCGGAGTCCTGCTTCGGGAGCACAAGTACGCCCTGGCCGATCTCGTTTCCCTCGAGTCGGGAAAGATCCGCGCGGAAGGGGTCGGCGAGGTGCAGGAGATGATCGACATCTGCGACTTCGCCGTCGGTCTTTCGCGGCAGCTTCACGGGCTCACCATCGCCTCCGAGCGGCCGCGCCACCGGCTGATGGAACAGTGGCATCCGCTCGGCGCGGTGGGAATCGTCACCGCGTTCAATTTTCCCGTGGCGGTCTGGTCGTGGAACGCGTCGCTTGCCGCCGTCTGCGGGGACGTGTGCCTGTGGAAGCCATCGCCGCTCACGCCTCTGTGCGGCGCCGCCGTCCAGGCGCTCTGCGATCGCGTGAGCGAGGAGCACGGCGCGCAGGGCGTGTTTACGCTGGTGCCCGGCGGGGTCGAGGCGGGGACCTGGCTATGCGACGATCCGCGCGTGCCGCTGGTCTCGTTCACGGGATCGATCGCGACCGGCACGACAGTCGCCGCACGCGTTGCCGCCCGGCTCGGGCGCACCATTCTCGAGTTGGGAGGAAACAACGGCGTGATCGTGCTGGACGATGCCGATCCGGACCTCGCCGTCCGTGCCATCACCTTTGGCGCGGTCGGGACCGCCGGCCAGCGTTGCACGAGCACGCGCCGGCTGTTCGTACAGCGCGGGATCGCCTGCACCCTGATCGATCGTATCGCCGCCGCCTATCGCAGCGTCCGCATCGGCGACCCGCTCGAGGGCGGCGTTCTGATGGGCCCGCTGATCACGCGCGGCGCCGTGGACCGTTACCGCGGCGCGCTCGCCGCCGCCCGCGAGCAGGGCGGGAAGGTGATCTGCGGGGGCCGGATCCTCGAGCGCCCGGGAAACTTCGTCGAGCCGGCGCTGGTGCTCGCCCCGCGCCACGACGCCTTTCCCATCGCCTGGGAAGAGACCTTCGCGCCCATCCTCTACGTCTTCGAGGTGGCCGACCTGGACGAAGCGCTCAGGGCGCACAACGCCGTGACCCAGGGCCTCTCCAGCGCCATCTTCACCGACAGCATGCGCTCGGCGGAGCAGTTTCTTTCGCCGGCGGGATCGGACTGCGGCATCGCCAACGTCAACGCCGGCACCAGCGGCGCGGAGATCGGGGGCGCGTTCGGCGGCGAGAAGGAGACGGGGGGCGGGCGGGAATCGGGATCCGACGCCTGGAAGGCCTACATGCGGCGGCAGACCTCGACCATCAACTGGGGACGCGATCTGCCACTGGCGCAAGGGATCACCTTCGGCACCTGACGAGGTCCGGCGTCCGATCCGGATTGCCTCGTGATACCGTCCTCGTCCGGGGCCCAGGCACATGCACGTGCCCTTGCTTGCCGAGCTCAAGCGGCGGCGCGTCTTCCGCGCGCTGATCGGATACGGCATTGCCGCGTTCGCGGTGCTCCAGATCGTCGAGCCCGTCATGCACGGGCTCCACTGGCCGGAGCCGGTGCTCTCCTACGTGGTCGTGGCGCTTGCAGCGGGGTTTCCCATCGTCGTCGCGCTCGCCTGGATCTTCGACGTCAGCGGCGGGCGCATCGAGCGGACTGCCCCCGCGTCCGGCAGCCGCATCGGCGGGGTTCGCCTCGCCTTGGCGCTCGTCGCCATCGGAGCGCTCGCGGCCGCACCGGGAGTGCTCTGGTATTTCGTCGTTCGCGGCGGATCGAAAAGCACGCCCGCCACGGCGCAAACGCCTTCCATCGCGGTATTGCCGTTCGTGAACCTGACCGGGGACAAGGAGAACGAATACTTCTCCGACGGCATCACGGAGGAGATCATCAACGCGCTAGCAAACGTCGAGGGCCTGCGGGTCGTCGCGCGGACCTCGGCCTTCTCCTTCAAAGGAAAGGACGTCAACGTCCGCAAGATCGGCGAGGAGCTCAACGTCGCGACGGTGCTCGAAGGGAGCGTACGCCGGGACGGCAATCAGTTGCGTGTTTCCGCCCAGCTGATCGGCGCCCTGGACGGGTATCATCTCTGGTCGAGGATCTACGACCGCGAGCTGAAGAACGTTTTTGCCGTCGAAGACGAGCTGGCGCGCGCCATCGTCGACGCGTTGAAGCCGAAACTCATCGCTCGGCCGCGCCTGGTCGCCCAGTCGACAGCCAATGCGAAGGCGCACGACCTGTACCTGCGAGGGCGTTTCTTCTGGAACCGACGCAACAAGGAAGGTCTGGCCAAGGCCGCGGCGCTGTTCGAGCAGGCGATCGCGGCCGACCCGACCTATGCGCTGGCACACGCCGGACTCGCCGACTGCTACAATCTCTCCATCGATTACGGCGGCGCGCGTGCGGTGGATGCGTTGCCCAGGGCCAAGACGCACGCGCTCAAGGCGCTCGAGCTCGATGACAGTCTTGCCGAAGCGCACATCTCACTCGCCTCGATCATCGAGCGCGACTACGATTGGACGACGAGCGAGCGCGAATTCAAGCGCGCCCTCGAGCTGAAGCCTGGGTACGCGACCGGCCATCACTGGTATGCCCTGCATCTCGACGCGCTGGGGCGAACCGCCGACGCCATGGCGGAGGCTGAGCGAGCGCTCGAGCTCGACCCGACCTCGGTCATCGTCAACACGGTGATGGCAACATTCTTCTATCATCAGCGCGACTATGAACGGGCCACCGAGCAGGCGCTGAAGACTCTCGAGCTCGATCGGACGTGGGGCATGGCCCGGGCGTGGCTCGCCTACTCCTACGAGCGACGCGGGATGCTTGCGGAGGCGTTCGCTGCACTCGATCAGGCGAACAATCCCTCCAATGCGCTGACGGGCGTTCGCGCGGAACTGCTGGCCCTTTCGGGCGACCGGGAGGGAGCACGGCGTCTGCTCGTCGCGGTAGAAAGCCGGTTTGCAACTGAGCCAATCCCGCGGGCCATATTGGTTCGCAGCCACTTCGCCCTTGGCGAAAAAGATGTGGCATTCGCCTGGCTGGAGAAGGGCATCGAGGAGCGAGACCAGTCGACGCGCACCCTGGGGGCGAGTCCGTTCTGGGATCCCATGCGGTCGGAGCCGCGCTTCCAGGCGCTGCTCGCGCGGATGAACCTGAAATGATGTCGATGCTGGCGCCGGGCTACTTTCGCGCCGACCGCGGCAACCCCTGGATGGTTTTCGCCGCCGTCGCGGCATCCTCACGGCTCGCGAACCCGATCACCGCCGAGAACCTCCGGCCGACCGTCTCCTCCATGAGGAAGGCCATGCTGATTCCCGCGTCGGACAGCGAGCGCGAGATCTGCGCGCCGAGCCCCTTGCGATCCGTGCCTTCCACCAGGATGCATGCCGTCTCCGAGGGCGCGAATCCCGCCTTGCGCGCAACTGCCTCGACCGCGGCGCCTTCGACGGGAAACACCTCCACCGTAGCGCGCTCCAGCTCTCCCGTATGGCGATACCCCATCACCACGCGCAGGTTTGCCCCCGCCGCCGCGAGCGGCTCGAGCACGTCGGCGAGCATCCCTTTGCGATTCGC
>MNFJ01000044.1 GCA_001918155.1 Deltaproteobacteria bacterium 13_1_40CM_4_68_19
AAGTTGTCCGAGTAGGGGACCACCGACCCGAGGTACTTCTGCACCAGCTCGGGGTGCTTCTGCACCGCCTCCGAGAAGGAGCAGAAGATGACGCCGGCCTTCGCCAGCCTTTCCTTGAAGGTGGTGGCGACCGAGACGCTGTCGAAGACGGCGTCCACGGCGACGCCGGCCAGCCTCTGCTGCTCGACGAGCGGAATACCGAGCTTGTCGAAGGT
This sequence comes from Deltaproteobacteria bacterium 13_1_40CM_4_68_19, assembly GCA_001918155.1. Taxonomy (GTDB): domain Bacteria; phylum Myxococcota; class Myxococcia; order Myxococcales; family 40CM-4-68-19; genus 40CM-4-68-19. The sequence goes on from MNFJ01000044.1 coordinate 216, forward strand.
CTGGCGCAGCTCGGGATCGACCTCGTCGAGGCTTTTCGGGCCCGCCCCCTTCGGCTTCGGCGCGGAGTAATAGACGATGTCCTGGTAGTCGATGGGCGGATAGCGGACGTTCTGCCAGCGCGGCTCCTTCATCGTCAGCCAGTGCCGGAAGGCGCGCAGGCGCCAGTCGAGCATGAAAGCGGGCTCGTTCTTCTTCGCGGAGATGAGCCGGACGATCTCCTCGTTCAACCCGCGCGGAACGGCATCGGCCTCGATGTCGGTGACGAAGCCGTACTTGTACTGGCGGGAGGTCAGCTCCTGGATGGTGGCGGGAGCGCTCACGACAGCGTCCTCAAGGGAAAGAGCCCGGGCTGGGAGTGGATCCAGACGTCCATCTCGGGCTCGCTGCGCAAGAGGTCGCTGAGCCTCGTCTTGCCCAGGGCGTTCTGGACGGCCTGATCGATGGCGATCCAGACCGAGCGGATGGCGCAGTCGCTGTTGCGCACGCACACGCGCTCGACGCCCTTGTGCTGGCCGCAGAAGTCCGTGGAGTAGAGATTGCCCCCGAGAGCGGAGAGCACCGAGCCGACGCTGATCTGTTCCGCCGGCCGGGCGAGCTGATAGCCGCCGTTGCGGCCGCGCACGCTCTTCACCAGCCCTCCGCGGCGCAGCAGCCGCATGAGCTTGTGGACGTGGGCCGCCCCGAGGCCCTCCCGCTCGGCGAGCTGGGGAGTGGTCAACGCCCCCTCCGGTTCGCGAGCGACCTGGAGCAAGCAGCGGAGCCCGTATTCCTCCTGCGCACTCAGCCTCATGGCGCGCTAATAAGAAAAACGTACCAAATAGTCAAGTTAATCGGAGAGGGCACAACGCACCGCGTCTACCCGAGCGTGGTACCGTCGCGCGGTCCACGGCGGAGGCGCTGCCGTGCGGGTCACGCTGATCGGTCACGCCACTCTGTACGTCGAGGCCGGCGAGGCTTCGTTCCTCGTCGATCCGGTGCTGCGCGATCCCTTCGAGGGCGGCGCGGTGTCGTCCTGGCCGGAGCGGAGCGTCGATCTCGACGCCCTGCCGGCGCCCGACTTCGTGGTGATCTCGCACCGGCACCCCGATCATTTCGACATCCGATCGCTCGCCATCCTCGCGCGCGATGCCGCCGTTCTCCTGCCGCGCGACCCCCTCATCGCCTACGCGCTGGAACGGCTGGGCTTCAGGAAGCTGCAGCCGCTCGATCCAGGGCGGCCGCTCAGCTTCTACGAGACGCAGGTCCTTCCCACCCGCTCGGAAGAGCCGGTGCGCGAGGTGGGGTTGGTATTCGCCGATTCCGAGGGCGCGATCTTCGACCAGGTGGACACCGCGGTCTCGCGCGAAACCGCGCAGGACGTGCGGACCCGGTTCGCACTCGCGGCGCACTTCGCCCGTTACGCGAGCCAGAACTTCGACTATTTCGAGCGCCGAGCGGCCGAATTCCCCTGGCAGGAGCATGCGCGAAATCTGGAGACCGCCGCGATGCTGGGGGCCGGCCTGGTCGTGCCTGGGTCCGCGGGTTTCCGGTTTTGCGGCGAGCATGCCTGGCTGAACCGGTTCCTCTTTCCGGTGTCGCGGCGGGCGTTCCTCGCGGATCTGGGACGCGTCTCGCCGGGGCAGCGCGCCGAAGCGATGGATCCGGGCGACGTCCTCGACATGTCGCACGGCGAGGCGCGGATCGTACGCGGTGCGTCCCCGTTCGTGCGCTGTCTCGGCGGGTCCGACGATGAGCTGCGCTTCGACCCCACCTCCCCGGTTCCGGCGCTGCACGATCCGAACCCCGATGGGCGCAGCGAGGCGGAGCTGCGCGAAGGGGTGGTCCGCATCGCTCACGCACTCGCGGAGTGGGCGCGCGCGGCGCAGCAGCCTCTCTCCGTGCCGTGGCGATTCCGGCGCGCGGGCGCTGTCTACGGGCTCACCGCCTTGCTGCCCGATGGCGCGCTCCAATTCTCGCTCGATTTCCGGGCCGCGGAAGTGCCGCTGCGCGAGGGCGCCGGCGGTCCGGAGCCCACGGTGACGCACCACATCGCCGCGAGCGCGCTCCTCGACTGGGCAGAGCGCCGTCGCGACTTCTTCTCCGTGCGCGCCTGGTCGCGCCGCTTCTCGACCGAGCGGCGCGTCGTCGGCGACGCCTCCAGCGTGGAGGTGCTCGGGCTGGAGCTCCCCGATCTGCTGATGCATTGGGTGTTGCGCGAGTCGGAGGGCGCCGACGAGGCTGCGCGGCGCCGCGTGGATCTGGACATCGCGCGCTGCGGGAGCGCCTAACGGGGCAGCTCGACCGTGAAGGTCGAGCCCTGGCCTGGCTTGCTGGTCAGGCTGATCGTCCCCCCGTGCGCTTCGACGACCCGGCGAGTGATCCAGAGTCCCAGGCCGAAGCCACCGAATCGGCGGCGCGAAACGGCGCGCTCGAACTGCCCGAACACGCGCGACTGGTCCGCCGGAGCGATGCCGATGCCGTAGTCCCGAATCCCGAGCACGACGCGCTCACCGCGGTCGTTCAGCCAGACTTCGACCGGCTTGCCGGCCCCGTATTTGGCCGCGTTGCTGATCAAGTTGTCGATGACCTGATCGAGGCGGACCGGATCCCAGTGGCCGGTGACTTTCCCTTCGAGGCGCAGCTCCACAGGGCACCCCGCGCTCGTGAGTTGTTTCTCGAAACGGGCGAGGCTCTCCCGCACCGACTGCGCCAGGTCCATCTCCTCGCGCTGCAGCTGGAACCGGCCTGCCGCAACCCGCGAGACCTCCAGCAGCTCGTCGAGCATCCTCGCCACGCGCGCGAGCAGCCGATTCGCCGACTCGAGATCCACCAACAACTCGTCGCGGCTCGGGATCCCTTCGGAGCGCCGCAGCCGGCGGATCAAGGCCTGGACTTGAAGCGACAGGGCAGTGAACGGCGTCCGCAGCTCGTGCGAGGCAATGGAGAGGAATTCGTCGCGCGCCACCACGGCGCGGTTTCGCTCGGCGATGGCTGCGCTGAGCACCAGCGTGGTTCCCGCGACCACGCTCATGAAAGCCTGCAGGTCGAGGAGCGACTCGGCGAGGATCGGACGCGCGAACGGCCCGAAGCCCATGGCCGCGCCCGTGACGGCGATGCCGCAAACGAGGAACACGGAACTCACCGCGCCGTATTGCCCGAACCGGAGTGCCGCCCACGCCAGCAGTGGGAAAAGCATGTACGGGTGCCGCCGCAGGCTGATGGAACCTCCGAATGCGTTTCCGAAGACGAGCAAGCCGAGAGCGATGAGTGCGCAGGCGAGAAGCAGCACTTCGGCGCGAATCCACCTGCGCCCTCGCAACGGCTGCCGCCCGAGGAAGACGAAGAGCAGTGGCGCCACCACCAGGTCGCCGACCATGTCGCCGATCCACCAGGCTCGCAGCGCCGGTACGGTTGCGCTGGAAGAGACGATGCGAGCGAGGCGCAGGCTCGCCACGCCGATCGATGCGCTCAGCGCGGTGCTGCAGATCGCGGGCCCGATGATCAGCGCAACGACGTCGTCGACGCGATCGAGCTGCGTCTGGAAGCCGACCCGGGACAGCACCCACACGCCGGCGACCGCCTCCAGCGTGTTGCCTGTAGCGATGCCGAGTGCTGCCGGAAGCGGCGCGCCGACGACGAGGTTGACACAAAGGGCCCCGGCGAACACGCCCGGCCAGAGGCGGGAGCCAAAGAGCCACAGAGCGGCGAGCGCAATGCCCGTCGGTGGCCAGACCAGCGTGGCGAAGCCGGCCACGGCGCCTAGGAGCAGCCCCAGCCGCGCGGTGACGAAGTACGCGGCGAAAAGGACGGCACAGCCGAAAGCCACCTCCGTTCGGCTCTTGAGCTGCTTCATGGCGGGGGATCATCCCCGGTTTGAACGCGATGGCAATGGGGGAGGACCGCTTTCCAACTCGTCCCGGACGGAACGCAACGCGTTGTGCATCAGAGAGGTTACGCTGGAGGCACCATGGGCGCGATGACGTCGTTTCCGGGGATGCGCGGCGGCACGGTGCAGGGCTACTTCTCGCAGCCGGGCCATGCGAAGGGTCCCGCAGTCGTCGTGATCCAGGAGTGGTGGGGTGTGCAAGGGCAGATCAAGGCCGTGTGCGATCGGCTGGCGCGGATGGGGTTCACGGCGCTCGCGCCCGATCTCTACGGCGGCAAGGTGATCCCTTATCACGACGAGGCCGCCGCCAGCGCCGCGGTGTCGTCCCTGGATTTCAAGGCCGCGGTCGAGGACGTGGTGCGCGGCGCCGTCGTCCACTTGAAGAAGAGCGCGTCCAAGGTCGGACTGATGGGATTCTGCATGGGCGGCGCGGTGGCCGTGATCGGCGCCGCGCGGATTCGCGAGCTCGACACCGCGGTCTCCTTCTATGGCTTGCCGCCCGCCAACGTGGTGTCCGGCAAGGACGTGCGGGTCCCGCTGCAGGGACACTTCGCGAGCGAGGACCACTCGGTCACGCCGGAGAAGGTGGACGCGTTCGAGACGCAGCTGAAGGACGCGGGAAGGAAGTACGAGTTCTACCGTTACCAGGCGCACCACGCGTTCATGAACGAGGATCGCAAGGCGGTCCACGACCCGAAGGCGGCGGCGCTCGCCTGGGACCGCACGCTCGCCTGGCTGCAGCGCTATCTCGGCGTCGCCCTCTGAGGTTCAGGTGCGCATCCGCGCAACGTCGACGCGGGCCTCGAATTCGGCCTGGCCGCCAGAGAACGTGAACAGATCGACGGCGGCATCCGGCAGCAGCGGGGCACCCGACGTGAGCGTGTTGAGCCCGGTCCATCCGTCATGGATCCAGACGGTGCCGGCCGGGATGCGATCCGTGACGAACGCTCGCGCCGGCATCTCGCCGCGCTCGTTGAAGATGCGGATCTCGTCGCCTTCTCTCAGCGCGCGCTCCGCGGCGTCCGCGGGCGAGATCCACAGTCGCGGCCCGGGATCGGCGGCGGCGAGCGTCGGCAGCGCGCGGCCGTGGTCGTAGAAGCCGTGGAAGTGCGCGAGCGTGCGCCCCGTGCGCAGCGCGAGCGGGTAGGCCGCGACAGGCGCGGGCTCGAACACCGGCAAGGCCGGAAGGCCGAGACTTGCGGCCCGTTCGGAGAGGAGCTCCACCTTCCCCGACGGAGTGTGGAACGCGAGATCTGGATATGCGACGTGCGAGATGCGCAGCGCGCGGATGCCGCCCTCGGCGGCGAGCGCGGCCGCGGTCGCGTGACCCGTGGACGGGTGGTCGAGCAGCGCATCGAGCGCTCCCGTGTCCTCGGCCCAGGGAAAGAAATCGTCCACGTCGAGGCGTCGGGCCAGCTCGCGCAGCACCCAGACCGCCGGCCGTGCCTCGCCCGGCGGCTCGAGCACCTTCGGCATCAGATAGAGATGGGTGTTGGTGCTCTTGCATCCCGTGCTCTCGAGCCACGACGTCGCAGGCAGGACGAGGTCCGCATGGCGGCGCGCCGTATCGTGCAGGAACAGGTCGTAGGTCGCGATCAGGTCGAGGCGCTCGAGCGCTGCGGCGACGCGGCCGGCGTCGGCGAACGACGAGACCATGTCGGTGCCGAAGAGGAGGAGCACGCGGACCCGGCCGTCCTCGAGCGCCTCCGTGATCCGCGACATCTGGCTCGGCACCTCGTCGCCGGGAGGGCGCCGGTCGCGCGCCGCGATGCTGGCGAGACCTTGTCCGTGCGAGGAGGCGCCGTGGCGCGGCCCCAGTCCGGCACCAGGGACGCCGAGGTTGCCGGTGAGGGCCGGCAGACACGCGACGGCGCGGGCCCCTTGCCAGCCCTCGGCGCCCTTGTGCATGGAGCTGCCGCCGAGGAGGATCATCGCCGGTTTCGTCGCCGCGTAGCGGCGCGCGAGGGCGGCGATCTGCTCGGCGTCCAGGCCGGTCGCGGCCGATGCCCAGGCGAGGTCGTGTCTGGCGAGATGGGCGGCGAGCGCATCGAAGCCGACGGTATGGCGCGCGACGAACGCCGCGTCATGGAGCCGCTCCGAGACGATCACGTGCATCATGCCGAGCGCCAGGGCGGCGTCCGTCCCCGGCCGCAGCAGGATCGTTTCGTGCGACTGCGCCGCGGCCTCGGTGCGCCGCACGTCGATGGTGACGACGTAGGCGCCGCGCCGTTTCGCCGCCGCCAGCTGCCGCCCGGTGTTCGGCTGGCTCGCGAGATTCGCGCCCCAGAGCAGGATCAGCGCCGAGTGGGCCCCCATGTCCTCCTTTGTGCTTGCCTCGAGCACGCCCGTCAGACCGAGCCCGAAAGCGCCGAGGCCCCAGCAGATCATGTTCGGGTTCCACCACTGGCATCCGTACAGATTCGCGAATCGCCGGAGCAGCTCGGAGGAGAGCCGCGTGCCGTAGTCGTTGGCGAAGAACCCGTGCCCGGACCAGGCGCCGACGGCCCTTGGCCCCACGGCCCGCGCCCGCTCGGCGATGGCGTCGAGCGCGTCCTCCCAGGTCGTCCGCTGCCACGCCCCGCTTCGCGGTGACCGGCGCAGGGGATGAAGCAGCCGCTGCGGATTGCCGATGATCTCGCGCGCCGCATGGCCGCGGATGCAGAGAAAACCGCGGCTGTCGGGATTGTCGGGATCGCCATGGACGGCTGCGACCTTGCCGTCCTCGACGTCGACGAGCATTCCGCACAGCGTCGGATGGCAGTTCATCGGACACATCGTGCGGACCGTGCGCATCGGGATCGAGGATACCGGATGCTCGCCGCCGCTGCTTCAGGACTGTAGCGCCCGCGCCGCCGCCGTCTCCACGCGCGCGTGACCGACCCGCAGTGCCGCAAGGACCGCCAGGCCCTGGAACAACGCCACGGCGTACAAGACGGCGGAAAACATTCCGCGGTCGAGCAGCGGGCCGAGGAGGACGGGAGCGACCGACAGGCCGGCGTCGAGGCCGGAGTAGACGAATCCGTAGATGCGGCCGAACGAGCGCTGGCCGAACCGCTCCATGGCCGCTCGCCGGACGAGGAGGTCGCGCGACGGCGTGGCCGTCCCGGTGAAGAAACCGAACACCGCCATGACTGGCGTCACGGCGGTGGGCGGCACGGCTCCGGACGCCAGCGCCAACGCCAGGAGCGCCGCCGAAACCAGGAGCACCGCCACCACCCGCTCATGCGCCTCGAACCGCGCGGCGAGGAATCCGCCGGCGGCGATGCCCATCGCGCCGCCGAGGAGGAAGACCGTGAGCGCGGAAGCGGCGGCCGTGAGCGGCAGTCCGTAGACGTGGTTCAGCACCGAGGGAGCGAAGTTCTGCAGGCCGCTCAGGCCCATCATCGAGGCGAAAAAGAAGATGAAGCACATCCACACCGCACCCACCCGCAGGAAGGCAAACGGCGAGCTGGCGGCGGGCGCATCCGCGGCGGCGTGGGAGTGGGTCGACGCCGGTACCGCGAGGCTCCCGCGCAAGAGCACCACGCAGCCCAGCGCCACGACGCCGAGCGACGCGGCCGACGCCGCGGCGAAGCGCCAGCCGGCGGCCGTGGCAATTCCGGCCATGCACACCGGCGCGGCCGCCCAGCCGATGTTTCCGGCGACGCCATGCGCCGAGAAGGCGTGTGCCAGCCTGGCCGGCGAGACGCTGCGGTTGAGAACGGTGAAGTCGGCGGGATGGAACACGGCGTTCCCCGCGCCGGCGAGCACGGCCGCGGCGAGCAGGGCCGGGTAGCTGCTGGCCGCGCTCAGGGTGAGCGCGGAGAGCGTCAGAAGCGCGATCCCCGCGGAGAGGACGCGCTGCGCTCCGTACCGATCGACCGCGAATCCGGCCAGCGCCTGACCGACGCCGGAGACGATGAAGAAGGCGGTGGTGAGCGTCCCGGCGCGAGTGAAGCTGAGGCCGAACTCGGCCATCAGCCAGGGAAAGAGCGACGGGATCACCAGGTGGAAGAAGTGCGAGGTGCCGTGGGCGAACCCGACCAGCGACATCACTTCGAAGTCGCCGGCGCGCCTCGCCGCGACCGGTGCCCCCGTATCGAATGCCGGCCTGTTCATCGCTCGGGCACCACCGGCTTCAGGGGGCGCTCGTTGACCGAGAGCTGGAAGACGTCCGGGCGCGCGTAGTGTCCCACCACGTCGAGATCGTACTTGCCGCGCGCGATCTCGTCGAGATCGAGCTCCGCGGAGAGGATCGCCTCCTCCTCGAAGGCAGGCCCAGCGAGGACCTTTCCGGCCGGGTCGATGATGCAGCTGCCCCCGCGCATCAGCAGCGTCTGGGGAGCATCGCCCAGCGCATTGGGGATGTCCGCCGGCATGTCGGAGCGCCGCAAGACCTGGCAGGCGCTGAGCACGAAACAGCGGCCTTCGAGGGCGATGTGGCGCATGGTCGGCAGCCACGTCTCGCGATCGTCCGCCGTCGGCGCGCAATAGAGCTGCACTCCTTTCGAGTACATCGCCATCCGCAGCAGGGGCATGTAGTTCTCCCAGCAGATGACCGCGCCGACGCGACCGAGCCGCGTGTCGAGCACCGGAAGCGTCGAACCGTCGCCGAAGCCCCAGACCAGCCGTTCGGCCGCCGTCGGCATCAGCTTGCGGTGCTTGCCGAGGAACGCGCCGTCGTCGGCGAAGAAGAGCACGCTGCAGTACAGCGTCCCGCCGTCGCGCTCGATCACGCCCACCACCAGATGCAGCCGGTGCTCGCGCGCGAGTTTCGCCATCCGATCGACGTCGGGGCCGGGCACCTCGACGGCAGCCTCCAAGTACCGGCGGAATTGATCGCGGCCTTCGCGCGTGCGCCTGCCCACCACCGCGCCGAAGTCCAGCCCCTTCGGATACCCCGACACGAACGCCTCGGGGAACACCGCGATCTCCGCCCCCGCCCGGGCCGCTTCCGCGACCAGCCGGTCCAGCTTGTCCAGCGTTCGCGCGCGATCGAACGCCGCCGGCGCCGCCTGCACCACCGCCGCCCGGACCCTCATTCCCACGGTCTCACCAGCCTTCCAGGGCCTCTTCGAAGAGATGGGCAAGATCGGACTCGGTCACCGGGCGGGGCGACAGCTTGGTCACGCGCGCCTGCGGCAGCGTGCCCTGGACGAGCGCCGGGATGTCGGACTTGCCGTAGCCGACCGAGCGGAGTCCGTTCGGCACTCTCAGCCGCTGCATGATCGCCACCAGGCGGTCCGAGAGGATCTTGCCGGCGTCCTGGGGCTTGGCCCGCGAAACGTCCGCTCCGAGGATCTCCGCGGCGACCAGGTGCCGATCGGGACAGGCCTCGGCCGTGAAGCGGAACACCGCCGGCGCGTTGAGGATGACCGACATGCCGTGCGGCACGATCGGATGGTCCCCCGGAAAGCCTTCCGGCCGGAAGTCGCGCACCATTCCCGAGACCGGATAGGACATCCCGTGCGGAAGATGCACGCCCGCGTTGCCGAATCCGACTCCGGCATAGGAGGCGGCAAGCTGCATCTTCTCGCGCGCCTCGAGATCGTCGGGATCCTCCACCGCCCGCACGAAATACTTCGATACCCAGCGCAGCGCTTCCAGGGACCAGACGTCGCTGATCGGATTCGAACCCTGGTACGCCGGCCGCAGCACGGGCCGTTCCGGCCGGGGACGGCGGTGGAACGGCAGCGCGGTGTACGACTCGATCGCGTGGCTGAGGACGTCGAACCCGCTGGTCGCCGCGACCTGGGCTGGCATCGATCGGGTGTTCTCCGGATCGAGGATTCCGAGCAGCGGCTTCATCCGCCGGTGGGCGATGCCGGTCTTTGCGTGCAGCGGCGTGTAGTCGAAGATCGCCACCCCGGTGGTCTCGCTGCCCGTCCCGGCGGTGGTCGGCACCGCGATCAGCGGCTTGAGCGGCCCGGGAACCGGCTTGCCTTTGCCGATGGGCGCGTTGACGTAGTCGAGAAAGTCCGCCGGATAGGTCGAGTAGAGGTTCGCAGCCTTGGCGGTGTCGATCGTCGATCCGCCGCCGACCGCAACGAGGGCGTCGAAGTCACCCTCGGTCGCGAAATCGATCGCGTCGCGGAAGGACACGTCGGTGGGCTCGACGTGGACGCGGTCGAAGAGCGAGCAGGAGATCCGGTTGTCGCGCAAGCTCTCGAGCACGGTCGCGACCGGCGAGAGCTTCGCCAGATTCGGATCGGTGAGGACCATCACCCGCTTTGCGTTCATCTCCGCGAGGTCCATGCCGATCTCGCGCGTCACGCCGCGGCCGAACCGGATGCTCGAGGAAGCGAGCTCGAACGCGTATTCGAGGGCCATGGATCCTCCTCAGGAAGAGCGCAACGCGCCTTCGCCGGGTGGCTGCCCGATGCGCCATCCGAACCAGACGACGGCAAGGCCCATCAGCGAGAGGATGACCACGAAACTGAGTCGCGACAGCATCGTCAGCATCGTGAGGGTCGCGGTGGAAAGGCCGGTGAAGGCAAGCCCGACGACGGGGAGGACGGGAACGCCGCAGCCGGCCAGCGTGCAGGGGCCGGTGGTGAGACCGAACACGCTCGTCACCGCGCCGGCGACGCCCGCCGGGCGCGCCACCTTCAGGCCTTCGCCCTGCCGCCGCCGGTAGGACCAGAGCGCGAAGTACGCACCGAAGACCAGGGAAGCGAGGACGATCCGCGCCAGCGTCGGGACGTCGACGATGAATCCCCAGTCGATGCCCTCGACCTTGTTGTCCGCGCTCACCCAGGCGATGGCCATCTGGGAGAGGAAGGAGAGCTTCTTCGCGAGCGGCTCTTCGGACGCGAGGTACTCGGGCAATCTCGACAGCCAGGGGTTGAAGGTGAAGAAGTCCGGCGGCCTGCGCGCGAGCGAGAGGATGGCGACCGGCGCAACCAGGTTGAAGGCGAACACCGCTGCGGTCACGGCAAACACCACGCGCTTGCCTGACCGGAGGCCGACCCCGATTCCGCGGAGCGTCTGCGCGATTGCCCCCAGTGCCGTCCGAGCCATCCGATAGTCCTTTTTTGCGAACGTTGCAGGATACGTGACCACGGTGGCAATCGACAACCGCTACGTTTGACTTTTGCGTCGGCGGTGTGCTAGCGCCCCCTGCCGATTCCAGTCGCAATCTCCAGCGATACGAGTGGGGCTCAACATGTCAGATCGACCGACGCGGCGGGATTTCCTTTCTCAGATCGGGGTTACTGCAGTGGCGGCCATCGGAGGCTCGATGGCAGGTCTGGGCGCCGGAATGGCCCACGCACAGGAGAAGCCGAAGGGCACCATTCCAGACAAACCGTTCAAGATCGGCCACATGACGTTCTTCACCGGCGCCGGCGCGGTCCTCGGCGAGCCGATGTACAAGGGCAATCTGCTGGCCGCCGACGAGATCAACGAGAAGGGCGGCCTCCTCGGCAAGAGGAAGATCGAGATCCTCAAAGCCGACGAGGCGGCCGGGACCGACGCCAACACCAAGGAGATGCGCCGCCTCAAGCTCTCCGAGAAGATCGACATGTTCATGGGGATCACCTCCAGCGGCAATACGCCCGCGCTGGGTCCCGTGGCGGAGGAGCTGAAGCTGCTCACCATCTTCGTCGATGGCTGCACCGACTTCCTCTTCGACAAGGCCGTCCCCAACCCGCGCTACATCTTCCGCATCACCAACATCCAGTCGGCCGACGGATCGACATGCGCCCTGGGTGTGGCCATGACCTGGCCCGAGATCAAGAAGGTCGCACACATCCATCCCGACTACTCCTACGGCCGCAACTGCTTCGACCACTTCAGCATCGTCACCAAGAAGGTCCTGCCCAAGGCGGACAACGTCTCGGAGGCGTGGCCGAAGCTCTTCTCCACCGACTTCACGCCGCACATCACCAAGACGCTGGGGGCCAAGCCGGACCTGCTCGTGACCTCGCTCTGGGGCGGCGACTACGTGGCCTTCTACAAGCAGGCGCTGCAGCACGGGCTCTTCAACAAGATGAAGGTCGCCACTACGCTGGCGCTCGGCTCCGCGCCGCAGTCGATCGGGAAGGACCATCCCGACGGCGTGCTCAGCGGCGTACACTCGAACTACCACTTCACCTATCCGGGCGGGAATCGCTGGCCGCTCAACAAGACGTTCGTCGAGAAGTACCACGCCAAGTTCAACGAGTACCCGAACTTCCAGGCCGAAGGGGCGTACACCGCGACCTACGCGCTGAAGACGGCGGTGGAAAAAGCGAACAAGTTGATGGGCGGCTGGCCCGACGACGACGCCATCATCAGCCAGCTCGAGGGCATGATGATCCCCGGACCGGGAGGATACGTGTACATCCGCCCGGACAACCACCAGGGCTACAAGGACGCGATCACCGGCTTCAGCAAGCAGGTGCCGGAGTATCCGTTCCCCATCCTCGATCCCACGCGGATCATCACCATCCCCATCCGGAACATCACTGCGCCCCCGGGGTGGCCGAAGGGCGAGCCGACCTCGACGTATACCTGGATCGATCAGACCTGGCCGACGGTGAAGACGGCCTGAACTGATCCAGGTGG
>MNFJ01000195.1 GCA_001918155.1 Deltaproteobacteria bacterium 13_1_40CM_4_68_19
AAACGCGCCCGCCATGAACGGCACCAGCCTCAACTACGTGGAGATGGTCACCCACGGCGGCCCGGTGGTCAGCGGCGTGCTGATCATCCTCGTGCTCTCCTCGCTCGCCAGCTGGACCATCATCTTCCGCAAGCTGCTTCATCTGAGACGCGCGCAGGCGGAGAGCCTGCAGTTCCTGGAGACGTTCTGGCGGAGCAAGCGCCTGGATTCGATCTACACCGCCAGCGAGCAGATGCCGGTCAGCCCGGTCGCGCAGGTCTTCCGGGCCGGCTACGTCGAGCTGTCCAAGGTGACGCAGGCAGAGCCCGCGTCCGAGGAAGGTTCGCTGCACGATCAGCTGGGCGGATTCGAGAACGTCGAACGCGCCCTGGCGCGGGCCGCCAACGCCGAGCTGACCACCCTCGAGCAGAGCATTCCCTTCCTGGGAACGACCGCCGCGGCGGCGCCGTTCGTGGGCCTCTTCGGAACCGTCTGGGGCATCATGGGCGCCTTCCGCGACATCTACGCGGCCGGAAACGCGAACCTGGCCACCGTGGCGCGACCGATCAGCGAAGCGCTGATCGCCACCGCCGTCGGCCTCTTCGCCGCCATCCCCGCGCTGGTCGCGTACAACGCCTTCAACTCCCGCATCCGGGTGCTGGACAACGAGATGCGCAACTTCAGCGCCGATTTCCTCAACATCATCAAGCGCCACATCTTCAAGAAGGCCGCCTGATGGCATTCGGCTCGGCAGAGAGCGGTCCGCGGCGCGCGATGACCGACATCAACGTGACGCCGCTCGTCGACGTCATGTTGGTGCTCCTGATCATCTTCATGGTCACCGCTCCACTGATCCAGAGCGGGGTGAAGGTGGATCTCCCGCGCGCCTCGGCCCAACAGATGGAGCACCAGGAGGAGAAGCTGGTCCTGACCATCACCCGCGACCGGCGCCTGTTCCTCGGCAACACCGAGATCCCGCCCGCCGATCTGGAGAAGAAGCTCTCGAGCAACGCGCGGATCCAGAAGGAGAAGGAGCTCTACCTGCACGCGGATCGATCGCTTCCCTACGGGCAGGTCGTCGAGATCATGGCGGTTGCCCGCCGCGCCGGGGTCGAATCGCTCGGCATGATCACCGAACCCGACCGGGAGCTGAGGCGGCCTTGATCGGCAGCGCACCCCCGAGCCTGCTCGCGCCCCGGGGCCGCATGCCGGCGCTGCCCGCAGTCGCCCTCGCCATCGCGCTGCACGTCGGCGTGTTCGCCGCCGCGTTCGTGCTGCCCCGGCTGTTCGACCGGCGGCCGCCCCCGCGAAAGCCGATCATCGCGCACCTGGTCGCGCTGGGCCGGCCGCGCGATCCGCGGCTTCTTCCCCGCAAGGAATCGCCGCCGCCGAGCGCGGCGTCGCGCCCGGTTCCGGTCCCTTCGACCGCCGCCGCTCCTTCGACTGCGCCGCCCAAGCGCGAGCCTTCGCGTTCCGAGCTGATGCAGCGGGCGCTGGCCCGCGCCGCGGGAAAGGCGGACACCGAGGCGCGAGAGCCGCCGGATCCGGAGCGGGCCGGATCGGCGTCCGGTTCCGTGGAAGGCACCGCCGCCACGGCGGAGGAAGGCGATGCGTACTTCACGGCGGTGCACGACGCGATCCTCGAGCACTACGTGGTGCCTTCGGTCATCTCCGAGCGGGAGCGGCTCTATCTCGCCGCCTCCGTTCTCGCCTGGATCGGACCCGACGGCCGCATCCTCAGGTATGAATTCCAGAAGAAGTCCGGCAACGGATTCTTCGATCAGGCGCTGGAGCTCGCCATCCAGAAGACGCGGCTGCCGCCGCCCCCGGCGGACCTGGTCCGCTCGCTGCGCGACAACGGCGTGCTCCTGAATTTCCGACCGTGAGCGGCCATGAATCTCGCCTTCCTCCTCGCAGTGATGCTCGCGGCCGTGGACCGGCCGGTGATCGATCTCTCCGGCGGCCGCATCCAGCCGCTGCCGCTGGCGATCGCGAAGCCGCTCGGGTCGCAGGAGACGGGGACGGCGATCGAGGCGGTGCTCGCCCAGGACTTCGAGCGCAGCGGCCTGTTCCGGCTGCTCGATCCCGCCTCGTTCCTCGCGCCGCCGGACGAGGGAATGACGGGGATCGACTACTCGAAGTGGGTGACGGTCGGGGCGCAGGCGCTGATCAAAGCGAGCTGCGATGCCTCGCCCGACGTGAACTGCGAGATGCGGCTCTACGACGTCGCGCGCGGCCAGGAGCTGCTCCACGGGACGTATACCGCTCCCCGGCCGGCGCTGCGGCTCGCCGCGCACCGCTTCGGCGACGACGTCGTGCGATTCTTCACCCGTGAACCCGGAGTGTTCCAGACTCGGATCGCCTGGGTTCGCGAGAGCGAGACCGGCAAGCAGGTGATGGTCTCCGACTGGGACGGGTTCGGCGTGCAGCCGCTCACCGGCGCCTCCATCAACCTGCTCCCCTCCTGGAGCCCCGACGGGAGGATGATCGCCTTCACCAGCTTCCGCGAAGGGGGAGGCGCGCACCTGTACACCGTCGACGTCGCGTCCCGGCAGGTCCGCTCGCTCATCGGCCTGGGAGATTTCTCCACCGGCGCGTCGTACTCGCCGGACGGATCGCGGCTGCTCTTCTCGGCCTCGCAGAACGACAACACGGACGTGTACGTCGCCCAGGCCGACGGCAGCGGCGCGCGCCGGATCACGGAAGCGCGCGGGATCGACATCTCCGCATCCTGGAGCCCCGACGGCAAGCGCGTCGCCTTCGTCTCCGAGCGGGCGGGGACGCCGCAGATCTACACGATGGCCGCGGACGGTTCGGACGTGCGCCGGATCACGTTCCAGGGCAACTACAACCAGGAGCCGGCCTGGAGCCCGAAGGGAGATCTGATCGCGTTCTCCGGCCGGGACGAGCACCGGGTGTTCGACCTCTACACGGTCGCGGTGGATACGGGGAAGGTGACGCGCCTGACGCAGAACCAGGGCACGAACGAGAAGCCGGCGTGGGCGCCCAACGGGCGGTATCTGTTGTTCTCGTCCACGCGCAGCGGGAAGCGGCAGGTCTGGATGAGCCAGCCGGACGGGTCGAATCAGCGGCAGGTCACGTCCGAGAAGACCGGCGCGGCCGACCCGGCGTGGGGACCTCTGCCGGGAAAGTAGCAGCCTGGACGTCGACGTCGACGGCTCAAATCGTTCCGATCGAGAAGTAAGGTGCGTATGCGGGCTCGCCGAGGAGCTGATCGGGAGCGACGTTCACGCCGAGATCGATCGACATGCGACCGATGGGCGTGAGCCAGCGCAGCCCGCCTCCGACCGCGTGCCGCAGCACCAGCAGCCGCCGTCCGTTCTCGTCGCGCCCGAGGAGGTTGACGGGGGTCCGCCAGAGGTTGCCCGCGTCCCAGAACACCGCCAGCTCGAACGACTGCGTGAACGGCACCCGAAGCTCCGTGGTGAAGGCGACGAATTGATCGCCTCCGTCGCTGGTCCCGCCCGCAGCGAGGAGCTGTGCCTTGGCGGTGCAGGCGAGATCGCTCAGGGTCGCCTCGCAGGCCCGGACCAGCGCGTGCGACTGGTCGATCAGGTCCTGCGGCTGCAGCCCGTCCTCGTGGAAGCCGCGCAGCGAGGTCGCCCCGCCGAGATAGAAGCGGCGGTCGCCCGGCGTGAGCGAAGCGTCATCGAGTTGGAAGACGCGCCCGGCGCGGGCGGAAAACACGATACTCGCCAAGGACGGAAGCGGCAGGTATGCGGCCATGAGCCCCTGCACCTTGAAGAGGTTGACGTGGACGCTGCCGGCCTCCACCGTCTCGCTGCCGCTGAACGACCGCTGGTAGTCGCCGCCGACCTGCAGCAGGATGCCGGAGCGGGGTCGGGCCGGATCGTCGCGGAGGTCGACCAGCGCCACCGGCCGCAGCGACCCGAACAGCATCGTCCCTGCCGGCAGGCGGCGGATGCGTTGGTCGAGGCCGCTCAGCGTGTCCTCGATCGACTGCACCCCGACGCGCAGGTCCTGATAGCCGACTTCGTAGGCGATCCCGGCCGTCACCGGCTGCCGGCGCGTGAGATCGACGCTCGCCTGCGCCGAGAACTTCGTCAGGTCGTACGACGGCCGCAGGGCGCGCTCGTGGATCAGATCGATGCCGGCGCGCAACTCGTTGGTCAGCGGATAGAGGCGCGGCGCGGAGAGCCCGAGGTCGATCACGCGCTCGATGGGAATCCCTTCCGGATACTTGATGCGCGTCTCGTACTGCGAGACGTCGGTACAGGTGGGCAGCGGGCAGTAGCGTTCGGTCTGGAAGCGGGTGAAGGGGAAGTCCGCCTTCGCCACTGCCGTGAAGGTCAGGTTGCGGCCGAGGATGTTGCCCTGCGTCCACTGCGCGGCGGCGCGCGGTCCGTCCGCAAGCGAGAAACCGATGCTCGCCTGGAAGTCCCGGGTGGGCCGTTCCCGGAGCTGCACCTGTACGGTCTTCTCTCCCTCGGGCACGTCGGGGTTGCGGGGCGTGAGCGTGGCGGAGAAGAACAGTCCGGTCCGCAGCAGGGCCTGCTGGGCCCTGTCGATGGCCTCCGGCGTCAGGACGTCGCCTTGCTTGAGCCCGACCAGATCGATGACGAGGCCCTCCACCGTGCGCCGGTGACCAATGACCTCCACGTAGCCCACGCGGACGATCGGGCCGGGCTGGATGCGGTAGCGGACGTCCACTCGCGACGCGCCGTCCGGCGTGTCCTCGAACTCCTCCTCGTCCTCGACGCGCGCGTAGAGGTGTCCGCGCCGGGTGAAGATCTGCGTCAACGCCGCGCGGCCCTCTTCCGCTTGCAGGTAGCTGAAGGGGCGATCATTGCGCAGCACGATGGCGGCATCGATCTCGGCCGGCGGCACGTCGCCGCCGCCCTCGACCAGGATGCGGCCGACGCGGGTCTGCTCGCCTTCCTTGATCGGAATCGTCACCTCGATGTGGGCGAGGTTCCCGCCGATGGGGTCCAGCCGCGGCGGCCCTGCGCGCGCCGACAGGTATCCCTGCGACTTGTAGAGATCCTCGATCTGCTTGAGAGCGCGGGCGTAGAGCAGCGGATCGAATACGGCGTCTGCCTCCACCGTGGTCCGCGGCGGGTGCCCTCCGCGGATGGTCCCCATCACGCCAATCCGCTCGACCAGGGCCGGATCCGCGCCTGAGGCGGGGTCGTGGACGATGTTGTCGCGCAGCTGCAGCAGGACGCGCTCTCGAAGCCGCCCCGTCGGGATTGCCCGGTTGCCGGTGAAGATCAGGCGCTCGACCCTCACTTGAGGGCCTTCCTCGATGCTGAACACCACCTCTTCGGCGCCGTCGCGCGCGAGCATGTGCCGTTCCGCAACCTTTGCGCGCAAGAAACCGGTGCCGACGTAGAAGCGGCGCAGCCGGCCCGCCATCTCCTGGGCGGTCTGGGCGTCGAGAGGCTCCTCCGAGTCGAGCGCGGGCGCGAGGGTCGCGGCGAGCACCGCGTCGGAAAACGCCCGGTTCCCGCGCAGCTGGAATCGGACCAGGGGACCTGCCGCGACCGGGATGACCACGCGGGCGTCGCGCATCCCGAGCTCCTCGATCCGCGCCGGATCGACGCGCGCCCGCAGCCGCCCTGCCCGGCGATACCGCTCGCGGACGCGGCGGACTGCCTCGTCGACATCGACGAGGTTCAGCACGTCGCCCGGGTCGAGGCGGAAGGCGGCGGACAACTGATCGCGGTCGAGCCCGAGGTCGCCCTCGAAACGGACCTGGGAGATCCGCATGGCCGGTCCTTCCTCGATGCGCAGCTCGAGCGCGACTCCACCGGGCGCCGCCTTTCGCACCGGCGTCACTTGCGCGTGCCGGTACCCGATCCGGAAGTATGCCGCCCGGATGACCTCGACGGCCGCGCCCACCTGCTCCGGCTGGAACTCCGCGTTGACCTGGAGGTTCGCGTTCTGCAGGAGGAAGCTCTCGGCCAGCGCGCTGTGCCCGGGAAACGTCACCGAGGCAAGTCGCTCGATCGCGGTGAGCACGAAGACGATGCGGATCCGCCCATCGCCCATCGCCTCCGCATAAGCTGCCACCCGCGAAAACCGGGCGCTGGCGTGGAGCGCGCGGACCGCGTCGCGCACGTCGCGCGTGTCGAGCGGCTGGCCAGGGTGCAGAGCCACCAGCGGGCGCACGGACTCGGCGTCCGCGCCCTCGTAGGCGATCTCTCCCACCCGCGGCGGCTCCGGCGCAAGGCCCTGCGCGAGCAGGAGCGCGAGGAGCGCGGCGAGCACTACTCTCCCTCCCATTTGAAATGAAGATCGATACCGAAATCGGTGCCGATTCCGCTGGTGATGTGCTCGTTGTCCAGCTGGAGCCGGGTCGACAGCGCGTCCGAGAGCTGGTAGCTGACCACCCCCCGGTACCTGCGGGTGCTCAGGCCTTGCAGGACGCTCAGGTCCAGACGCTCGCTGATCAGGTGCGACTGGAAGCGCGCCATCGGCTCGAGGCGGTTGGTCGCCACGGAGAAGTCGCTGCGGAAGTCGATGTTCGGATCGCGGAGGATGGCGTTCTTCGGGATGAAGCGGCGCACTTCCGCGGAGAATCCGGTCGCCTTGTTCAGCGCTTCGATGCCGATGGCGAGGCCCGAGTCCGCCGCGGAGAACGTGCTCTGCTGCAGGTTGGTGGAGACGAACCCGAAGGTAAGGAGGAAGCCGAGGTCCGCTTCCGCCAGCGCCGGTTCGGAGCTGAGCGAGACATGCGGCTCGCCCGGGGTGCCGAAGGCATGGAGCCGCACCTTGTATTCCTTCACCTGCGAGCTGGCCTGGAAATCGAAACTGGGCCGGATGCGCTGCCGGTCCGTGAAGGTGAGCACGCCCTGCTCGATCTGGAACTCGTTCCCGCGGAAGGTGGCGGTGCCGTGGACGGTGTTCACGCTGCCGAGCAGGCCGATGGAGCGGGAAGTCCCGGTGATCTTCAGGTCGCCCTTCAGGTCGGTGCGGGCGAGGTTGTTCTCCACCCGCACCCCTCGGGAGAGGTGCACGTCCAGGTCGAATCGCACGACGATGGGGCTCTTGGTGAGCACCTTCGGCGCGGGCGGGCGCCGGGAAAAGTCGAGCAGCGACTTTTCGATGTCCACGTCCTCCGTGTACTTCAGCTGCGAGAGGGTCAGGTTGCCGCCCAGCATCGGTTCGGAGGGCGGTCCGTGGAGCATCAGGTCTCCGTCGACGATGGCGCCGACGCTCTCCTGGAAGCGCACGTTCACGTCGCTCACGTGGGCGGACATGTCGATCTTCCTGGGAACGAGCCGCTCCATCTCGATGCCGCCGGAGACGCGCGCCTCGCCGTTGTTCAGCTTGCCCGAGAGGGAATCGATCACCAGGGCGTCCTGCGAGAACGAGATGCTGCCGTTCAGCGCCCGGGCGGCGACGGGCAGGCCGCGCAGGCTGCCGGCGCCATCTTCGATGCGGATGTTGCCGAGCACGGTGGGGTTCTTCAACGTGCCGCCCACCGTCGCCTGGACCAGGTATGTCCCCGAAGCGTGCTCCACGTCCGCGAGCAGGCCGGGCAGTACCCGCCCGTCGATGCTCGCGCCGAGCCTCAGATCGAGCTTGCCGTCCCGTCCGCGCCCGCCGGAGAGATGCGCGGTGGTGAACGGCGCGCGCAGCGCGAGGCGCTCGGTCCGGATTCCCTCCGGACCGAAGGAGACCTGCGCCGGCCCGTCGTTCTCGAAGGGCAGATCGCTGCGGACGATGAGGAGCTGCGACAGCGTCATGGTCCCGGCGCTGTCCCGCAAGCGCAGCAGCGACCCGTGCACCTCGAACGCCGCCGTCAGCGAGCCGCTCTCGATGTCGAAGTCGGGCGCGAGCAGATCGACGTACTGCGGCAGATCGGGTATCCGCAGCGTTCCCTCGCAGGCGTAAGGGAAGTCTCCCTCGAGGCGCGCGTGCCCGCTCACCTTGTGCGTCCCGACCGTCGCGTTCCAGGTCATCGCCTTGTCGTCGATGCGGAGCTTCAGCTCGCCATCCCCCAGGTCCGCCTCGTCCGCCATCCCCTCGGTGAACTGGAGCGCGACGTCGAGGCGAGGGCGCTCCGCCACGCCTCCGACGTGCGCGGTCAATCGCAGCGGGCCCGACAGGTGGGCCCGCTCGGCCCTGTCGAGATCGGCCAGCGTGAACTTTTCCGTGTGCGCGTCCAGGTCGAGCTGCCACTGCGGCCCGAACCGGCCCGAGACGCGCAAGGCCGCCTCGCCATGGCGGAGCGTCAGGTCCTCGATCTGGAGCCGCGGCTCATGCCCGTGCAGCGACAGGCGCGCCTCGCCGGCATCGAACGATTCGCCCCAAAGCGAGAGGTCGCGGAACTGCAGCGAAGCCGTCCCCGACGGAGCGGCGGCGGGCCCCTTCACGTCGATCACGCCCGCGACGCGTCCGTCCACCTCGCCGGGGTCCTCGATCGCCGAGAGCGACGGCACCATCCCGGATGCCAGATCGACGAGATCGTTCAGGTACGCATCCGGGAGGTCGACGTGCGCCTCGAGCGGTGTGGTCGAGCCGCTGAAATCGATCGCGATCCGGCCGCGATATTCGCTTCGATCCTTGTGCCCGCGGATGTCGTCGAAGGTCAGCTTCGTCGAGGTCGTGTCGAAGGCGACGTGGGTGGTGACGTCCCCGAGCGACAGCTCCATGAAGTGGACGTCTTGCGCCGCGGTCCTGCCTTCGATGGCCAGCTCCTGGTACGGCCCGCTCACGCTGGCCGCGAGCTTCACCGTGCCACTCGCGGGCAGCGGCCCGAAATGGCCGTGGAAGTCGTCGAGCGAGAGATTTTCGGTGTGAGCAGCGAGCTGCATCCCCTTGTCCTGGTCCGTGAAGAAAGTGCTCTCCACCTGCAGGCGCGATTCGCCCACCTCGATGACGACGCCTTGAGCGACGATCTTGTCCGCGTCGGCCAGCACCGCTCCGGCGAGCTTGCCGCGGGAGAATTCGAACATCTTGTGGGCCTGCGCGCGCTTCTCGTAGGTCCGGTCGAGGACGGCGAAGTCCGCGAGCTCGAGCGCGGTGTCCCCGGCGAGGTTGAAAGGCACGATGGTGCCCTTCGCCTGCACGCGGCCGCTGGCGCGCAGCACCACCCAGGCATGCTGCAGCCCGAGCTTGCGCAGGAGCTCGGCGAGCTCCATGTCGTGGAGCTGCAGGTCGGCCGCGAGCGGCAGGCTGGCGTCGGCGAGGGAAACCTCGAGGGAGCCGTTGATCTGGCCGCGGCCGGTCGGGACCTCGAGGCGATCGACGTGCACCCGGGACGGCGTCAGATCGAAGCGCAGGCTGGCGTCGCCGGGAAAGAAGCTTCCCAGCGCCACCGCCCTGAGCCGCAGATCGCCCCTGAGGTGCGATGCGCCGCGTCCCCATGAGACCGTCGCGTCGGCCGAAACGCCGCCCTTGATGCCGTGCACCTTGCCGGGGAGCAGGCGCGCCGCGGCGGTCTCCAAATCGTCGATCCGCACGTTCGCCGCCATCTCCAGCAGCGGATCGCAGAGGTTGTCCAGCTTCCCTTTCACGAACAGCGACGCTTCGGTGCCGATCAGGTCCGCCCGCCGCAGCTCGACCGCGCCGCTGCCGCGCAGGTCGACGAGCGCCGCGGTGCGCGAGGAGATGAGACCGATGGCGCGGCCCGGCAGCTCCACCGATCCGCCGCGCGTCGAGACACTGACCGACAGCCGCGGCCCGCGGCCCTTGATCGCAACCCCCAACCGCGGAACCTCGACATGGGCCCCGGAGCTGCGCACCTCCACGCTCGCCTTGCGAATCTTCACCCTACCGAACTCGAACCGGTCGAGGAGGTCGGGCAGGCATTGACCGCCCGCCGCCGGGGACCCGCCGGCTTCGTCCAGCGCCAGGCGCAGTTGCGGATGGTCTACCTCCAGCCGCTCCAACCTGACCTTCTGCAGCAGGGGGCGCACCGTCACCTGCGCAAACACCCGCGCAACTTTCAGATCGATCCGCCCGCCGGGGTCGCCGACGCGGAGCCCTTCGATCGTGAGCTTCCCCTGCTCGGGCTGCACCGAGCATTGGGACACCTGCACCCGGGCCGCCGTCGCCTCCTCGATGGTCGCGACCGCGTAGGCGCACAGGTTGTTGGCGACGAAATCCGTGCGCAAGAAGACCATCGCCGCCCCGGACACGACGGCGGCGGCGAGTCCCAGCGCGACGAGGACGCGGCTCAGCACCAATCAGCTCGGCTTCGCGAGCCCTGCCAGGTACCGATCGATCTCCCCCAGGTCGATCGGCTTGCCCTTCTCCGCGGCGGCGGGCGGCGGGACGGACACAGGTCTGCGCGGGGGGGCCGGGGTGGCCGCCGCGGCGCCGTTGAGCGCCAGCTCCCGCGCCACGCGCTCGATCATCTGTTCATCGATCATCGGCACCCGGGTCACGTATCCCTCGAAGAGCGCATTGTCGCACAAGGTGTTGATCACGCGTGGGGTCCCGCTGGAAAAGCGGTGCACGGACTGCACCGCGCCGGGCGTGAACGGCATGCGGGCAGCGCCGGCCAGCCGCAGCCGGTGCTTCATGTAGGCCTCGGTGCTGTCCGCGTTCAGATGCTCCAGCCGGTACTTCATCGCCACCCGCTGCGCCAGCGGCGGATCGAGCTGCAGGTTCTGCTCGATGTCCGGCAGCCCGAAGAAGATCAGGTTGAGGAGCTTGCGCTCTGGCACTTCGAGGTTCAAGAGGCCCCGGAACTCCTCCATGATCTCCCGGCTGGCGAGCATCTGCGCCTCGTCGATCAGGACCACGGCCTTCTTCCCGGCCTCGTGGATGCGCACCAGGCGCTGGTAGAGCTGCCCGAGCAGGGTCAGCTTGTCCTCGCTGGGCGACTCCACGCCGAGTTGGAGCGCGACGCGCTTGAGCAGCCAGGAGGCGGTCACGCCGCTGTGGATGATCACCAGCAGCGCGGCTTCGTACTCGTTCTCCGGGAGCGAGTCGAGCAGGCGGCGCGCGAGCGTAGTCTTCCCCGCTCCGATGTCCCCGACCAGGATCCCGAGGCCCTTCATCTGCGAGCAGAGATGCGTGAGCCGTACCAGCGCCTGGGAGTGCTGTGGCGAATTGAAGTAGAAGCGCGAGACCGGCGCGTTGGAGAAGGGTTCCTGGTTCAGCTCGTAGTAGTCGAGATAGTTCATCAGACGAAGCCGATCTTGCGGTTCTTGCGCGACGGCTCGGGCGGAGGTTCAGGCTCGCGGCCGCCGCCCGGACGTGACCCCGCGGTGGGACCGGAAGTTCGTTGCGCCGCGACCTTGCGAGGCGCCGTGACCGGGGCAGTCGGCCGCCTCGCGAGCGGCCGCGACGCCACGTTGACCCGTCCAGCCAGTTTCGTGATCCGCGCCGCGACGTCGCGGAACCCGGGATCGTGGTCGTGCACTGCCTGGTACTGCTCCAACGCCTCCGGGTTGAGCCCCCGCGACTCGTAGACGGCGCCGAGCTCGAACTGCAAGGCGTGGCGCGCCGCGGAGGTAAGGTCGGCCAGCTCGAGGCCCTGCTGCAAATGGCCGACGGCGGCTTCGGCGTTGCCGCGTTCCGCCTCGCACAAACCGAGCATGGTGAGGGAGTCCGCCGCCCGGGTGCCGGCGCCGTGGCGGAAGGCGACCTCGAACTCCGCGATCGCCTCGTCGAGAAGCCCCATCTCCTTGTACGCGATGCCGAGATCGTAATGCGTCTGGACGTCTTCGGGCCGCACCACCTGCTTCACCTTGGCGCGGAACTCTCCCAGCACCTCGTCCGCCGGTACCTGGAACGACTCGAGCACGTCGCCGTCGAGCGGTTGGTCCTCCTCCGCCTGCGTGAGCCCCACTTCCGCTGCCAGCTCGGCCGCCAGCTCGGCCGCGAGATCGTCGTGCTCCGCGTTCCGGTTTGCCGCGGCGTCGGCCGCCCGGGCGGGCGAACCCAGCTTGCGCAGCCGCTCCACCGCGCCCGGATAACCGGGCGAGGCCATCGTGATCGCCTTGAGGATCGCGCGCGCGTCCTCCGCCAGACCCGCATGGATGAAGAAGTCCGCCTCGGCCAGCTCGGCGGCGAAGTCCTCCTCCTGCGACTCGACCAGCTCCGGCTCGACGACGTCGGCCTCGTCGAGGACCGCCGCCGGCTCGAGCTCCGCGTCGCTGGCGGTGGCGAGCGCTTCCACTTCGAGCGGCGCCTCTTCGAGCACCAGCCCGTTCTGATCGCCGGTGCCCGCGGAAGCGAGCTCCTTCAGCTCCGCGCGCACCGCCGACGCGCGCGGGTCGCGTTTCTCCGTGCAGAGCTGAAGCATGGTGGTGAGCGTCTGGATGGCGTCCTCGTTCCGTCCCATCGCCAGCGCGACGGTCTTCGCTTTCTCGTGCGCGTCGATGTTCTTCGGGTCGACGGAGAGGATGCGGCGGAGGTGCTCGAGGGCTTTGTCGTGGAGGCCGTACTTGACGTAGACCTCGGTCTCCTTGAGGAGCTTCGGGACCTGCGCCGCGGTGGGCGGAGGGGAAACGCTGCTCGCCGCCGCGACCGGAGCGCTGGGTGGTCGCGCCGCCATGATCGGAGCGCTGGGTGGTCGCGCCGCCGCGACCGGAGCGCTGGGTGGTCGCGCCGCCTTGATCGGAGCGCTGGGTGGTCGCGCCGCCATGATCGGCGCACTCGGCGGCCGGGGTTGAGGCGTGACCGGCGGCCGGGCAGCGGCCGGAGCGGGAGAGGATGACTTGACTGCCGGCGCGGGCTTTGCAGCCGGAGTGGGTTTCGACACGGCGGGCCGCGCCGGCTCGGGAGGTTTCGGGCGCAGCGCCTCTCCGCTGTTGACGCTGCTCAACGCTGCCTTCACTTCCTGGTCGTCCGGCGCCAGCTCCAGCGCTTGTTTCCAGGTCTTGCGCGCGTCGTCGTTGCGCCCCCCGTCGAGGTAGACCCGCGCCAGCTCCTTGAGCACCGAGACCGTCTTCGAGACCTGTCCCAGCTCCTGGAAAGCGCGCGCGAGCATCTGTAGCGTGCTCAGCTCGCGGGGGGCCGCCTTGAAGCAGATCTGCAGCTTCGCCAGCGCCCGCTTGGAGTCGCCGCGGCTCAGGTATTGCTCGGCAAGCTCCTTGGCGAGCCCGACGTCCGCCTGGTCCAGGTGGCTGATGCGCTCGGCGACGCGCAGGTAATCGTCGTGCCGCCCGTTGCGCTGCAGATACTGGGCGGCGCGCCGCAGCTCCGCCACCGCCTCGATGAGGTTGTCCTGCCGCGCATACTGCTCGCCGAGACGGATCCTGGCCGCGACGTTGTCCGGGTCGAGATCGACGAGCTTCTTGAGCGTGTCGAGGCTTGCCTTGGTGTCGCCCGACTTCTCGTGGAAGGCGGCGACCGCCTGCCACTCCTTGGTCGCGTCGCCCACCAGCCCGAGCTGCTGGTACAGCTCGGCAAGGCGGACGTTCACTTCGACGCGCTCGATGACCTTCAGCACCTGCTTATAGAGCGCCACCGCCTTGAGGTAGAACCCCTGCTGCGAATAGGTCCGGGCGACCTTCTCGAAGCAGTCCGCCGCCTCGGCCTTGCGGTTCATCTTCTGGTAGAGCTCGGCGAGCTTCTGCAGGATCCGGACGTCGTCCGGATCGAGCTCCAGGACGCGCTGGTATTCCTTGACCGCTTTGTCGAACGCACCCTTCGCGATCAGCTTCGCGGCCGACTCGATTGACTTGTTTTTGTCCATCGGCCGGAAGCTCGTTTGGGCGGTGGGAGGGGACGTAACTCCAGCGACTGAACGTAACGGTGAATCTGCTTTGCGGTCAAGGATGTAGACCGAGGTAGACGCCCGCTGCCGCCGCAAGATTTCCCACCCTGCGGCACCGCATCAGTTCGGGTTGTCCGCGAGCAGCTTCTCCACCAGTCTCGTATCGTACCTACCCTGTACGAACGGCTCGTACACGAGCAATTTCTTGTGGAAGGCGATGTTCGTCTTGATGCCCTCCACGATGTATTCCTCGAGGGCCCGGCGCATGCGCATGATGGCCGCCGGCCGGCTGTCGGCGTAGACGATCAGCTTCGCCACCATCGAGTCGTAGAACGGCAGCACGCGATACTGCTCGTAGGCCGCCGAATCGATCCGGACGCCGAGCCCGCCGGGGGCGTTGTAGGCGGTGATGAGCCCGGGTGAGGGCGCGAACGACACCGGATCCTCAGCGTTGACGCGGCATTCGATCGCGTGTCCCTTGAGGGCGATGCTCTTCTGCGTGCGCCCCAGGTCCTCGCCCGCCGCCAGCCGGATCTGCTCCTTGACCAGATCCAGGCCGGTGACGCTCTCGGTCACCGGATGCTCCACCTGGATGCGGGTGTTCATCTCCATGAAGTAGAAGTCGCCGCGCTCGTCGAGGAGGAACTCGATGGTCCCGACGTTGTTGTAGCGGACCTTCTTCATCGCCTCGACGGCGACGCGGCCCATCCGCTCCCGCAGCTTGTCGTTCAGCGCCGGAGAGGGGCTCTCTTCCAGCATCTTCTGGTGCCGGCGCTGGACAGAGCACTCGCGCTCGCCCAGATGGATGACGTTGCCGTGCTCGTCCGCGACGATCTGGATCTCGATGTGGCGCGGCCGCTCCACGTAGCGCTCGACGTACATGTCTCCATTGCCGAAGGCGGCGAGCGCCTCCGCCGAGGCGGTGCGGTACATCTGCGAGAGCTGCTCCTTCTCCCGGACGATCTTCATCCCGCGCCCGCCGCCTCCCGCGGCCGCCTTGAGGATCACCGGAAAGCCGACCTTCTCCGCGAGCCGTCCCAGGTCGCGCTCGTCCTGCACCACGCCTTCGCTACCCGGCAGCTGCGGGAGCCCGCCTTCCTTCATCGCTTCCTTGGCGCGGATCTTGTTGCCCATCATCCGGATCATCTCCGGGCGGGGGCCGATCCAGCCCAGGCCGGAGTGCTGGACCATCTCCGCGAATTCGGCGTTTTCGCTGAGGAAGCCGTAGCCGGGGTGGATGGCGTCGGCCCCGCTCACCTCCGCCGCGGAGAGGATGGCGGGAATGTTGAGATAGCTCTCTTTCGACGGCGGCGGACCGATGCAGAGCGACTGGTCCGCGAATCGGACGTGCAGCGAGTTCGAGTCCGCGGTGGAATGCACGGCGACGGTCTCCACGCCGAGCTCGCGCGCCGCGCGGATCACCCGCAGCGCGATCTCACCCCGGTTGGCGATGAGGATGCGGTGAAACACTCGAGCTCATCTCCTAACATGTACAGTCTAAAGACACAGTCGCTAAGCCGCCTTCGGCGGCCGCGACTGAGCCGCACCTCCGGTGCGGCAGCGGCTACACGGGCTCGAGGCGGAAGAGCGGCTCGCCATATTCGACCGGGCTGCCGTTCTGGACCAGTACCTCCATCAGGCGCCCTGGCTGCTCCGACTCGATCTCGTTCATCAGCTTCATCGCCTCGACGATGCAGAGCACCTGGCCCTTCTTCACCACCTGCCCCACGTCGACGAACGGCGGGCTGTCCGGCGAGGCCGATCGGTAGAAGGTCCCCACGAACGGCGAATTGACCGTGAACGTCTTCTTGTCCTCCGCGGGCCTGCCAGCGGGCGGGGGCGGCGGGGGAGCCGCGCTCGGCGCCGGTGCCGCGGGCGGATGCGGATTGGCGGCTTGCACGTGCAGCGGCGGCGCCATCGGAGCGGCCATCGGTACCGCGTGGACCGCGGTGGTCGCCGGCGGAGGGCCGAGGCGGAGGTCGAGCGTTTCTTGTCCGGAAACCCAGATCAAGCGGCTGACGTCGGTGCCCTGCAGCGCCGCCAGGATCGCTTTCAGCTTGTCGACGTCCACTCGCGCCCTTTCGAATCAGCCCACGCGGGTCAGATACTCCCCCGTCCGGGTATCGATCTTCAAGATGTCGCCTTCATTGATGAAGAGCGGCACCTGCAGCGTGTAGCCCGTTTCCAGCGTCGCCGGTTTCATCGCGCCGGACACGGTGTCGCCGCGGACGCCGGGATCGCACTTGACGACCTTCAGCTCGACCGCGTTCGGCAGATCGACGGAGATGGCCCGGCCGTTCCAGAACAGCACGGAGGCATCCATGTTTTCCTTGAGGAAATTGCGCGACTCACCGAGGCCCTTCTCGTCGATGTGGCTCTGGTCGAAGGTCTTGGAGTCCATGAACACGTAGTGGTCGCCCTCCTTGTAGAGGTACTGCATCTTTTTTTCCTCGATGTCCGGGCGGCCAACCTTCTCGCCCGATTTGAAGTTCTTCTCGAGGACGCGGCCGGTGATCAGGCTCTTGTACCGCGTGCGCACGAACGCCGAGCCCTTGCCCGGCTTCACGTGCTGGAACTCGACGATGACGTAGGGCTCGTTGTCGAGGAGGATCTTGAGCCCGTTGCGGAACTCGCTGGTGTCGATCACGTCGGCCATCGCTGCGGTCTCCCTTGCTCTTCGACCCGAGGGCGCGCGGGTCTACCGCAAACAGCGGAAATCGTCCAGACCGCCAAGGCTGTTCGGTTGTCGTTGACGTGAGCGTGAGCGTGAGCGTGAGCGTGGACGGCGACGGCGACGTTACGGCGACGTGGCCGTGGGACGCCCGGGCCTACAGCTGCGCCACGAGCTTCGGCCCCGCCACGCGCAGCTCGTACCGGGCCCGGCCGACGTTCCCTTCCGGCGCCAGCGCGAGCACTACGAAATAGTCCGGCGTCAGCGGCCGCGCGACGGCCACCAGCCTTTCCGTGCGGATGGAGACCTCGCTGGCCTTCCCCATCTGCAGCGTCTCCGCCGCCTGCCGCACCTGAGAGACGATTCCGGAGTACTCCACGAGAAGGCTCTGCACCTCGATCCCGTCCGGCGGGCGGGCCTCGTGCGTCTCTATCGGGATGCCGTCGAACCCCATCACGCTGGCCGCAAAGGAGCCGTCCACCTTGCCGCAGATCTGCTGGAGATCTTCCTTGAACCCCATCTTCTAGTTCCCCCGCCTGCGATCCTGTACCCGCTTGAGCAAATCCCGGAGCACGGCGATCGCTCCCTCCGCGGACGGCAACTCCGCGAGCCGCCGCCGGGCCGTTTCATCGCCAGCCTCGGCGAGCCGGCGGTAGATCTCGCGGGCCCGCCCGATCAATCCCTGCCGCACGTACAGCTCGGCAAGCGTGACGGTCATCCAGCCCGATCTGTCACGCCGCGCGCGACAGCGTCAAGCTAGAGGCATGCGGCGCTGCACCCCGCCGTGGCACAGGTCACGAAGATGTACTCATGCTCGCTCGTTTGCACGACGGAGCCGTCGTCCAGCTTGCCTTCGATGTGGAAGGTGACGCGGATGGTCCCGGACATCGTCGCCGTCACCGCCGGCGAGAAGAATGGGACGAGTACGGCACCCGTCGCGCCCGGCTGGATCTGCGTGCCGGACACCGGAACGATCACGCCGCGCGTCGTGGCGCCTCCGATGATCTCGTAGTCGGCGACCACTTGATGGGGATGGAATGTTGCCGAAGACGTCCGCAGCTGGGGGTTCAGGGTGGAGACATTGGTCAGCTGATTCTGGACGACGACGCCCATGGTCCCGCCGTTGTTGGCCGCCGGGTCGATGTGCGCGAAGTCGGTCTCGTCGGTGCCTGGATCGTAGCTGCACGAGGTGCCCGACAGCGTCCCGAGGACCACCTTGGTGACCACGAGAGCGGTATTCCGGTTGTTGATCTTGCAGGAGGCGGCGGCGACCGCCGCCAGCAGGATGAACCAGCGGGTTTTCATTTCCCTCCTCCTACTTCCCCTCGTCGCCCGCTGACGGCGCAGCGGCGACGACGGACTGCGAACGGTTGACGATGCGCGGCGTGATGAACACCAGCAGCTCGGTACGGTCGTCGGAAATGGCCTTCTTCTTGAACAGCCAGCCGAGGACCGGGATCTTCGAGAGCACCGGCACCTCGTTCCAGGACTCCGCGTTGCGGCGGGTGTAGATGCCGCCGATCACCGTGGTCTCGCCGTCCCGCACCAACACCTCGGTGCGCGCCTCGCGGCGGCTGATCGAGGGCTGGCCGTTCGAGCCCGTGAGCTGCGGGTTCGGCTGGTTGTTGGTGGCGTTGATCTTCATCTGGATCGACCCTTCCTGCGTCACGTGCGGAGTCACGCGCAGTTCGAGGCGGGCCTCGATGAAGTTGGTCGTCACGCCGGCGGCGCTGGTCTGCGAGAACGGAATGCTCACGCCCTGGCTGATGCTGGCGTCCACGTTGTCGACGGTGACCACGCGGGGCGAGCTGATGGTCTTGATGGTGCCGCTGGTCTCCGCAGCGGACAGCCGCAGGTTGAGATTGGCGGCGCCGCCCGCGCTGCCGAACACGAACCCGAGACCACCGCCGCTGTTGAGGCCGATCGGCGCCGGCATGTTGACGGCGAAGTTCGGCTGCGTGACGCCCGGGAGGCCGGTGGTGGGAGCGCCAGGATCGTCGGCGGCGCCGGCGACGGCGAGGATGTTCGGGAAGATCAGGCCGGTCGGATTGCCAAACGTCGGCGCCATGCTGATGTTGCCACCCCACTGGATGCCGGCCTGGCGGGCGAAGCTGGTCGCCGCTTCGACGATGCGCGCCTCGATCAGCACTTCCGGCGTCTGGGTATCGAGGTTGCGGACGATGCCTTCAGCCCGCAGCAGCGCCTCCTGCACGTCCTTCACGATCAGCGTGTTGGTGCGCGCGTCGACGGAGACCGTGCCGCGTTCGGTCAGGGCGTCCTTGAGCTGCGCGGTGAGGGATTCCGCCCGCGCGTAGTTCACCGGGATCAGCCGCACCTTGAGCGGCTCGGCCGCCTGGCGGTTCTTGTAGGCCTCCGCCGCCGCCTTCTGCTCGGCGCGCAGGGTCTCGATCGGCGCGACCCGGATGATGTTGCCGACGTCCTCGCGGCCCAGGCCCTTGGACTTGAGCACGATGTCCAGCGCCTGGTCCCAGGGGACGTTGCGCAGCTTGATCGTCACCGTGCCCCTCACGTCATCGGCGACGATGATGTTCTTCTTGCTGATCTCCGCGATGGCCCCGAGCAGGTTCTTGATGTCGATGTCCTTGACGTTGAAGTCGACCTTGCGGCCGCCGTAGTTGCTCGCGTCGTAGACGTTCGTCTGGCTGGCGGCGGCGCGCGCCTCGGAGGCCATTGCGGCCGCGCGCGGCGCGGGCGTGGTGGCCTGCGCAACTGGCTTGGGGCCGCCGAACTTCCACACCAGCGTGCCCTTCTGCGCCGTCAGCTCGTCGAGCGTCCCCTTGGCGACCGTCGCGACCACCTTGACGTCGGAGCCACCCGGAACGCGGTAGCTCGAGAGCATCGTCACCGGTCCCCCCAGAGAGCTGGCGTCGAGGTTGCGCTCCAGGCGGTCGGGAAGGGCCGCGCCGTGCAGCGTGAGCACGGAAGTGGTGGCGTCCGGGCGGGACACCTCGAAGAGCACGGCCTGGTCGAGCGCGACCAGGACCTCGGTCCGGTTCTCGATCGTGCGCAGATCGACGGCACGGACCGGGACGAGTTTCGGCGCCGCAGCGATCCTTGCAGCCTCCGGCTCGACCGCCGCTTCCGCCGCCTGATTCGCGGGCGGGGGTTGCTTCTTCGCAACCGCCCGTGCCGGCTCGCCCACCACCACCTCGAGGCCGTCGGCGACGCGGGAGATCTGGTACTGCGGCATCGTCGCGCCGTCGCCGTCGATGACCACCCGCACCCCGTCCTCGGTCTTGCCGACGCGAACGCCCTTGACCCGGAGGACCCCCGCCGCCTTCGCGAACCTTCCGCTCACGCCGTGGAGATCGAGCGCGAGGCGGGCCGGGTTTTTCAGCTCGAGGATCCCGAGCTTGCCGATCTCGCCGTCCGTCGCGATGCGGATCCGGGCCGCGCCGTCCACGTGGCCGACCGCGATGCGTCCGAGGCGGTGCGCGGGGTTCTTCACCTCTTGCACGTCCTCGCGCGAGAGCACGAGGTTGGGATCCGCCGCCGGCGCCTGCGGTTTCTCCTCGCCGACGGAGAGCACCAGATCGCTGCCCTCCACCGCGAGGTCGTACTTCTGGTCTGCCTCCAGCGCGACCACGATCCGTCCGACGCGGGTGCCTCGCTCGTCGAACTGCGCAGCGCTCCAGCCGGCAATGCCCCCGCGGTGGATGTCCACTCCCTTCGCGGCCTCGGTGACGTCTCCCCCGTTCAGGTCGATGACCACCCGCGGCGGCGCCGACAGCTTGAAGACGGTGAACTCGGGTTTCGCCGTCGCGTGGATGAAGAGCTTGCCGCCCTTCTCCTCCACAGAGGTCACCTTCACCGGCGGCGCGGCGGCGCGGGCCCCGGGAGCGGCCGCGATCAGCACCGCGGCGACGAGCATTCTGGTGGCCATCCGTTCGTTCCTCCGAATCGCGGCGCGCATCACTGGTCCCCCTTCGCCACGCCGATGTGCTCGCCTTCCTGGAGCGCCTTGAAATCCTTCTCTTCCTCGCGGGTCACGGGCACCATCAGCTTCACGTTCTGCGGGTACACCCGGCCGGTCGAGTGGTCGGTGATGGTCTCCGTGATCACCACCTCGTCGCGGTGGATCCCCGTGACCTTGCCGCCGTTCTGCCCGATGAAGTCGCCCAGGCGCACCGGCCAGCCGCGGTGATCCGGGTCCTCGACCATGGCCAGAGGCGTGGCGGTCCCGGTCACGGTCATCGAGAGACGGAGCTGATCGAGCGACCACTTCTCGAGCGGCGTCTTCACCCGGCCGGGATTCTGCGCGGCGCGGCCGAATCCCTGGCGCAACACCGCCTGGTTCTGGAAGGGGTCGCGCTTGCCGATCGGCGAGTACACATAGATGTTGCTCGGGACCAGCGGCTTCACCTCGTCGTCGGTGACGGGCTTGGGCGCGGCGGCCGCAGCGGCGGGCGCTGCCCGGCGAGGCGGAGGCGGCGGGCCCCCGCAGGCGGCGGCCAGCAGGGCGGCGCAGATGAAAGCGAGGGCCTGGCGGCTCATTTCGCGGGCCTCGGCGTGTTCGCTTCCGGCAGGAAACGGAAGGTGGTGGCGATGTAGTTGGCGTTGATCACCAGCTTCTCGTTGGTGACCCGCGCTTGTCCCATCTTGATGTTGGTGACGTTGACGATGCGGGCGAGCTTGGAGAGCGAATCGAGGAAGACGCCGATCTCGTGGTAGTTGCCGCTCACCGCCATCACGATCGGGATCGAGGCGTAGAAGCTCTGCCGCTGTTCCGCCTGCGGTTCGATGCTGTTGATCGTCAGCCCGCTCTTGGTGCCGATCTCGGAGAGCGACCGGATCAGATCGTCGATGTTGGCCTCGTTCGGCAGCTCGGTGAGCGCCTGGGCCAGACGACGCTCCAGGATCTCCTTCTCGTGCTTGAACTGCGCCAGGTTGTTGGCGATCGACTGCTTCTGGATGAGCTCGTCCTCCAGCGCGTGCAGCGTGCCCTGGCGCTGCGTGATCTGGGTCTGCATCGGATCGATGAAGAAGTACCAATTCGCAGCGGAGAGGAGGATGACGACGCCGGCCACCACCCCGACCTTCTGGCCGAGGGGCATCTTGTTGACCGCGTTGAGCACTTCCTGTCCGCTGAGCGCCATCTCTTCGCCTCAGGCCGAGTAGTTCGTGTTGCAGGTGATGACCCAGTCCACGGTCCCGTCTGCCCGCTGCCGCGCCGTCTTGATGGTGATGTTGCTGAAGTGGGTCGAGGCCTTCAGCTTCTTGGAGAAGTTGGAGAGGTCCTCGTAGCTGGAGGCCGCGCCGTTCATCGCCACGGCGCCGCCCTGCTCGTTGAAGTCCACGATCCAGACCTTCTGCGGGATGATGGTGGCCAGCTCGTCGAGCACTTTCACCGGCCCGGTGCGCCCCTTCTTCAGGGTGTCGAGGATCTTCAGCTTGTCCTCGAGCGCCTTCTTGTCTTCCTTGATCGACTTCACCTCGCCGATGGTCTTCTCCAGCTGGGCGATCTCGTTGCGAGTGGTGACGATCTGCTTGTCGAGCGAGAGCAGCTCCGACTCGAAGCGGTTGTAGACGAAGAAGTTCCCGATCCCCGCCAGGACCAGGAGCAGCACGAAGAGCACCAGTTGCTGCCGGCCGAACTCGCGCTTCTTGGCTGCGCGGACAGGGAGGAGGTTGATGAGGATCATCGCGCGCGCTCTCCTACCGCTCGTTCGACTTGCGCAGCGCAAGCCCGATGGCGACCGCCGCCGACGGGGCGACGTCCATCACGTAGTTGGAGTCGAAACGTCGGTTGTCGATCTCCACGCCCTTGAAGGGGTTGAGGATCTCGACGGGAACGCCCACCCGCTGCTCGATGACCTTGAAGAGCGCGGGGATCTTGGCGGTGCCGCCGGACAGGTACAGGCGCGCGATGTGCGAGTCGGCGGCGGTGGCGGTGTAGAAGTCGAGCGAGCGCTGGATCTCGCCCGCCATCTGGTCGGCGACGCCCTGGATGACGCGCTCCACCTCCTGCGGGATGACCGACTCGGAGTCCTGCGCCGCGTCCCCGCCGACCTTCAGCTTCTCGGCCTCGTCGTAGCTGACGTTGAGCTGCTTCTGGATTTCCT
>MNFJ01000133.1:0-490 GCA_001918155.1 Deltaproteobacteria bacterium 13_1_40CM_4_68_19
TACCGGCGAGGTGCTCGCACTCGAGTGGGGTGATCTGGACTTCGACGCGTGCACCATCCACGTGCGACGTTCGGTGAATGGGCCGCTCAAAGACGACGAGAGCAGGATCGCACCGCTGCCTGACTCGCTGGCCGCGGTGCTGAGGGACTGGCGCAAGCTGGCCATCGTCGGCAAGTCGCAGGTGTTCGAGACGAGCGGACACGGCGGTCGACGGCGGAAGGACGGGCGGGCCTACGTGAAGGAGCACAGCCTCGGCAAGGCGCTGCGGGCTGCATTGGCGAAGGTAAACGCGGAGCGCGCCTCGACGCAGCTGGAGCCGCTGCCCGCCATGAGGTGGTACGAGGCCACACGGCACAGCTTCGCCAGCAGGTACGTCCAGGCCGGGGGCTCCCTGATGAAGCTGGCCAGCATCCTCGGGCACAGCGCCACTGAGGTGACGCTCCGGTACGCGCACTTGCAGCCGGGCAACTTCACCGAGCAGGAGAGGGCC
>MNFJ01000133.1:552-19371 GCA_001918155.1 Deltaproteobacteria bacterium 13_1_40CM_4_68_19
GGGTAGGGGGCGAACCGTGCACCTGCCCTGTGACCCCACCCCCATTGCATATGCAGCCGTCCGCCCGGTAGGCTGTCAGCTGCTTGACGGCAGGGGGCCTGCAAATTGCACCCGATCGACCGTACCTTCCCCGCGGGGGTGGGAAGCCGGATTGATCCGCACTGCGACGGGTGTTATGCCACCCGGCCCCGAAGGGAAAATGGACGGAGATCGTACACTGATTACATGTCCCGCAGGCAGAACGACGTGGAGTAGCTGATGCACCTGTTGAAGAACGCCGACGGCACGTTCACCATCATCGACGAGCCGATGCGGCTCGAGGGTGTTGCTGCCGACAAGTTCTTGGACGAGGTGGAGCACCCGGACACGAGCGAAGCGCGCAGGAAGTTCCTTGAGGAGTGCGACCGCGTGTACCGGAAGACGCAGGAGAAGCTCGACAAGTAAGCCGTCGCGCGCGATGCCGACAGACCGTCCGTTCCTCGATTCCCTGACGGTTCGGCACGTAGGCCCCGACATAGATCTGACCGGTTTCACTTGCGCTAGCGAAGGCGTGGTCTGGTTCCTGCGTAACGCCGCCGTGATCTGCCATCGGAAGCAAGCCAACACCACGACGTGCTGGATGGATGGCCCCCGGCTAGCCGGCTACGTGACACTGCGGACCGAGGAGATCGTCATCAAGAGCGGATCCGCCAAGGAGCGATTCGGCCTCGCTGGCATCAAGGTGACCGAAAAAGGAAAGGACCTGTACAGGTTCCCCTCCGTGCTCATAGCCATGCTTGGGGTGTGCACACCGTACTGCCGCAAGGGGCTCGCCCGCGAGATGGTGCTGTTCTCGTTGGGGCACGCACGCTCCATGTCGAAGGCCGGCGTTGGTTGCCGGTTCGTGCGAGTCGATTCCGAGAAGACCGACGCCGCCCTCGGACTCTACCGTGGTGCCGGTTTCGTTTCCGCTCCAGAGCAGGAGGAGGCCCGCGGGACGGAATCGATGTACTTCGACATGGGGGAGCGCACGGACTGATTTCATGCACCGCTGCTACGCTGGTGCTACGCACCACCGGGGCAGCAACGCCGCGCACCGGCCAACCGTGCTAGATCACAGGCACGGAGGAGTGGCCGAGAGGCTGAAGGCGGCGGTCTTGAAAACCGCTGGCCCGAAAGGGCTCGCAGGTTCGAATCCTGCCTCCTCCGCCAACAATTTCGCCGGTTGACCGACCGCAGTGCGCGCTCGCTGGATGCTTCCAGCTCGGTTTGTAACTCCACCGTAACTTTCGGTGCAAAGTTCCTCAACCGGCGCCCGGCTGAATTCCTGCGCGGCGGGTCGTCATCCCGCCGATCTCTTGCCCAGCACCTGTTCGTGCTGAACGAGTACGCCGTCTTTGTTGGCGACCTGGGTGAACACCCTGGCATCCGATACCACGTAAGGTTGGGGAGCTTCGCGTCCTTGCGGTCGCCGCGATCTTCGCCGCCGTCATCCGCTTCGAGACGCAGCTCGAGAGCAATATGTGCCTAATCAAGTTGTAGCCGCGTCCGCGAGCGATGCGGCCACGAGCTGCGGTCGGCCAACCCTCCTCAACGCAGGCTCGAATCCTGCTCCTCCGCCAAGAATTCCACCGCCCGATCAGCCGATCCCCGGCCGACGCCGAGGTGCCGTCGAAACGAGTTTGCGCCGCCAGCGTAGCTCGCACGGCAGGGTCTTCCTCACTGCGCGCACCGCCGCGCCCGCCACCTGCGCCGGAGGTAGACTTCGCTGCCTGGATGCCATTTCCGATCTCTCTTGCCGGCGTGGTAGCAGTTTCGGGGCTTACAGTGGATGAGACCATCGCGCGTCTCGAGAGGGCGCTCGCAGGGGCCGGGGCCACTGCGCTCAGACGCGAAAGCAATGGACTTCAGTTCGGAGGCACCGCCTTCAGGCTGGTCTCGAACTGGAACGTCTTGGTGCCGATCTCGACAGGCATCATTGAGGTCCGGTCGCGGAATGATGGAATTATTGTCTGGTATCGCCTGCGCTTCACTTGGGTGCTCGTAGCGGTCACGCTACTCGTCACGGGCTTGTTCGCTCCGATCGCCGTTGCCTCGAATGCACCGATGGCGGGGCGCCTCATCTTTCCAGTCGTCGGCTGGCTGTGGCTGTTCGGAGGCAACTTCGTACTGACGCGCTGGAGGTTTCCGCGCTTCCTCACGCGGTCCTTGTTGCATGCCGCGGAATCAGGCAAAGCTCGATGACCGCGTGGAGAAGCTCGGCGAGCTGAAGTTCCAGCTCGCCTGAGCCTCAGAAGGTGAAGATCGCCGACGCGGCCAGGACCAACCCGAGCGTCACGACCGTGATGGTCAGCTCGGCGAGCGCGCCGACCACGAAGGGCCGAACCCCCTGGCGCTTGATCTCGCGGAAGTCCGTCTTCAGCCCGACGCCGGCGAAGGTGAGCAGGAACGCCCAGCGAGACAGATTCGCCAGCGAGGCGATCTGCGCCTTGTCGAAGACCTGGAACGTCGCAAGGAGCGAGACGAAGAGGAACCCGAGGACGAACTTGGGGAACTTCTGCCAGAGGAACGCCGCCTTGCCTTCCACGGCTTTCGCCTGCCCGCGCGAGGCCCAGTAGATCGCGTATGCCAGGACGACGAACCCGATCATCGCGTTGCGCGTGGACTTGGTCAGCACGGCGATCTTGCCGGCGGCGTCCGAAAAGATGGCGCCTGCCGCCGCCGCTTCCGCGGTGTTGTCCACGGCGAGTCCGGCCCAGACCCCGAATGCGTGATCGCTCATGTGCAGGAGATGGCCGAGCGCGGGATACGCGAACAGCCCGAACGCCCCGAGCGCGAGGATCGCCGCGATGGCGAAGGTGGCATCGTCGTCGTCGGCCTCGATCGCGCCTTTGGCGGCGATGATCGCGGAGACGCCGCAGATGGAGGATCCGACCGCGAGCAGGCTGGTCAGCTTGGGCTTGAGCCGGAACCAGCGGCCGAGAAGGGTCATGATGCCGATGGCCACCGCCAGCTCGATCGCCACCAGCGTGAGCGAGACGCCGCCGAGCTTGAGCACGTCGCCGAGCAAAAAGCGCGCGCCGAGCAGCACGATGCCGGCCTTGAGCCAGAAATCGTACGTGGCGACGCCTGGGCGGAACACCTGCGCGACGCCCACGGTGTTCGCGATCACCATGCCGAACACGATGGCCCAGAGCACGTACTCGATGTTCGGCAGCGCGAGGTGGTGCGCCTTGCCGTAGTCGCGCAAGAGGGCCTCGCTGAGCTTGCCGGCATACCCGATCGAGAACAGCAGCGCGACGCCCGGAAGCAGCCGCACCAGACGCCAGGGCAACGCCACCGCCGTGGGCCGCTGGAATGCAATCGCCTCGGTCATCTCACCACCCCACCGTCAGGTTGATCGACTTCACCAAGGCGACCGCGGCCAGCGCCGCGATCACCGCCCACCAATCCAGGGACACTCTCTTCAGCACGGTTGTCTCCAGGTTTACGCGGCGCACTCGCCTTCCGAGGTCTGCACCTCGAACGCCTTCTGTTCGCCGAGATCCACGAAGTCTTCCGGGGCCGGGTTCTCCAGCGGTTCCAGGTCGGCGAGCAGCGCCGAGATGCGCTCGGGCGCCGCGCGGGCCAGGAACTGCGCGGCCGATTCTCCGGGGGCCGCCTCGCGCGCAGCCAGATCCGCGAGCCGGCGCACTGCCTCCGGCACCCTGCGCGCCGGCACCTTGGCCGCGAGCCGTCCGAAGCTCGCCTGCTCGGTACCGAAGCTCCCTCCGACGTAGAGGTGGTACTGCGGGACGGGACGAGCGCCGACCTTGCGGACCGAACCCTGCAACCCGATTCCGGCGACGTAGTGCTGCCCGCAGCCGTTCGGGCACCCGGAGATCTTGATCGGCAGCGAATCGGCGCGATCGGCGAGCGCGGTGGTCAGCGCGTCCGCCATGCCGCGCGACTGGGTGACCGCCAGCCGGCAGGAATACGCCCCGGGGCAACTCACCACGTCCGAGATCGTGACCGCGCCCGCGCGTGCCAGGCCGGCGTCGGCGAGGGCCGCATGCAGCGAGACGAGGTGCGTCAGGCCGACGAAGCGCAGCAGCACGTTCTGCTCGACGGTCGTGCGCACCTCGCGCTCCGCGCTGAACTCTTCCGCGATGTCGGCGAGCGCGCGGAACTGCGCCACGCTCAAGTCGCCGAGCGGGAGGCGGACTGTCGCCGCGACCAGCTCAGGGTCCCGCTGCGGACGTACGTTGCTGCGCGCGAACTCCTCGAATCCGGGCCTCGGGGGACGCCGGCGCGGGTTGGCGAGCGGAGGCCGCGCAGCGGCAGGCGCGAATGAGACCGGCCGCGGCTCCAGCGTCTTGCGCTCCTCGTAATACTGCCGGAGAAACTCCTCCGCTCCGAGCTTCTCGACCACGAACTTGAGGCGGGCGCGATGCCGGTGCTGCCGGTCGCCGGTCCGGTTGAACACCCGCACCACCGCTTCGCAGACGTCGATCGCCTCTTCCGCCGGAGCGAACTCGTGCGCGACGATCCCGGCCCGGCGCAACGTCGAGAGCCCGCCGGCGACGGTGACCCGGAAGCCAGGCTTGCCGTCGCGCACGCGGGCGAGGAAGCCGATGTCGTTGAAGGAAGCGCCGACGCAGTCGTACCCGCAGCATCCGCCGAAGGCGATCTTGAACTTGCGCGGCAGCGACGCGGAGAGCGGCCCGCGCAACAGGTGCCGCGTCACCGCCTCGGCATAGGGCGTGGTGTCGAACGGTTCCAGCGCCGAGGCGCCGGCGTAGGGACAGGCGGTCACGTTGCGGACGGAGTTGCCGCACGCCTCGCGGGTGGTGAGCCCGGCATCGGCGAGCACTCGCAGCGCATCGTCGGTTTCCGCCAGGTGCACGAAGTGGAACTGCACGTTCTGCCGCGTGGTGATGTGCCCGCGGCCGGTGGAGTACTGCTCCGCCACATCAGCCAGCGCGCGCAGCTGCGCGGGCGTGAGGACGCCCTGGGGGATCTTGACGCGCACCATCATCGCGTCGCCTTCCTGCCGCTGGCTGTAGACGCCGTTCACCAGGCGGAACTGCTTCCACGCATCGGCGGAGATCTCGCCGCGCTCGAACTTGCCCAGCATGGAGATGAACGCATCCAGATCCTTCTCGTCGGCGAAGCCGAGGCGGGTGGGACCGAGCGTCTTGCTATCGAGCAGCGGCACGTTGACCTCCTTCGTGGGCGGTCTGGAGCTGGCTGGCGAGAGCGACGGTCGCTCCGATGACGATGATCCCCGGAGCCTCGCTCCGCGGAGCGGAAGCGACGCCCGCGAGCGTCCCTCGCCAGGCGAATGCATCGGGTCGCGAAGCGGAGAAGAGGACTGCGGCGGGAGTGTCGGCCGGCCATCCCCGCGCGAGCAGCATCGCGGAGGTGGCCGCGCGCGTCGCGATGCCCATCAGGATCACCAGCGTCGCCGCTCCCGGCGCGAGCGAACGCAGCACGGGACCATACGCTTCCTCGGCGTGGCCGGAGACGACTACGAACGCGGAGGCCAGCCCGCGGTGCGTGACCGGGATGCCGCTCAGCGCGGGCGCGGCAACCGCGGACGAAACCCCGGGCACGATCTCACAGGGGATGCCGGCGGCTGCGAGGGCAAGCGCCTCTTCTCCGCCCCGGCCGAACACCACGGGATCGCCGCTCTTCAGGCGCACCACGCGCTCGCCGCGCAGCGCCCGGCGGATCATCACCCGCTCGATGGTTTCCTGCTCGATGGAGTGGCGTCCGGCGCGCTTGCCGACGTACGCCCAGCGCGCCTGCGGAGCATGGCGGAGCGCGGCGCGATCGACCAGGGCGTCGTAGAGCACCAGATCGGCGGCCCGCAGCCGATCGACTGCGCGCAGCGTCAGCAGATCGGGGTCGCCCGGACCTGCTCCGACGAGTGAGACGAAGCCTCTCATGCGGCCTCCCGGTAGAGCTCGTTCAGCGCTCGCAGCAGCAGAGGCCGCCGCCGCGCGATGGCCACGCCATCCGCTTTCCAATGCGCGCGCAGTTGCTGGGCGATCTCCGCCCACGACTCGAGCTCGTCCGGCAGCAGGGCCTGGAGCGCCTCGCGCAGCAGCCCCGCAAGCGCCGGGGCGCGGCCGTCCGTCGAGACGGCCACGGTGACCCCGCCCTTGCGGAAGACGCCGCCGAGGTACGCGCTGGCGGAGTCCGTATCGTCCACCGCATTGACGAACAGGGCCCGCTCTTCGGCTGCGCGCGCGACCGCCCGGTTCACCTCCGGCGGAGCGGCAGCGACAACGAACCACTTTCCGTCCAGGTCGGCCGGAACGAACTCGCGCTCCTCGACCTGGACGCCGGGTCGGCGGATCGAGTCGAGGATGGAGGGAGCGATGACGGTGACGCGTGCGCCGGCCGCGAGCAGCGCTTCGAGCTTGGCAGCCGCGACCTTGCCGCCGCCGACGACGAGAACGGAACGGGACTTCAACTGCAGAAAGACGGGGTACAGTTCCACGGAAAGCTCCTTGCGGGAAAGTCACGGCGCCGACCGGAAGCCGGGGCGGGCAAGGAGCGGTGGGGCGAGGAGACGAGGTCGCCGTCAGGCTCGTGCGCGCGCCCGGCACGACATGCCGGGGCGACAACAACAGGCGCACTTGCTCTGCATTCGACGCGACATCGTCCAGCATCGATAACGGACCAGGCGGCAGGATGTCAAGCGCCCCTGGGCGGGACGACGAAAACGTCGTCACCGCACGGGCTTGGAGCGGATTCTTCGCAACAGGTCGTCCACGTCCTTGCGGACGTCGAGGGAGGCGCGCAGCTCTCCCCGGCGCCGTAGCCGGCGGGCGGCGCTCAACCGCGCGGGGAGCTTCCAGGCCAGCGCGCCGTCGAGCGGTTTCACCGGTAGGAGGTTCAAGAGGAGCATGACGCCGTTGCGGCG
The DNA here is from genome assembly GCA_001918155.1 of Deltaproteobacteria bacterium 13_1_40CM_4_68_19. Taxonomy (GTDB): domain Bacteria; phylum Myxococcota; class Myxococcia; order Myxococcales; family 40CM-4-68-19; genus 40CM-4-68-19. The sequence continues at coordinate 7,445 of MNFJ01000133.1, forward strand.
TGTGAACGCCTCGTGCAGGTCAGCGGGCATCGCGACGAGCGCCGCAAGCGCAAGGAGGACCGCTTGCGCCGCGACGCCCGAGAGCGCGATGACGGATCGGCGGACGGGTGACACCTCGCCCGTGCCGAGCAACTCCCCCCCGAGCCCATGCAGCATCGCGCCCTCGACGCGCAGCCGCGTGCCGGCGACGGCAAGCGCATGCCCGAGCACGTGCGCGAGGACGACCGCGGCGTATCCCACGACGAGCAGCGGCCCGGGCTGGAGTGCGCAAAACAGCGCCGCGCCGAGCAGAAGGCTCCAATGCAGCCGTAGCGGTCCAAGACCAAGCACGGTTTCAGCCCAGGGCCGGAACCGGGCTCGATCGTCCGCCCGGCGGTACCGCGTCTGCGAAAGTGTGCACGGTGGTCAACTCGTCGAATCGGTGTTGGAACCCAGTCTCGCGCCGGAAGAGGCTGGCGTCGACTACGATCGGATACTTGATGTGCGCGAGCGCGCCCCGGGAAAGACGCGGCAGCCCGGCGCGGCCCACCAGCAGCGCGAGAACCGCTTCCGGCAACGGCAACGTCCGCCGGCGCGCCTCGTGTGCGATCACGCTCAGCGGCAGCGGCTGTGGCCCGGCGACGTTGTAGACTCCACGCAGCTTCGCCGAGAGCGCCGCCACGATCGCGTCCGCCGCGTCGTCTTCGTGGAGGAATTGGAAGAGCGGGTCGAATCCCAACACCATGGGCACCAGTCGCGCGCTGAGGAAGCTCGCCAGCGTCCCATGCCCCGCCGGTCCCAGCGTGTAGCAGATCCGCAGCACCGCCGTGTGTAGGTCCGGCAGCCGCCAGAGCGCGTTCGCGGCGTACAGATCCGCCGCCACCAGGTCGGCGAGCTCAGGGTAGGCACCGAGCTCCTGCGGCGGCTCGGCCTCGGTGTGGTAGAGCGGGGCGTCGGGCCCTGCGCCGTAGTAGGTATGCCGGCCCACGAAGACCAACTGGCGCACGCCGTAATTCGCGCAGTGCTCGAAGACGGCCCGCGTGCCGCCGAGATTGATGCGGTATCGCTCTTCGGCGTCCGCGAGCAGCGCGGAGATGGTGGCCATGTGGATCACCGCATCGGGCCGGTGCCGCCGGAAGACATCCTCGGCGGCGCGCTTGCGGATGTCGACCGCGTGCAGCTCGATCTCCGCGGGCGCGCCGGGCCAGCCCCGCGGATCGATGCCGATCACTCGATGGCCGGCGTCGAGCAGGCGCCGCGCTACGTTGCGCGCGAGCAGCCCGGCGATGCCGGGGATGGCGACCTTCATCGGCGGCCCCGCTCGATCAACTGCGCGATGCGCTCTTTGACCTCGGCGACATGACGCTGGATCGTGTCGTCGTCCTCGCCGCCGGTCCCCTCGAGCCGCACCGGCTCGCCGTAGTGCACGGAGAGCGACACCGGCAAAGGGAGCGGCAGGAGCCAGGGGGTGACGGGCAGGTAAGGAAGCCCCAGGAGTTTGCCGGCCTTGTACAGGTTGGTCACCGTGGGGATGGCATCGCCGCCGCCCAGAAACGCGAACGGCACGATCGGGCTCCTGGTACGAAGCGCGAGTCTCATGAACCCCGTCCCGAAGGCGACGAGCGAGAGGCGATCCTTCCAGAGCTTGGCGGTGCCGCGCGCACCCTCTGGAAACACCAGCAGAAGTCGGTCCGACTCGAGCAGCCGCTGGGCGTGCTCGGGCAGCCCGGTGAGCTGGCCGCAGCGCGATGTCCAGGTCGATGCGAACGGAAGGCGGTTGATGAACCTGTCGGCCATTGCCTGGGCGAGACGCGGCGGGTCCATCTCCAGGAAGCAGGAGGCGATCACCATGGCCGCGTCCAGCGCGATGCCGCCCGAGTGATTGCCGACCAGCATGACGCGCCCGCGCGGCGGCACGTGATCGATCCCGGAGCAGCGCACGTTGAAGTAGTTTCGATAGAGGAACGAAAGGGCGCGGAAGAGAACGGTCAGGTGCCATTTCGAGACGCCGTAGTCGTCCACGCCGCGAGCATCGAACGGGAGCTCCAGCCGATCGACGCGCGCCGCGATGTCGTCGGTCATGGGGCGGGGAGTCTACAGGAGCGCCACCGCGCCGCACAGGTCACGCTTTGCCGCCGCGAGCGGCGTTTGCGTACAATGGCGAGCCCCGAGGGAGGACCCGCATGCGAATTTTCGCCGCCGCTCTCGCGCTGTCCCTGCTCGCCGCGCCCGCCTTCGCCCGGACCCGCAGCTCCAACAAAGGCCCGCGCGCGGGCGGCTACTGCGCGAAGAGCGCCGTGGGGACGACGACCACCGACAGCAAGGGGAACACGCTGGAGTGCAAGGCGGACAAGAGGGGTCGCGCGCGCTGGACGAAGAAGTAGAGCGGGATCGCTGAACGTCTCGGCGCGACGCTTCCGCATGCCCGGTGCTTCCATCCGGAGCCGGCCGCGTGTTTGATGGAGCGATGACGCGTCGCAGGGTCTTCGTTGTTGCAGCCGAGTACAGCGCGAGCCCGCGCGATCTCCCGCCCGCCCGCCGGCGGCGCGACTTCTTCGGCGGTCCGCATCCGGAGCTCCGGCCGGCAGAAGCGGCCCACCTCTTCTTTCGTTATCCGAATCGCGGTGAAGAGGGACGCACGCGTCCGGACGACTGGAAGAACGCATTCGGCATCAGCGAACCGATCGCGCTGCCGGATCTGCTCGCCTCGGCGGCGCATCGCGCGCTGACCACGCTGCATGTCCTGACCGACGCCGATTGGCGCCGCACCTGCGACTCGATCACCGACATGCTGGTCACGGCGATGCCCGGGCTCGATCCCAACGAGCGCGTGAACATCGGGCTCGTACCCCAGGCGCTGCAGGTCCAGCTCGGGCTCTCCGCCCGGGCGCGGGCGCAGTTCGTGGTGGGAACGTCGGACAGCGGCGCGCAGGCATTCTCCGAGGCAGTGCGGGCGGCGCGGACGGCGGAGCGGCCGGCCACCATGCTGGTGCTGGCCGGACAGATCATCCCCAGCGGGTACGTGTCGCAGTACCAGATCCGCACGGTGCTCGGAGAGGACGATCAGGCGAAGGGCCTCGACATGCTCGCGGTGGGCGACCTGGTGATGGACGTCATGCGCCGGAGCTTCGCTCTTGCACCCCCTGAGCTGGAGGCGTTCCTCGCGCGCGTAGCCGCCCGAAAAGCGCAGGTGGGCGCCAACTACCCTGCCGGGATCAACGCAGGAAAGCCCTTCAAGCGCGATACGCGCCGCACGCCCTGGTTCGACGCCAGCGACATCGCGGTGCCGTGCTGCGGGGCGGCCGCCACCATCGTCACCTCCGACGATGCGCTGATCGAGGCGATCGCCTCGTCGAGGACTTCCCGCTTCCGGACCGCCCCGTTGACCGAGGTGCTCGGCCTCGGCGACGGCTCTACCAATCCCGACCTGCTGCACCGCAAAGCGCCGCTCCTGTTCGCGCCCGCGGTGTACGGCGCGCTCGCCGCATGCGCGGACGACGCCCAGGTCCCGGTGTCCACCTTCACGTCCAGCGCGTTCGGGGTGGTGCACGATGCGTTCCCCAGCATCGAGCTGTCTTTCCTGCTCGCGCTGGGTCTCGGCTGGGACCGCGCCGCGGAGCGGATGGCCGAGGGGTGGTCGAATCCGGTAGGCGGGCTGCTGACGTTCGGGCATGCGCTGGGTGCGTCAGGCCTGGTGCAGATCAACAAAGCGCACCATCTCTTCTGCGTCGACCGCCGCTACCTGCCCGAGGCCGACTCGCGCCAGGGCTTCCGCGAGGATGGGGCACTCGCCTTCACTACGTCGGTGGGCGGACCGCTCTCGCACATCGTCTGCTCGCTCTTGCGCGGCGGACACCAGGAGCATCGATCACCGCCGCAGCGACGCGAAGCAGCGGCGCTTGCCCCGGTGAGCGCCGCCTGGGATGCCAAGGCGCGGCTGCTGTGGATGCTGCTTCCTTCGCAGCTGCGGGCGCTGCCGGAGGCGTGGCTGGTGGAGGCGACCACATCGGTGAGCATCCGCAGCTGCCTGCGGGCGCTCAGCGCCGACGACGTCTCGCGGCTCGGCTTCGAGGGACTGGAAGAGCTGGTCGCCCCGCAATTTCTCGGCGAAGTTCGCAAGCGCCTGCGCACGGTGGTCGCGGTCGCGCAGCAGGAGAGCGAGCGCCTGAGCTCCATGTTCGACGTCTTCCGGCTGCTGACGGACGAAGTCCGGGAGATCGTGGAGGAATGCCGGGCGCAGGGTCGCCTGCGACCGGAAGCGTCGGGGCTGGACGAGCGCCGGCTCGTCGACCGCTTCAAGGAAGCGCTGCGGGTCTCGCTCGTCGTGCTCTCGCGCCCGATGGAAGACGGAGCCCATCGCATGGTGCGCTTCACCGGTCCGGGCGAGCTGCAAGAAGCGGATTTCGTCGCGGCGGACACTCTTCGCCCGCTCCCGGCTGGTCCTGAAGCGCTGCCCTTCTGGACGGTGCGCGCGGCGCGGCCCGATCTGCCGCCGGAACCGTATCGTGGCGGCGAGGCGGACGCGCTCGGAGAGATCGCCTCGCGCGGCCCTCGCACCGCCGCGGAGCTGCGCCTGCTGCGGACCTGGTTTTCGCTCGACCCTCCGCGGCCCTTGCTGGAGCGGGCGCTGCGCGAGGCCGGCCTCTCGGGGCCGTCCCGGCCCGCGGTCCGCGCCGTCTTCTACGCCGGCGAGGTGGCGGATCCCGGAACGCAGCTGACGTCGCGAGAAGCGCACGAGCTGCTCGGATTCGTCGCGCACCGGGCGCGCGCGTTTCTCGAAGCGTACGGATCGGCCGCCACGCAGGTGGGGCCGATGCTCTCGGTCGTTGCCTTCGAGCGGCTGCCGGCGCGGGCCAGCCTCGAGGCGGCCCTGTTCGGCGCGGCCCGCTTCGCGCAGGAGATCGCGCGCAGCGCGCTCGATCAAGGCGTGATCGTCCGCGCCGCCGTGTGCGTCGGAGACGGAGTGCTGTTCGAGGACGTGAACGGGCTGCCAGCGGTTGCATCGCTGGCGTCGCGGCGCGCGAGCGAGTTGCTGGCCGCGGCGCGTGAGATCGCGCCGGGCCGCGCTGCGTTCGCGCTCGAGGGCGCCTCGGAGCTGGTGGTTACGCTCCTCGGCCAACGGCTCACCGGCTGGGAGAGGGCGCCGGACGGTCCGCCGCAAACGGCCGTCTGGCTGGGACCGCGATCCTGAAGAACGACGGCCCCTCGCTCCACCTTTCCGCTCGACCCCGGGAGAGATGGGCTCGCTTCACGACCCGCCGCGCAGATACGCGTCGTTGCCCGCCAGCCAGTCCTGCCGTGGAGGATCGAAGATGTCCACGTCGATCGTGTCCTCCAGCGCCTCGGCGGTGTGCGGCAGGTTGGGTGGAATGGTCAGCACCTCGCCCGAGCGGACATCGACCTGCTGCGCGCCCTCCTCGCCGAGCCGGAAGCGGAGCGCGCCTTCGAGGACGTAGGTGATCTGCTCGTTCTCGTGTTGGTGGCGGGGAACGACGGCGCCCTTCTTCAGATAGATGTGCGCGACCATCATCCGATCGCCGCAGATCATCCGGCGGCCGATGCGCTCGTTGAGCTGCTCCGTCGGCATCGATTCCCAGCGGTGCAGTGTGGCTTTCCGCTCCATGTCCGCTCCCGTCTGAATGGAGGTGCGACCATAGGAGGGGCGCGCCGCCCCGGTCAATCCCGGTGGCTGCGTTCCCACCTCGCGTTGCAGTCGTGGCAGATGGACCGATCGCCTCGAGGCGAGCGCCACTCCGCGACCGTGCGCAGCCCGGCCGCCGGCGCTCCGTCGAACACCCAGCCGCAAAGCGCGACGTCGCCGGCCAGTACCTGTTCTCCGTCTCGATCCTCAGGCGGGTTGAAACAGTGGAGCCGATTCGCCCTCGCGTCCTCGCGCCATTGGTGGCCCATGCGCGGGCACCGTAGCGCCGCGCGTCAGCATCGACAATCCCCGGCTCGCTCGCTGGCGGAGCAGGTGAGATCCTCCGAGTCATAGAGACAGCGACATCCGTGTTCGAGGCACTTCCTCGAATTCCAGCGAGTGGTACAACGCGAGCGCCGCTTCTTGTGTGGGTACGACCTCGAGCTCGATCGCCCGCACGCCGCGCTGGCGCGCCTGCTCGCAGATGCGCGCGAGCAGCGCGCGCGCAATCCCCCTGCGGCGAGCCTCGGGTACCACGTAGAGCTCTTCGACCCACAGGACCGAGCCGCCGCGCTCGACGGAAGCGATCTCGTTGGCGAGGAAGATCGCTGCCGGCCGGCCCTCGCGCTCGGCCAGCCAGAGCCACGCGGGCGAATGCGGCGCGAGCGCAAGGTCGATTCCGCGAGCGACGCGGTGCGAATCCGCCGGCAAATGATGTTCGATGAGCTGCGCGGTGAGGAGCCGGTGAGCGGCGTCGCGGTCGGACTCCGTGGCAGGACGAATGATCGGATCCATCACCGTCATCTAACGGTCGCGAATGCGCGAACCAACGATGTCGAAAGCTGTGTGTCTCGATCGTCATCTGGTCAGAGGTGGAGCGGCATGTCGAATGAAATGGAAGATTCCGATGCGGCGCTTGCCGAGGAGTCGCGACGTGGCAATGCCAAGGCGTTCGTGAAGCTCGCGACCAGGTGGTGGGCTCCCGTCTACCGCATCGCCTGGAACATGTCGGGAAAGACATCCTTTGCGGCCGAGGTGACGGAACAGGCCCTGTTGGCAGGGCTTCGCTCCTCGGAGCCGTGGCCTCCCTCCGGAGCTCCGTTCAAGACGTTTCTTTACCGGGTTGCGATACATCTCGCGCTCAAGCGAGGGCCGACGGCCGTCAGGCTGAAGCCGTGGACCGCGCACGCGGGAAGCATATGGCAAGCGCTCGAGCAACTCGACCGGCTCGACCGCGCCGCACTCGTGCTGCGAGAGATCGAGCAGCTATCGCTCGAGGACGCGGGGGAAATTCTCGGGACCTCACCCGCGGAGACCCGGATGCGGGCGCACCGGGCGCTTCTCTACTTGACCTGCCTTCTGGGACAGACGTCCGGCTTGTCGATGTCCGCGTAGAATTCGATGTCGATTTCCCCCCGCGCCGTTCGCTTCAAGGGCAAAAGGAGGTCGCCATGCAGTATCTGCTGCTGATCTACGAGGAGGAGAACCGCTTCGCCAACCTCGGCAAGTCGGAGATGGACAAGGAGTTGGCGGAGTATCGGGCCTTCGGCAAGGAGTTTGCCAGCGCCATCCAGGGCGGCAACGCGCTGCAGCCGACGGGTACCGCGACCACGGTGCGCGTGCGCGAAGGCAGGCGGTTGACGACCGACGGCCCATACGCGGAGGCCAAGGAGCACCTGGGCGGCTACTATCTGGTCGAGGCGCGCGATCTCGACCAAGCCATCGCGATCGCGGCAAAGATCCCAGGTGCGCGCTCTGGTTCGATCGAGGTACGGCCGATCCAGAAATTTTCCTGACGGGGCCAACCCTGTCGACGATGTCAGCGAAGCTGGAAGTCGCCGAGCTCGACCGCCTTTGCCGCGCCGAATGGGGGCGGCTGCTGTCGGCGCTCATCCGTGACTTCGGTGACTTCGACTTCGCCGAGGAGGTGCTGCAGGATGCGTTCGCGTCGGCCCTCGTCGAATGGGCGGCCAGGCCGCCTTCCAGCCCGAGAGGCTGGCTCTATGCGGCCGCCCGGCACAACGCGATCGATCAGCTGCGCCGGCGCGGCCGGTTCGAGGGCAAGCTTGCGGCGCTCGCTGAGACTGCCGAGCGGGAAGCGCCTGCTGCGGACGCATTCGACGAGGAACGAACCGTGCCCGACGAGCGACTGCGGCTGATCTTCACCTGCTGCCATCCGGCGCTCGCTTCGGAAGCGCAGGTCGCGTTGACGCTGCGCACGCTTTGCGGGCTCACGACGGACGAGATCGCGCGCGCCTTTCTCGTGCCCACTTCCACCATGGCGCAGCGGCTCGTGCGCGCCAAGGCGAAGATCCGCGGCGCCGGAATTCCCTATAGCGTTCCTTCCGCGGTTGAGCTGCCGGACCGGCTCGCCGAAGTGATGGCGGTGATCTACCTCGTCTTCAACGAGGGCTACTCCGCGGCCAAAGGCGACGCGCTGGTTCGCGGCGAACTCTGCGCGGAAGCGATCCGGCTCGCGCAGGTCGTGCGCTCGCTGCTGCCGGAACCCCTATCTGAGCTCGAAGGGCTCCTGGCACTGATGCTGCTGCATGACGCTCGCCGCGCCACTCGCGTCGATGTCCGAGGCGAGTTGGTCCTTCTCGCCGACCAGGATCGGGGTCGCTGGGACCGTGCGCAGATCGACGAAGGCCGGACCTTGCTGCAGACCGCGCTGCGGCGCGGGCCAGCCGGGCCATACGCGCTGGAGGCGGCGATCGCGGCAGTGCATGCGGAAGCCACTCGCGCCGAAGACACCGACTGGCGGCAAATCGCCGGCCTGTACCAGCGTCTGCATGCCTTGCATGCCTCTCCGGTGGTCGCTCTCAACCATGCGATCGCGGTGTCCATGGCCGACGGGCCTCGGGCGGCGCTGCCGCTGGTCGACGCGCTGGAAAGGCAGCTTGCCGGCTACCACCTCTGGCATGCGACGCGCGCCGATCTGCTGCGCCGCCTCGGCCGCTCCGATGCGGCGATCATCAGCTATCGGCGTGCGCACGCGCTGGCACAGAACGCGGTGGAGCGGCGCTATCTCGAGCGGCGTCTGTCCGAGCTGACGCATTCATATTGAGTTGGCGCGCGCGAGCCACCGAGCGAGGTTCCGCACGTAGGCCTTCACGTCCTCGAGCAGCCTGGGTTCGCCCGCGATCGACGTTCCCTCCGGATCCTCGACGAACGTCGGGGCTCCTCTCTTCGTGTCCCAGTTGTAGTCGGCAAAATGATGGAAGCTCGACTCGACGACCGCCCGGCCCAGCTTCGCTCCAGTCCCGCTTCCTCCCTCGAACGCGACGATGAGGTTGAACTCGCGGCCCGTCACGAGGCTCTTGCCGGTGGCGATCACCCGGGCAGGCTCGTCGCCGGGGACGCCGATCGCGCCTTCGTGCGGGTGCGCGGGGAGTGTCTCGATGGCTGACCCGTCACGACGCCGGAGCAGCGGGTGGACGGGATCGATGACGCGTATCTCCTGGACGTCCCCATTTTTCCCGGAGTGGTAGTTCGGCCAGGACACACTCTTGGTGAAGCGATCGTCGGCGGAGCGATTCGCCTCCACCGGGTCGAGATTTACGGAACGGAAGTAGTTCGCGGAGCCAGGTCCCGGCAGGCTCGCCAGGCAGCTCCCGAGGTCCTGGTGATCGCGCGCCGTGAGAAGGCCGCCCCCTCGAGAGCGGAAGCGCGCCAGGGCGTCGCGTTCCGCAGCGGTGAGGCCGTTCCCGGTGTCGACTCCGAAAATCCAGATCTCGTCGAAGTCAGATCGATCGATGGTCGACAACACAGGGTCATCGCTCGAGGAGGCGCGGTCTCGCGCAGTCACCTCGACGCGGCGCTCGCCATCGGAACCGGTGGCAAGCTCTCGCGCGAGAAGTGAAAAGCGGCCGACGTGCCAATCGTTCTCCACGAACGGGATGGTCGTCTGCAGGAGGATTCGGATCGGTTTCATGGCACTTTCTCGACAGCCTCGCGCCTGCCCACGCCACGGCAACCCCGACGATGCCGATTTTCATGGGCGCGCCTTCCGGAATCGCCCGGTTCATAGCCAGAGCACACCATCGCGGCCATGCTCGTTTCACCGGGTCTCATGCCCGAAACGCTATCCGGCCGCCGACTTTCCCCAGGTGTCTCGGAGGGGAACGATGAGGTTGAACACCGGCGCGCCCTCTCTCGAGTCCTTGGGGTCGGCGAAGTAATAGCCCTTGCGCTCGAATTGGTAGCGCTCTGCGGGCTTCACCGCCGCCAGCGCCGCCTCGACGCGGGCGCCCTCCACCACCTGGAGCGAGCGCGGGTTGATCTGGGTGCGGAAATCGATCTCGCCGGCGCCCGGGTTGGCCACCTGGAAGAGGCGATCGTAGAGTCGCAGCGTCGCCGGCGAAGACAGGGGCGCCGAGACCCAGTGGATGGTCCCGCCCACTTTCCGGCCGTCCTTCGGATTCGCGGAGCGCGTCTCGGGATCGATGGTGGCGCGCAGCTCGGTCACCTCGCCGGTACTCGAGTCCTTCTTCACGCCGGTGCACCGCAGGACGTACGCGTGGCGAAGGCGCACCTCCTTGCCGGGGGAGAGGCGCCTCCACCCTTTGACCGGCACCTCCATGAAGTCCTCGCGCTCGATGAAGAGCTCGCGCGTGAATGGGAGCTTGCGCGAGCCCGTGGCCGGAGACTCGGGCATGAAGAGCGCATCGATCTGGTCCACTCTTCCTTCGTCCCAATTCTCCACCACGACCTTGAGCGGCCGGTGCACGCACAGGGCCCTGGGCGCCGAGACGTTGAGCGTCTCGCGCAGGGTATTCTCCAGGAGATCCATCTCGACCGTGCTGTCCGCCTTGGCCACGCCGATGCGGTCGCAGAAGAGGCGGATGGCCTCGGGCGTGTACCCCCGCCGCCGCAGCCCGGCAATGGTCGGCATGCGCGGGTCGTCCCAGCCGGAGACCAGGCCGTCCTTGACCAGCGTGTTGAGCAGCCGCTTGCTCATCACCGTGTAGGTGAGGTTGAGGCGCGCGAATTCGATCTGCCGCGGCCGGTGCTCGATTCCGATCTGCTCGAGGAACCAGTCGTAGAGCGGTCGGTGCGCCTCGAACTCCAGCGTGCAGAGGGAGTGCGTGATGCCCTCGATCGCGTCGGATTGGCCGTGGGCCCAGTCGTACGTGGGGTAGATGCACCACTTGTCGCCGGTGCGAGGATGGTGCTCGCGGCGGATCCGGTACATCACCGGATCGCGCAGGTTGAGATTGGGCGAGGCCATGTCGATCTTCGCCCGCAGGGTGCGCGAGCCGTCGGGGAACTCGCCGCCGCGCATGCGCCGGAAGAGGTCGAGGTTCTCCGCGGGCGAGCGGTTGCGGAAGGGCGACGGCGTCCCCGGCGCGGTGAGCGTCCCTCGGGTGCGGCGCACCTCCTCGGCGCTCTGATCGTCGACGTAGGCCTTGCCCGCGCGGATCAGCGCCTCCGCCCACTGGTAGAGTTGCTCGAAGTAGTCCGCCGCGTGATACGCGTCTTCGCCCCAGTCGAAGCCCAGCCAGTGCACGTCCTGCTTGATCGCCTCCACGTACTCCGCCTCCTCCTTGGCGGGATTGGTGTCGTCCATTCTCAGGTGGCAGCGGCCGCGGTAGTCGCGCGCGATCCCGAAGTTGAGGCAGATCGACTTGGCGTGGCCGATGTGGAGATACCCGTTCGGCTCCGGCGGGAAGCGGGTGACCACCAGCGAGTGCTTTCCGGACGCCAGATCGGCATCGATGATCTGGCGGATGAAGTTGGTGGGGCGCGTCCCCTCGGTCACGTGGCGCCTTGATGAGGAGGGTTGGCTGGGGCGGTAGGAATCGAACCTACAAATGCCGGGGTCAGAGCCCGGTGCCTTACCGTTTGGCGACGCCCCAACACTTCCGCTGCGGACTCTGTATCAGACTGGCCGCGACAGCAAGGGGTTACCGCGCGGTAGACTGCCAGGATTCAGCGGCCGGGGAAGGCGGGAGCTGCCTCTTGCCTTTGAGCGAGGGTGGGAATGACGCAGCGACGGATCCTCATCGTCGATGACGAAGAAGAGGTGCGGAGCACCATGTCGAGGGTGCTCGAACGCGACGGATATCGGGTGCTTCTCGCGGAGAACGCAGAGCAGGGCCAGCGGATTCTTCAAGAGCATCCGATCCATCTGGTCATTTCCGATCACCACATGTCGGGCATGACGGGGATCGAGTTTCTCAAGGCGGCCGGGGAACGCCACCCCGAGGTCGTGCGAATGATCATGAGCGGTGACCCCGACAACCGTGTGGTGATCCGCTCGATCCGGGAAGGACGGGTCTTCTGGTTCCTGCGCAAACCGTGGGAC
>MNFJ01000121.1:0-6704 GCA_001918155.1 Deltaproteobacteria bacterium 13_1_40CM_4_68_19
TCGTGGAGCAGAACGACGTCCTCGCTTTCGACCACCCACTGCCCGCCGAACCGCACGCGCATCCGCCGGCGAAGCGGCTCGGCGAACAGCAGCCGCTCCGGCAGCGGATCAGCCACGAGGAACTGCCCCACCGACCTGGTCGCCAACGGTCCTTGCTGCCATGCCAAGCCCATCGCCTTCTCCTTTCCTCGCCACTCGAATCGCGACCAGAGGTCGTGTCACCGGGTTCCGTTCACTCGACCCTGCTCGCTTGTGAGCGAGCCTCTCGGTAGAAGCAATCTGCTGACCAATTTCGAGCGTGCGGATGGACGTAACCGATGTCCTCCTCCTACTGACCCCGGGCATTGCCCGTGACCACCTGAGAATTGACAGGTCTCAGGTTACAGCGCCACGTCTTTAGAGCGCGCCGTGTAACTTGTCAAGCACCACAATTCAGGTTACACTGGTTCTTCCTTCAATGCTTCTGACACCCTGCCCATGAGACGGTCCCGCCTGAGACCGCTCGTAGAATCGCGCGCCCTGCTCTTGGCAGGTCATCCTGCGCTCGATTTTCTGAACACGCGGATGCGGGTGAATCGCGAGTTGGTGGACTTTTTGCGGAGCGACGAGGAAGTGTTGCGTTGGCTCAAACAAGCCGGATTGCCTGTCGCAAAGATCCGCCCGTACACGGCTCCAATTTCCCTCGTGGATGCCGCGCGAACGCTGCGGGAGAACATCCGGTTGCTAGTAGAGAAACGAAAGGCCGGGCAGCGAGGAGATCCGTCGGTCCTCAACGGTTTCCTGGCTGAGGCGCAGAGCCATCCCCGACTGGTCTGGAACAAGCCGCGCTCGCTGGCGATTGAGCGAGTGAGGCGACAGGACACGCCGGCGGGGATTTTGGCACCCGTAGCCGAAGCTGCTGCTGACCTGCTGGCGACGTGCGACTTTACTCTCGTGAAACGCTGTGAAGACGAGACCTGCGTACTATGGTTTTCCGATCAGACCAAATCGCACCACCGCCGTTGGTGCAGTACAGTGCTGTGCGGAAACCGCCACAAGGTTGCCGCCTACCGAAAGCGACGTCGTGCGGAAGGTGCGTGACGCGTCGACTGGATTCCGGTGGTCACGTCGAAGAAGAGGCCCTAGATGTCGGTGGCTGCGCGGAGCCTCGTTAGTATTCGAGAAGGACGGCTCCCGCCTGGAACTGACGTAGAGGCCATCAGTCACTGCTCGGTGGGCACGAGCTCTCGAGCGCAGTGCTTGCACCGGACGGCGTTCGCGAGCACTCGCCCATCGCAATACGGGCAGCGCGGGCCCGCGGCCGCGACGCCCGTCGGCTGTCGAGTGGTTCCGCAGCGTGGACACGCCAAACCGATTGGCGGAGCCGGGTCGCCGCAGCCCATGCAGTCGGTGGCGCCGATCATCGTCGCGCGATCAACCAGGCAGTGCTTGCAGCGCAGGGCGTCGGCGTAGACGACGCAGCCGCAGGCCGCGCAGCGGGTGGTCACTCGGGTCGGGTCAGACATTCACTCTGGGCCTCGTTCGGCTGCCTCTGCGGCAAGCGCGCGGTACATGGCCGCATGCTACACCAGTTACTTCGTCGGCCAGACGAGTAACCACGGCATCGTCTCGTACATCGAGTCACCGAGCCGATCGAGCTTGCACAGAGGGGAACATCGCTACCGCCGACCAACTGCGGTGCTTCCGCATGAACCGTGGGTTCCGATTTTCCCCACTATCGACGCCTGCGCCGAACACGCAGACCGCATGGAGGGGATCCTGAAGCGCGGCGGCCACGAGCGAAGCGGATAACAATATCGGCAGCGCCGTGAAGGCAGCGCGCATAGTTTTTAAGGTGGAGCGGCGCCCGGACTGCAAGTGAGATTGGGACCGGACCTGAGTCAGAAAGCGAACGGGTTAGGGACACTCCCGCGTCGCCCGTAGTGGATTCGTGCGGGCGGCAAGACGAGCCCGTCGTGCGCTGCCAGGTGTCCTCCGTGCTTCGGCTTCTCCATCCGGTAGCGGAATGAGCTTCCCGTGCACATGGTGCGTCGCAGTCTGGCCGGGAGGGCGCAGTGTCGAGGCCCGCGAAGGCGGCGGCTCGCTCGGCCCCGGAGGTGGCGCCTCGGCCGGGGACCGGAGGCGGTGACTCCGCCGGTCTCGGAGGCAACGCCCCACCGCTGAACGGTGCTGACGTCGCGCTCGAGGTAAGCAGCGATCTCCTTCCAGGAGTCCAGCCGGTCTTCGGGATCGATCCCCGCAAGCGGCGGCGCGCCTGATGGGGGTTCAGCCATCCTGCTCTACAGGATCGCGGTTGGAACGCGATTCTAGCCGCCCCGTCCTGGCAGCTGCAAACCACGGCAATCGACGGCAAGAAGATGAAAGCCCCGCCGCGCAGCGGTTTGCTGCTTGTCATCGCCGCCGCGCCCTTCGCATGGTGCGCGAACGGCCGCGAACCGTTTTTGCGGCCGCAAACCCGATGGAGGCGCGACATGACACGAAGACTGACGTGGTCCCTGCTTGCTGTGATCGCGGGTGCCGGCGCGTACGCAGGCACGCTGCTGGCAACGAGATGGTGGAGTGCGGCCGCTCTCTTCGCCGCGGTGACTCTGGCCGGCTGCGGCGGTGTGAGGCCGCAGGAAGCCGTTCCGTCCGAAGGATCGCTCGCGCTGTCAGACGAGCAGGAAGGGCAGGAGGCATTCACGACACTCGTTCCCGAAACGATCTTCCCGGACGAGACGGGCGCGGAGATCGACTGGAAGCCGCCCGTCAATTCGAACGCGCAGCATCTCGTCTGGCTGCCCGCGGGGCGACGGGAAAACGGGAAGCTGTTCCTCTTCATCCCCGGAACGGGGGGCAAGCCAGCCGACTACCAGTACTTCAGCAGCGAGGCGGCGCGCGCCGGATACCATGTCATCGGCCTGATGTACCGGAACGAGAGGGCGATCGAGACCACCTGCCCAGGGAGCCCGGACGAGAATTGTTCGGGCAACATGCGGCTCGAGATCCTGACCGGTGTCGACGTCTCGGACAACGTCACGGTGAATGTCCCCAACAGCATCGACTACCGGCTGACGAGGCTCATCGTCTACCTCGAAGGCAAGCACCCCGATCAGGGATGGTCTCTATTCCTCAGGCATGGAGAACCGAATTGGTCGCGAATCGCCGTTGGGGGCGCGTCGCAGGGTGCGGGTCAGTCGGCGCTGATCGCGCAGCTCCGCCGCGTGCCTCGCGTCGTGATGCTCTCGGGTCCCCCCGATTCCCGCCTGCCGAACCAAGACCCGCCTGTGGTCGACAGCTGGGTACACATCGGCAGGACGCCGGCATCGAAGCACTTCGCTCTCTATCACCACCGGGACCGCTCCGTCGTTGGGCCACCGACGGGCACCACGGGAATACTGACCAACCTGAACGCCCTCGGCCTCGGCAGATTCGGTGCGCCGGTCGCCGTAGGAACTGAGGGTCCCTACTGCACGGACGATCTCGGCTCTCCAAGCGACTCATTTGGCGACACGCATCTCCTGGTGACAGACCTCTTCCCGCGCGGCGACGGCGGCTGTGAGGCACCGCAGCACCGCGAGAGACGCGTTCACGCCGCTCGCCGCCGACGGCACGCCTAAACTGGTCGGTGCGTGGCGTTATCTGCTCAGCGGGTCCGAAGAAGAGCACGAGCAAGAGGAGCTTGCGCAAGACGAGTGACGTGACGCGTACGGCACGATCAAAACCCTCCACTGCCGAATGGGTGGAGGGTTTTCTTCATTGCGCGCTGTCGGGCTTCAGTCTGTCGCTGGGGCCCCTGCGGGAACGGCGTGAGGACCTGGGACTCCTACCGCGTCCCCGTGCTCACGGACGGCGACAGCGCGTCGACGCGGTGGAATTCATCGATCCCCGGAAGAGGTGGACTGTACTTCGCAGCGCATGCCGCATTCGTGCGGAGGTCCGACCGCATACCAAGATAGGGGAATCCTGGGGATGCCCGGTTCATCGGGTCATGGAGGTCGAACGACCTCAGAACAATACCCTCAAGGAGCCGCCCTAGTGTCCTCGAAACCGATCCTCTCGCTCATCGCCGCCTTCGCGCTGTCCGTCGCCGGGTCCACGGTCGCACGCGCGCAATCTACGCCCTCGGATGAAGCGGGCTCGCAATCGGCGGGCTCGCAAACGAACGACTCCCAGACGAAGGATTCGACAAAGAAGACGAAGAAGAAGCCGAAGAAGCATCCGGGCATGACGAAGCTCGACAAGCTGGAGAGGGGCAACCCGAACAGCGTGTATTACAAGTCCCGGAAGAAGCACGCCCCGAACCCAACCAACGCCCAGATTGATGCGACAGAGACGGGAAATCCGGCCAGCGTGGACTACGACGACCGCAAGATCAGCCCACACAATCCGACGAACGCCGAGATCAACGCCGCCGAAACGGGAAATCCGGCCAGCGTCGATTACGGGAAGGATCCGAAAGCGGTCCTGCAAGAGCAGTAACGGCGCGACGCTCGGGCTGAGCTTGGAGCCGTGGAAAGCGACTCCCGGGGCTTACAGCCCCGCGAGTCCCGGCTCGAGCCGGCGGTATCCTGCGACACCGCCCAGAGGTCCATCGAGAGCGCGACCAGATCGTCGATCTCCGGCCCCCTGCGCGCGTCCAGCGTCAGGGTCGATGGACTTCACGTACGTCTTGCAGCTCTCGCACGCCCCCACCCGCACTCCGGCGTGCTGGGGAGCGCTGAACGACGGCAGCTTCTCCGGGTCCTCCTCTCCGCAGGCGGGACAGCGGATGCGGTCGATCTGCGGCACGAATGCACACACCGCAAGCTGCAAATCTGCGGTGCCTCGCTGCCGAAACGCTTCGGGAGAGTGCCAACGATCACCACCCTTCCGCGTCCCTGCGCGGTGTCCTGGAGGTCTCCTGGCGCGGCGCCTACGCGTCGCGTTCGGGCGAGCGCTCGGCTCAGAGCCGCGGGTCGCTCGCCTCCGGAAGCAGCAGGTAGAGAGTGAGCCCGTGATCTGCGTTGCGGCGAGCCCACAGCCGTCCTCCGTGATCCTGGGCGATAGAACGGGCGATCGACAACCCCATCCCCAGGCCATCACGCTTGGTCGTGAGGAAGGGCTCGAAGAGCTTCTCGAGGTCATGCGCACCGATCCCCGTGTATGCGCGATCACGTTACCCGCCCGTTCGGCGTCCCGAATCACGCACCGCATCGCGTCCGTGGCCTCGTGGATGGCCGGCGGGGTGCGGTCAAGCCAGCGCAGGCTCGCGGTGGCGTTTGCGACGATGGCGGTGAGCGGCTGGTTCACCTGATGCGCCAGCGACGCGGTCAGTTCGCTGATGGTAGTGAGCCGCGTCACGTGCGCCAGCGCCTTCTGCGTCTCCTGCAGATCCGACCAGCCCTGCCTCTGGTCCACCATCGCCGCCTCTAACTGCATGGTCCGCTCGAGCACCCGCTGCTCGAGCTCGCGGTTGAGTCGCGCGATCTCGGCCTTCGCTTGCGTCAGCTGGGGAGTCTCGACCATTTCCCAGCGGCCACGACGCTTCGCGATCGCGAACTGGTGCGTGCCCGCCACGTCGAGGAACTCGGTCGCGCCAGACGTCCGTGTTGACAGCGTGCGAGTATCGCAGTTGCTTAACACAGCAGAGATTCCAGCCCCGACCGTTCGGGCGTGCACCGTTCTGGCGGGCACCCGCTGTTACACCCGATACGGCGATCTCGGAACTGTTCGGGGAAGGCGCGCTAGAACTACGGGTGCGCTTAAGCCCGTCAGGGTCGGTAGTCGTGCGGGGCGCGCGATTTCCTGATCGCCGCGGGACCTGCGACAGGCGAAGACGCCCGCGGGCGCAAGGGCGAGGATCCATTTCAGCAGCACGAACATCGATTCGGCGATGGCTCCGCAGGCCCGCAACAGGGTCTCGCGGGGCTGGGCGCTCGTCCGCCTGAGGGCGAAGGCGAACAGCGAGGTGCAACCGACCAGCGGCAACAGGGCGCCATCCGCGGCTGCCTTGACGATGTTGGGTGGCACGAAGCCGGTGAGCCAGTCTCGAAATGGAGGCACTTCCACGGCGGCCCCTGGCTCGGGCCTTCGCAGGACTGCGAGCCCGGAGGGATCCGGCCCCCAGGCCGCGAGCAGAGGGGGAATGATCGCCGCCGCGAACAGCGCTGCACTGCACATCCAAGCGGTTCACGCAGCAGCAGGAGCGCCTGCCCGGCGCGAGAGCAGACTGGCGACGGTAACGTCCGCCGTCACGTTCGCCGTCGTCACGAACCCCTTGGGGTCCGGCAGCGGCCAGTCGCCGCGCTTCGCGCCGGGCACCACGGGGCACTCGTCGCCGCACCCCATCGTAATCAGGACGTGGACGCCCTTGGCGAGGGTCTGTGGTCAGCTTCTGCGGGCGCGCGTTGGCGAGGTCGATGCCGAGCTCGCGCATGACAGATACGACTTCGCGGTGAACGCGCTCGCCGGCCGCCCGCCTTAAGCGGAAGAAGATTTTACTGACGACGCCGAGCTGACCGGCATTGGCGCTAGCCCCGCGCGGGGGACTCCTCCTGGAAGAGCGCGAAGGCGCTCGTGTAGCCGTGTAGGAAGGTCGCGCCGCCGACGGGGCCGATCTCGCCGTTGCAGAAGAAGCCGCCGAGCGGGATCTCGCCCAGCTTCTCGCGGAAGAGGTCCGTGTCGTGGTCGGGCCGGCCAAAGAGATGCGCACCCCGGCCCAGGCAGGAAAAGAGGAGTGCTCC
>MNFJ01000121.1:6985-9495 GCA_001918155.1 Deltaproteobacteria bacterium 13_1_40CM_4_68_19
GCAGCGCGTGACCAGCATCGGCCGGCCGATCGGCCGGCAGCCCTGGGCGACGATCGTCTCCACGCGCAGGTTGCCGGAGAGGGCGATCCCTACGACGCCGCTGCGGAACACCTCGTCGCGGAGGAAGAGCCGGTTCGCGCCGGGCGCCGTCCCGCCGCTGGCGAGCCCGCCGAACTTGCTGGAGCGGGGGTAGGCCAGGTCGAGCCCGGCAATCAGCGCGCCCGCATCCAGCGTGAGCGGGTCGGCGAGGAGGAGGAGCTTTGGCCTCGCCTGCGGCGCGATGCCGATGGCCGCGTGCCAGGCCGGCGGCGGAGCGGATGCGGCCGGCAGATCCGTCGTGTCGAGGTGGAAGGGGACCAGGTCGACTCCGGGCAGCGCGGCCGCGGTGAGCGAGACCGCGGCGCGCTCCTCGACTTCGTGCCCCGCGCCGATCACTCCGCCCCCGGTGCAGCCGACGAGAAGCGCGCCCGGCAGCTCCGCTGCGACCAACGCGGGGATGTCCGCGGCGGCGGCGCGATGGTGCGGCGACACGAAGGCGACGACGAGGTCGGCGCGCTCGCCACCCAGCTCGCGGCGAAGCGCCGCAACTGCCTCGGCCACGGCCTGCGGCGTGCCGGGATCCTGCGAGAGTGCCGAAGCCCAGCGCATGACGGATCGATGACACGCCGTCGGGCCCGGCGCAATGCCGCGCCGCGACCGACGGGGCATCCTCGCGTATGAAGTCGCTCTGAGGGCGTTGCGAACGACTGTCCGGTCAGTACAAGTCAGTCCCCGGAAGCGCTGCGCGGATCCTGCTTCTTCTTCGGCAGCTTCAGGTGCTCCTCGCAGAGGAAGCGGAGCCGCGGACCCTTCGACCTGTTCTTGCAGTCCGGGTAGCGGCAGCTCATGTCGCGCTTGATACCCGGTCTGCCACCGCGAGGAAGAGCAGCACCGTTTCGCGGCGCGGTATGGTTGGTAACTATGCGACAGCGATGCTTGGAAACATGGCAGAGCGGGAGATGTTGTACGCCAGAGTGACCGGGCGACGTCGAAGCGAGATGCACGGAAGTATAAGCAGATGTGGAACCTGTCTCCTCCTCGGCGCGCATCTGCAGTTTTTCGCTATCGACTGTTCCCCACCGCGGCACACATTCTCCGCGAGGTAAAACGAGTGCTAGCTTTTTCCGACACGGTCGCGCTCCCGAAGGCGCTGAGGAGGAGCGATGCGATTCTTTCGGACAGGCCTTTCGTTCGCACTGGTGCTGGCCGCCGCGTGTGGCACAGGCGGCGGCAACAGCTCGACGCAATGGAACTCCATGCTCGACCCCACTGCGCACGACTCGTTCTTTCCCATCGTCGCCGGATCGGCGCACGCGCTCGGCTCCGACTCCCCGGCGATCACCTGCAACTCGTGCCACGGCGGCGGCAGCAGCTTCACACAGTTCGACTGCCTCTCCTGCCACCAGCACTCGGACCAGGCCGCGCTCGCCCTCGGGCACCGCGGCGTGCCGCAATACGCCTACGCGAGCGCCAGCTGCTACTCGTGCCACGCCCGCGGGACTGCAGGCGGAGCCGTTCCTTCCGGGGCCATCGGTGATCCCGCGCAAGACCTCACGGTCAACGCCCAGATCCCGTCTTATGTGGACACCTCAATTTCGAGCCTCAGGTCCCAGACCGAGACTCTCCCCATGCCGATGGACCACGGAACGACCCACGTGGACGCGGCCGCTTTCGCGAGCTGCGGAAACTGCCATGCCAACGCAGGCGCAGGCGCGTATTACCCGGGCAATCTCCATTCGGCCCTGGCGAATCTCAACCTGGCGCAGCCGTCGGGGTGCTTGGATTGCCACGCCAGTTCGGTGCCGATCGGATTCGTCGGCCCGACCGCCACCAATCCGGCGAGGACCCCTGCCTCCGGTGAAATGAAACACGACGCCGTCCTCTGGAGCAACGGTCTGCCGACCGCAGCGAGCGCCGTTCCCCAGGATTGCGCTGTCTGTCACGTGACTCCAGGCGGGAACGACCCCGGCCCTCTTCCATGCGTCCTTGACAGCGGCAAACCTGCCGCAGCCGACCTCTTGCGTCGACTGCCACGCCAACTCACGGCCGGCGGCCCTCCTCACCTCGGCAAATGCGGCCCTCCCTGCCAACGTGCAGTTCGACCACTCCGGCGCGGAGGCGCTGGGCGACTGCACGTCGTGTCATATGAACGGCGGCGCAACGCAATCGACGACCTCGTGGTCCGGAGGCCAGTTCCACCGCGCGGGCGACCCGACCCCCGCCACCTGCCTGCCCTGCCATGACGGTGAACGCCCCACCACGACGGTAAACGCCCCGAACGGCTGGATCACGGCACCTTCTGCGACCAAACCGTTCGACACCGTGACGAACAGTCTCGGCATCGGTCACGGCGACGATCAGGACTGCGCCACCTGCCACAGCGGACCCGGAACCGGCGCGTGGGGCGGATCGCAGAACTGGGCCAAGGGGCTTTTCACGCACGGTCCCTCTACGGATTCGAGCACCACCTG
>MNFJ01000078.1:0-904 GCA_001918155.1 Deltaproteobacteria bacterium 13_1_40CM_4_68_19
GCGTGGTCAGGTTCGAGGCCATGAAGTTCACGTTCTCGGTCAGGTCCTTCCAGACGCCGCTGACGCCCTTCACCTCCGCCTGGCCGCCCAGCTTTCCCTCGGTGCCCACTTCGCGGGCGACGCGCGTGACCTCGGAAGCGAAGGAGTTGAGCTGATCGACCATCGTATTGATCGTGTTCTTCAGCTCGAGCACTTCGCCGCGGGCATCGACGGTGATCTTGCGCGACAGGTCCCCTCGCGCCACCGCGGTCGTCACCTCCGCGATATTGCGGACCTGCGTGGTCAGGTTCGATGCGAGCGTGTTGACGTTGTCCGTCAGGTCGCGCCAGATGCCGCTCGCCTCGGGGACGGCGGCCTGGCCGCCCAGCTTTCCGTCGGTTCCCACCTCCTTCGCAACGCGGGTCACCTCCGCGCCGAAGGAGCTGAGCTGGTCGACCATCGCGTTCACGGTGGTGCCGATGCGGAGGAACTCGCCCTTCACGGGCTGTCCTTCGATCTCCAGCGCCATCTTCTGGGTCAGGTCCCCCTCGGCGACCGCCACCAGCACGCGCGCCACTTCGGTCGTGGGCTGGACCAGATCGGCGATCAAGGCGTTGATCGAATCGACCGAGGTCTTCCAGGAGCCCTTCACTTCCCCGAGCGATGCACGCTCGGTCATCCGCCCCTCGCGCCTGACGACGCGCTCCAGGCGCACCAACTCGGTGGTGAGCGCCTCGTTGCGCCCGACCACGTGGTTGAAGGTCCGCGCGATCTCCGCCATCAAGCCCGTGCCGCGCGTGAACGGCAGCCGGACGGCGAACTGTCCATCCTGCGCAGCCACCAGCGCTTCCAGCAGTTGCCGCAACCGCGCTTCCTCGGCGCCGGAGTGCCCGTTGCGGCCAATTCCGTGTCCGCCCCCCTCGCC
>MNFJ01000078.1:1117-15234 GCA_001918155.1 Deltaproteobacteria bacterium 13_1_40CM_4_68_19
ACCTGCTGCAGCGGATTCGTGCTGGGCCGGCGGGCGGGCAAGCCGGCGCTCTACGGGTGGGTAGCGAGGACCAGCAGCCGCTCCACGTCCTCGTCGGAGAACTGCCACACCTCGCGCAGGATGCGCAGGACGGTCGCCTCCTCCGGCCCGAAGGCGCCGTCGGCGCCGCTGACCTTCGCGCAGCCCTGGAATGCCAGCTCTCGCTGCGCCCGCTCCGTGATGCCTGCGGCCGCCTCGCGCACGCACGCCTCGAGGCCGTGCTCGGCGAGCCGCCGCTTCGCGGCCAGGTCGATTCCGCCGGTCTGGCGCAGTTCGCGCAGCATCGGGACGTTCGCCACCAGCCTGTGGATGGCCAACGCCTCGCTGCCCTCGAACTTCCCGTCCGACCAGGCGGTCAGGAACATCAGCTCCAGGATCCGTCGGGCCGACTCCATCAGCGCAGTGTAATCCCGCCCGCCATCCGGGTGAGAGTGCCCAGACCGTCCATCCAGCGTGGCAGGCGCAGACGCTGGCCGCGGGTCGTACGCACGTCGACGAAGAGCCGCCTGCGGCGCAGCCGGAGCGTGTGCCAGGCGAACAGCACGCCGCGGCACTCGATGCCGTTCTCGGTGAGATGGAAGCGCTCGCAGAGGAGCGCGGCGGCCGCGCCGATCAGCGCGCATGCGATCAGGAACAGGAGCGGATCGCGGGCGAGAGCCGACGCCAAAGCGCCCGCCGCCGGCGCGACGAGCAGCCAGCGCGGATGCGTGAGCACGGGGCGGAGATCGACCCTCCGGTCACGGAACAGATCGATCGCCACCAGGGCGAGGAACGCGAGGGCGAGGAGCGCGGCTGCCACGTCGGAAATTTTCTCCCGGCCCGTGCTTCGACGCCAGCGCCGGTCCGCGAGCTGTTGACTCCAGTTGTCTTTCAGGTCGCGTAGCGGGCCAGCGCCAGCTCCACGATCTGGCCGATCAATTCCACATAGCTGCGCCCCGCCAGGCGGGCCGCGACGGCGAGCTCCGCTTCGGGGGCGAGCCACGGATTGGCTCCGGAGCCCGCCATCGCCGGCCGCGCCCCGGCCGCCGCCGTTCCCGGTGGCGCACCCGGTCGCTCGGGACCCCCGGTGTCCCGGTGTTGTCGCTCGGCTCGTACAGGACTGCGATCCTGAGATTGCCCGCCATCAGTGCTCCGCGAACCCTCCGCGCGTCAGGTAGTTCATCGCCAGCGTCGTGGCGAATGGCACCACCTCCAGATCGTTCACCGCGCGCTCCAGCTCGGCGATCTTCGGATCGGCGAGGTAGAACGGGACGCCGATGATCGGCTCGCGGTCGGGGCACGCCCATTCGTCCGAGAGGTATACGGCGGGGCGGAAGAGGGCGAGCCCCTTTGCCGCCAGCTCGCCGTAGAGCTGCTGCACGTACTTCTCGAGCATCGAGCCCTCGAGGCGCAAGCCGAGGTCCCGGATCGGCCGCGAGAGAAGCTCCCGCGCCTCCGGAGGCGTGTGCTCGAAGGATTGCATCCGGGTAAAGATGGGGGCGGGACCGAAAGGAGCGAAAGGGGCACACCATTCGGATGGTGTCCCCGTAGGGGGATTGGCTACCGCGCGCCGGGCCGCTGTGAGATGCTCCGGCCATGCGCTTGCACCTGGTGGACGGCACCTTCGAGCTCTTCCGCGCGCACTATTCGAAGCGGCCGGCGCAGCCGCTGAAGGCGACGCGCGGGATGGCGCAATCGCTTCTCGTGCTGCTGGCAAATCCAGCGGAGCAAGTCACGCACCTGGCGGTGGCGTTCGACAACCCCATCCGCTCCTTTCGCAACGATCTCTTTGCAGACTACAAATCGGATGAAGGCGTCCCGCCCGAGCTGCGGGCGCAGTTCGATGCAGCCGAGGAGACCACCCGGGCCATCGGGGCCGTCGTCTGGTCGATGCGGGAGTTCGAGGCCGACGACGCGCTCGCCACCGCCGCTGCGCGATTCGGTGGACAGGTCGACCAGGTCCGGATCCTCACGCCGGACAAGGACCTCGGGCAATGCCTGGAGGCCGACCACATCGTGCAAGTAGACGTGATCCGCAAGCGTGTGGTGAACGAGCAGGCGCTGCTCGATCGCCGCGGTGTGAAGCCGGAGTCGATCCCCGATTTTCTCGCGCTCACCGGCGACGACGCGGACGGCATTCCCGGACTTCCGGGCTTCGGAGAGCGGACCGCATCGGCGCTGCTGGCGCGGTTCGGGCACCTGGAGAACGTCCCCCTCGACGCTCGCCACTGGCCCGAAGCGGTGCGGGGAGCGGATCGACTGGCGCACGTGCTGCGAGAGCGCCTGGCGGACGTGTTCCTCTATCGGGAGCTGGCCACGCTGCGCCGCGACGTGCCGCTGCGCGAGTCCCTCGAGGATCTGCGTTACCGCGGCCCCGACGAGCGGCGCGTTCGCGAGCTGCTCGCGCTGGAGGCTCCCGCTACGACCTCCCCCGCGCCTACATTCCGCTCGTGAAACTGCTCGGACTGCTCCCGCCGGTGCTGCTCGCCTTCCTGCTCGGCCAGGCGCGTCCGCCCTCTCGTGCGCCGCGCGGGCGGGCGGACGCCGGACCGGTGTTGCTGGGCACCGATCCGCCCGGGCGGCTGCGCCCCACCCCGCCCAGCGCGGACGCCGGCACGACCGCGCAGCACGACGGCGGGGTCGACGACGTGCACCGCGAGCTTCAGCAGCTGCGCGCGCGCCTCGAGGCGCTGGAGCAGGAGCGCGCACAGGCGCAGCAGAACGCGCAGCAGCTCCAGCAGCTCGTCCAGGACGTGCAGCAGCTGCGGCAGCAGATCGCCGACGCGGAAGCGCAGCGTCAGGTGGCGGAACAGGAGCGCGAGACCCGGCGCACATCGGTACAGTCCGCCGTGGACGCGCTCTACACCGCGCAGCAGCGGCTCGCCGGCGGCAACGGCAGCATCGAGACGGAACTCGAGCAGGCGCAGTCGGCCTTCACGGGCCAGGCGCAGCGCGACATCGAAGCGGCCCGCGCCGCCCTGCGCAACCGCGACCTGTCCGCTGCGCGCGCTCTGCTCTCGGCGGCGATCTCCGACGCCCAAGCCGGAAGGTGATCAATACCGCGGGAGTTTCGGGGGGCGCGGGCCATGGCGGATCGCGCCCCGCAGCGGCTCGTAGGGCAGCTCCATCCCGGCGCTCACGCAGCGCAGCAAGAGCCCGCCTCGGCTCATGTCGCCACGTCCGACGAACGAGGGCGGGAACAGCAGCCGGTCTCCGAGGATGTCGAGGAGCACATCCGCGTACTTGCCGGTCGCGATGCTTCCGAGCAGCACCGCCTCTCCGCGTTTGCCGAGCCGGCTCGCGAGCAACTCCACGTCGCGCACGAGGGCCTCGCGATAGCGGGCGTCGCGCACGTCGACCGGGACCTCGCCGATGGCCCGCAATTCTTCCGCCGTGATCCGTTGCTCGACGTCCATGAGCCCGCGCCCCGGCACGATGGCGAGAGCGCCCGATCCGCCGCGCGGCGCCCGCCCGAAGGCGCGCGCATACGCGAGCTTCCCTCGGAAGTAGAGGCCGCTGGCGAACTGGAACAACTCGCCGACCGCGGCTCCCTTCTGCTGGAACTCGGAGGCGAGCGCGAACGCGGCGCGCGGATTGAGGAGCAATCCCATGCGTTCCCCGCCGGCGCGCGCCGGGGAGAGGAGAAAGACCCGGGGTGGCAAGCCTGGCATCCGGCCCATCTGTAAACCCGACGGGACGCTGCAGCCACACCAGCCGGAGAAGCGTCCCTGCGGCGTTGGCATCTGAATGTGCGTCATGCCGCGAATGCCGGTCCTGTTCGTCGGCCACGGATCGCCGATGAACGCCATCGACGACAACGAGTGGAGCCGCGGGTTCCAGAAGCTGGGCCGGATGCTCCCGCAGCCGAAGGCCATCCTGAGCATCTCCGCGCACTGGTACGTCGCGGGGACGTTCGTGACCGGGGACGAGCACCCGCGCACCATCCACGACTTTGGCGGGTTTCCCCGCGAGCTCTACGAACAGCGGTACCCGGCGCCGGGCAGCGTGGATCTGGCGAAGCGGGTCTCGAAGCTGGTCGGCAGGGGCGCCTCGCTGCGGACGGACTGGGGTCTCGATCATGGGACCTGGACGGTCCTCAAGCACATGCGCCCCAACGCGGACCTGCCGGTAGTCCAGCTCAGCATCGATGGCCGGCTCCCGCCCGCCGGGCACCTGGCCATCGGGCAGGCCCTGGCGCCGCTGCGGGAAGAGGGCGTGCTGATCCTCGGCAGCGGAAATGTGACGCACAATCTGCGCCACGCGTTCGCCAGCTGGCAGCGCGGAGAAACCGGAACTCCCGCCTGGGCGCAGGCGTTCGACGCCGACGTGGCCCAGGCCGCGAGCCAGCATGACGGCGCCTCGCTGGCTCGCCTGGCAGAGTCGGAGGCGGGCCGGGTCTCGCATCCGACGCCGGATCACTACTATCCCCTGCTCTATGCGGCGGGCGCAGCCGACGCCCGCGACAGCGTCGAGTTCCCCGTGGCCGGTTTCGACATGGGTTCGCTGTCGATGCGTTCGATCCTTTACGAATGAGAGCCGGCAGCCGAGCCCGCGGCGAAAAGCAGCCCGAGCGGGGGCCATTTCGAACAGTTGCGACCCCGACGCATTGGGACTATTCCCCAGCCTGCTTAAGGAGAGCGCATGCTGCAGATGGTTTCTTCGATCGAAGACGGCCACGTCGTCCTCCGCCTAGGCGGCGAGTTGGACGGCGAAGGCGCCGCCGCGGTTGCGCGTCTGATCGGCCAGAGCATGGGCGACTTCTCCCTCGACTTCAGCGACGTGAAACGCGTCGAGCAGTCGGGATTCGCCGTCCTCGCCCAGGCCATCCGTCGCTGCCCGTACAAGCTCGTGGTGCGCGGCCTCGAAGAGAGTCCGGGGCGTCAGGACCCGATCTCGTACAAGTAGTCGACGAACGACCGCACGGCGCCGTCCAGGCCCTGGATCTTCGGGTTGGTGCTCTCGACCACGTAGTACTCGTCGGGCGCATGCGCGCCGGCCCCGTGGCCCATGCCGAAGTGGCCCGCGCCGAGGCGCAGGGGCGGCTCGGTGAACAGGTATCCGGGCCACGATCCGCCCAGCCGCGGCCACAGCAACGGGTCGGTCCCGTACTTCCGATACGTCGCCACCTCGGCGCGGATCGCCGGAGCGTCGGCGGCCGTCGTGTTCGGGGGATAGGCGCCGCCCACGTTGATCTCGACGTCGGCAAACCCCCGCTTGTCGAGGTGCGCGCGCAGCTTCTTGAGACAATCGTCCACGGTCATGTCGGGCACCAGGCGAAGGTCGAGCTTCGCCAGCGCCCGGTGCGGCAGGACGGTTTTCCCCCCCGGACCCGTGTAACCGCCCACCAGACCCTCGATGTTCACGGTGGGCTGTGCGGCGAGACGCATCCACGCCTCGCGGAACGGCAGGTCTCGCACCCAGCGGCGCACTCCGTACTGCTTCTTCAGCCCTTCCTCGTCCAAGCGGTGGGAGGCGGCATCGATCATCTTCTGCTCCGCCGGCGACAGCGCACGGACGCGTTCGAACCAACCGTCGATCGCGGGATCGACGCCGTCCGGAGACACCAGCGTGTCGAGCGCCTTGACCAGATGGAACGCGGGGCTGTCGACCGAGGCCCGCAGCGAAGAGTGGATGTCCTTGGCGGGCCCCCGGCCCCACTTCTCGCCGCTGGCCACCACCTCGCACTCGATCACCCCCTTGGCGCCCAGGTTGATGGTCACTTCGCCGCCGGGCTCCTGCGCGGCGGACGGCATCGTGATGCCGACGCACTTCGCGAGCGCCTGCATCACCTCCGGCCGGTGCACCACCTGCGGGAAGTGCGGCGAGCCGATCTCCTCCTCTCCCTCCGCGACGAGGACGAGGTTGACCGGGAGCTTCCGGCCGGCGCCGCGAATGGCATGGAGCGCGGCGAGGAACGCGCCCTCCGGGCCCTTCTGGTTCACAGCGCCCCGCCCGACGATGGCCTTGCCCAGGCCAGGCTTGTCCACCAGGCGCGCCTCCCAGGGCGGCGAGGACCACTCGCTGGGATCGACCTGCTTCACATCGTACATGAAGTACAACCCGAAGGTCTTCGCGGCGCCGGCGTCGAGGAGCGCGAAGACGCCCGGCTTCCCGTCGGTGCCGACGCGATCCGCGCGCTGGAAGCCGGCGTCGCGGAGCAGCTCGATCATCAGTTGTACGCCTTCCTCGCCGCCGATGTTCTCCGCGGCGATGGTGGGCTGGTGGATCCACTGTTGGATGCGGCGGACGGATTCCTCGTGTCGCCGTGCGATCTGCTCGTACACGGGCGCGAGGTCGCCGCGGGCGACGGAGGGGAGGGCAAGGGAGGCGGCGCCCGCAAGGGCGCCCCGCAGGACGGAACGGCGGGAGAGGTCGGTCATCCGGTCCCTTCAGCGTGACCAGAGCCATCTGTCAACGGGCTGCAGGCCGAAACGCGGACAAGCAGGCGGCCGGACCCTCGACGAAATGGCGGCCGTGTGGCAGGCGTTCCCCACTGCGGGGAACCCATGGCACACCAATTCCGGTTCAACAGGATGGGCGGTCTCGACCAGGTAGCGCTCGAGACGGGCGAGGACCTGGCCCACTTGCACGAGCTCGATCAGAAGCTCTGGGTCGCGCTCAGCTGCCCGGTGAAAGGACTCGAGCTGGGAGAGCGGACGCTGGAGCTGCTCGATCTCGACAAGGATGGCCGCGTGCGCTCATCCGAGATCCTCGCGGCAATTCGCTGGTGCGCGGAGCGCTTGAAGGATCTCGGCGTGCTGATCCCGGCGTCCGACGGCCTCCCGCTCGAGGCGATCGACGACACGAAACCGGCCGGGAAGGCGCTCCTCGGCGCCATACGGCACATCCTGGCGCGCCGCGGAAACCCAGACGGCCGGACGCTGACGGTCGCCGACGTCGCCGACGTCAGCGGCGTCTTCGAGGGCACCCGCTTCAACGGCGATGGAGTCATTGCACCGGATGCCACCGGCGACCCGGCCCTGCGTCAGGTGATCGAGGACGCAATCGCGTGCACCGGCGGGATTGCCGACCGTTCCGGAAAGCCGGGGCTCGATCGCATGCGCCTGGATGCCTTCTTCTCCGACCTCCAGGCGTACGCGCTCTGGGCGCACACCGGCGATCCCAGCGCCGACGCGGCAGCGGGCTACGAGGCCGTCCGGGCCGTCCGGGTGAAAGTCGACGACTGGTTCAACCGCTGCCGCATCGCGGAGTTCGACCCGCGGCTGGTCGCGCACGAGGCGGAGCCCCCCGCCGAGCTGCAGATGCTGCCGCTCGCGCGCGTCGAGCCTGGGCGGGCGCTGCCGCTGCTCGACCGGGTCAATCCGGCCTGGTCGGACGCGCTGGCGGTGTTCCAGAAGGCGGCCGTCGCGCCGCTCTTCGGAGCGCAGAAGACGGAGATCAGCGCGATCGAATGGGATCAACTGCAGCCGCGCTATGCCGCCTACGAAGCGTGGATCGCGTCGAAGAAGGGCGCCGCGGTGGAGAAGCTGGGGCTGCCGCGCGTCGACGCGATCCTCGCCAGCGACGCGAGAGCGCGCATCGAGTCCCTGATTGCGGAGGATGCGGCCCTGGCGGCGGAATTCGACGCCGTGGCCGACGCGGTGCGCA
This sequence comes from Deltaproteobacteria bacterium 13_1_40CM_4_68_19, assembly GCA_001918155.1. Lineage (GTDB taxonomy): Bacteria > Myxococcota > Myxococcia > Myxococcales > 40CM-4-68-19 > 40CM-4-68-19. The sequence continues at coordinate 8,744 of MNFJ01000078.1, forward strand.
TGGCGCACTACAAACGCGACCTGCACAGGCTGCTCAAGAACTTCGTCAACTTCCACGATTTCTACGACCTGCGGGCGGAGGCCGTGTTCCAGTCCGGCACGCTCTATCTCGACAGCCGCAGCTGCAACCTGTGCGTCCGGGTGGACGATGCGGCGTCGCACGCCGCGCTCGCGTCGCTTTCGCGCATGTACATCGCCTACTGCGACCTGAAGCGCGCCGGCGGCCAGACGATGAAGGTCGCCGCTTGCTTCACGCAGGGCGACTCGGATTACCTCGTCCCCGGGCGCAACGGCGTGTTCTACGACCGCAAGGGACGCGACTGGGACGCGACGATCGTGCGGATCGTCGAAAATCCCATCTCCATCCGGCAGGCGTTCCTCGCCCCTTACAAGAAGTTCCTCCGGTTGATCGAGGAGCAGGTGCAGAAGTTCGCCGAGGCGAGGGAGCGGGAGAACGAGGCGCGGCTGAAAGCCGCGGCGGAAGCCGGCGTCGCGTCGGCGGCTCGTGGTCCCGTCGACGTCGGCAAGATGGTGGGGATCATCGCCGCCTTGGGGGTCGGCGTCGGCGCCATCGGCGCGCTGTTCGGCGCCTTCGTCTCGGGATTCATGAGCCTGCAGCCCTGGTACGCGAAACCGTTCGCCATCCTCGGCGCCATTCTCGCCATCTCCGGACCGTCGGTCATGCTGGCATGGCTCAAGCTGCGGCAGCGGACGCTCGGGCCGCTCCTGGACGCGAACGGCTGGGCCGTGAACGGCCGCGTGCGCGTGAACATCCCTCTCGGAGCGGCGCTCACGGATTTGAAGACGCTTCCGGCGGGCGCGACGCGCTCTCTCGATGATCCGTTCGAGGATCGTCGAGCGCGCAGGCGACGCCGCGCGGCCTGGGCGGCGGCGGCGCTGCTCGCCGTGGCCCTGGCGGTCGCGAAAACCCTGCGCGTCTGGCCCTTCGCTGCTCATTGATGGCCGCGGACGGCCAGAGCCCACCGCACTGAGGTAGACTCGCCCCCATGATCCGCTTCTATGGCAAACCCGGCTGAACCGGCTGCATGAAGGCGCGGGAGTTTCTCGCGCGAAGGAAGCTGGCCGTCGAGGAACGCAATCTGATCAAGCAGCCGCTCTCCGCCGCCGAGCTGCGCGCGCTGGCGAAGAAGGCTGGCGGCGCGGAGCAACTCGTCGCTCCCAAGCGCCGGGCGGAAGCGGAGGGCCTTTCCGCAGAGAAGCTGATCGCCTGGCTGGCGGAAGACGGCGCGCGGGTGCGCCGCCCCATCATCGAGTCGGGCGGCGAGCTCACACTGGGATTTGCTGCGGACGCGCAGGAGAAGTTGCAGCGGCTGCTGGCCTGAGCGGGACGAGTGCGACAGGCTCACCAGGCAGTGAGAAGGCGGTAGGGACATCTCCTACCGCGGCCCACTCGCGCCCGTCGTGGACGACACCCGCCAGGGTTAGGGAATTTCGCCTCGTCCCGAGCCCGTCGTACGCTCGCAGCGTGGCATTGAGCGGAAATCTGTCGGAAACGTCGTTCACCGACCTGATTCAGTTCTACAGCATCAGCCGGCAGACGGCCGCTCTCACCGTCGTTTCGCCGGCTGGTCCCGAGCACGACGTGGTCGTGTTCATGGAGAACGGCGAGATCATCGACGCGCGGTTCGGCGAGATGGGCGGCATCGACGCCGTCCGCCGCGCGATGCGCCTGCGAGAAGGCGAGTTCCACGTCGATCTGAACGTCACGGCCGAGAAGCGCACCATCTGGGAGTCGCCCAGCAAGCTGCTCCTCGACGAGATGGTGTCGGACGACGAAGCGCAGAACGGCGCGGGGAATGGCGCCAAGGCGGCCGCCGCGGGTCGGGAGGAAGTCCTGTTTCCCAAGACGCCCCCACCTTCCCCGCAGCACCGCTCCTCGTTCTCCGTCCTCTTCGCCAGCGCGATCGTCGCCGCTGCGGCCGTGGGCGGAGCTCTCTGGTGGCGCTCACAGCAGGAGGCGGCCGCGGCCACCGCCCGGCAGGCGGCGGTCGCGACGCAGCGCGAGGCGGAGGCACGCGCGCGCCCGGCCGTCCAGGGCGTGACGGACACCGAGATCGTCTTCGGCATTGCTGCGCCGTTCTCCGGACCGGCCAAGGAGCTCGGCCGGGGCATGAAGACGGGCATCGATCTCGCCTTCGCGGCCACGAACGAGGCGGGAGGAGTGAACGGCCGCAAGCTGCGCCTCGTCGCTCTCGACGACGGCTACGAGCCGGAGCGAACCCGGTCGGTGATGAAGGAGCTGGCGGAGAGCCGCAGCGTCTTCGGCTTCATCGGCAACGTCGGGACACCCACCGCCGAAGTGGCGGTGCCGTTCACGCTGGAGAAGAAGATGCTCTTCTTCGGCCCGTTCACCGGCGCCGGCCTGCTGCGGCGCGACCCGCCCGATCGCTACGTGTTCAACTACCGCGCCAGCTACGCGGAGGAGACCGCCGCGACCGTGAAGTACCTGGTGAAGGTCCGGCGGATCCCGGTCGACGAGATCGCCGTCTTCGCGCAGCAGGACGGCTACGGCGATGCCGGCTTCAACGGCGTGGCGAAGATGCTGCGCAAGTACAACCGCAACCCGGAGCGCACGCTGCGGGTCGGGTACAAGCGGAACACCATCGACGTCAACGAAGCCGTGAAGACCCTGCTGCGGAGCCGGCATCCGGTGCGCGCGGTGGTGATGGTGGCGACGTACAAGGCGGCCGCCAAGTTCATCGAGAAGGTGAAGGCGGAGCGGCCGGACATCATCTTCAGCAACGTCTCGTTCGTCGGCAGCCAGGCGCTCGCGGACGAGCTGATGACCTACGGCGGCCGGGTGGCCGAAGGCGTGATGGTCACGCAGGTGGTGCCCTTGCCGCACAGCAAAGCCACCGCCGCGCTGCGCTACCAGGAGCTGCTGCCGAAGTACTCGCTGGGCGAGAGGCCCGACTTCGTCTCGCTCGAGGGATACCTGGCGGCGAGCCTCCTCATCGAGGGGCTGAAGCGGGCGGGCCGGAACTTCACCACCGAGACCCTGGTCGACGCGCTGGAGGATCTGCGCGCGATCGATCTCGGAGTCGGCGCCACGATGGGCTTCGGCATGAGCGAGCACCAGGCTTCGCACAAGGTCTGGGGGACCGTGCTGGACGCGAACGGGAACTTCCTCACCATCGACATGGAGTGACACGCCTTACCGGCGGTAGATCCGGTTCTGCCGCCAGATGGACTTGAGGATTTCGCCGTCGCCGCGCAGCCCACCCGACGCGAGCGCCCGCGTCATCGCCGCCCCGGAACAGGTTCCCGACGCTCGATAGCTCAGAGCGGTGGCAAGCCGCGCCTCTGCGGCGTCGCCCAACGCGTGGCCGAAGTCGTCGGACACGCTGCAGCCCGGGAAGCCAGCAGTCGTGGTGGCGCCGGGAGTAAAGCCGTCCGGGTAATCTCCGTAGCCCTTCGCGTTGAAGCCCTGGAACTGGATGGAGAAGTACGTCGTCCCGCAGTTCTCCGCGGGGTAGAAGCCGTAAGGCTTGCCGCAAGTGGTGGCGCCGATCTGGAACACCTGGACATCGACTCCCGCGAGACCGTTCAGGATCGCCTCGCTCGCGGAGCAGGTGCCGGGCCCGGTCAGCACGTAGACGCGGCTGAGACCCAGTGAAGGTAGAGGCGCGCCAGGGTTCACCGAGAACCCTTGGCCCGTGCTGTAGAAGGGCGTAGGTGCGACGGTCTGTCCCGCCGGATCGGTCGTCGGATGCTTGTCGTTGAACTGCACTCGTTCGAACGTCCGTCCGGCGGTCTTTCCCGCCCCGGCGATCATGTACGCGACCTCGCTAGCGATATCGAGATAGCCTCCGCCGTTGTACCGGATGTCGAGCACGAGGTCCGTGACATTTGCACCCTTGAGCTGGTTGACGGCGTCGCTGAGTCCCCTTTCGGCCGGCGCGGTGTGATCGTTGAAGAGGATGTATCCGACGGGACCCGTGGCGGTGGAGAGGGTGAGGACCTGTGCAGGCGGCACCGGAGCGCTGGTCACGTTCGCGGAGATCAGGATCACTTGTCGCGTCGTCGTCTGGCTGTAGTCGAGGACGTCGAACGTGTGCGATTCGCCAGCCGTCGCGGGAAACAGGCCGGCATTGAGCGCATCGATCGATGCCTGATCGGTCGCGTTGACGAGGTCCACGCCATCCACGAGCTTGATCTCCGCTCCGCGCGCCAGCTTGGTGTCCGCGGGCGAGCCCGCCTCCACGAACGCCACGACGTACTGCCGCGGCGGCGAGCGCGAGAGGGCCGCGAGCGTGATCCCATATCCGACTTCGACGCTCGACTGCGAGAGTTGCTCCCACTGGGCCGTGTCATAAGTGAAATGGAAACGATCCTTGGGCTTGCCCGACACCGTGACCGGCGTCTTCAGCGCATCGAAGTAGGCGATGGCAGTCGGGTACGCGGCTGGGTCGAGCGCGGGCACTTCGCGGTACCAGAGATACGTGTCGTCGGTCCATGCGCGAAGCCACTTCTTCTCGTCCTCGAGCGTCCCCTTCTGGTCGGGATACGTCGTGTTCGTGAACGGATCGACGCCGCTGCGCGGCGACGCGCACTTCGCCGCGAGCTGCCTCCAGGCGGGTTCGTCGCCACCGCATTGGGCGAGGGCCACGCTCAGGACTGCGAACGGAATCCAGCGCAATCGACACCTCTCGAGGGAAAGCTGTCGCTCCTAGCAGGCATGCCGCCGGCGCACAATGGGCCCTCCGCCTGCATCGTCACGGAATGCGACGCTCGTTTCCGGGTGCGTGTATCGTATCGGCCTTTCCGCGGGGCCATCGCATTGAACGCGACCATGAGGGAGATCTTCTGGTACTTCCTCAAGCTCGGCTGGCTCGCCTTCGGCGGGCCGGTCGGCCAGATCGGCCTGATGCACCTGCAGGTCGTCGAGCGGCAGAAGTGGATCGACGAGGAGGAGTTCGTCCGCGCGCTGAACTTCTGCCACGTCCTGCCCGGCCCGGAAGCGCTGCAGCTCGCCATCTACATCGGGTACAAGAAGGGCGGCCATGCCGCCGGCGCGCTGGCGGGCTTTCTCTTCATCCTCCCCGGTTTCATCACGCTCACGGCGCTGGCGTGGATCTACGTCAACTTCGGCAAGAGGCCGGAGGTCCTCGGCGTCCTCTGGGGATTCCGGCCGGTCGGCCTCGCCTTGCTGCTCGCCGCGCTGGTGCGGATCTCGCGCGCGACGCTGAAGGATACGTTCTCCGTCGTCCTCGCGCTGGCGGCGTTCCTCGCATTCTTCTTCGGGCACCTGCCCTTCCTGCTCGTCCTGCTCGGATCCGGATTCGCCTACGTGGGATGGCGGCGGCTGACGCCGGCGATGGCGGCGCTGGCGCTCCTGCTTCCCGGCCGGGCGGACGCGGCGGAGTCCGCCGGCCGGCGGCTGTTCGACATCTGCTCCTTCTTCCTCAAGGTCGGCCTCTTCTCGTTCGGCGGCGCCTACGCGGTCCTTCCCTACATCCGGGAAGGGGCCGTAGCGCGCTACGGCTGGATCACCGATCGCGAGATGATCGATGCGCTCGCTCTCGGCGAGACCACGCCGGGTCCGCTCATCTCCATCGGGATCTTCGTCGGCTATCTCGCCGGCAACGGGCGCGGGGTTCCCTGGCTCGGCGCGCTCGGGGCGACGTTCTGGCTGTTCCTTCCTTCCTTCGTCCTCGTGCTGGGCGCCGCCCGCCACATGGACTGGCTCACGTCCCGGCCCGGAGTGAAGGAGTTCCTCCGCGGCGTGACGAGCGGCGTCGTCGGCCTGATGTTCTCGATCTCCATCCCCCTGGCGCAGGTCGCCTTCATGCCTTCCGGAACGGTGGACTCGATCACCGTCGTTCTCGGTCTTGCGGCGTTCGCGGCGCTCGCGTTCTGGAAGTGGCGCCTGAACGTCGTGATCGTCGTCCTGGGAGGCGGCGCCCTGGGCCTGCTGCGCGCGTTCGTGCCGGCACTGTTCGGAGGACCGCTTTCATGAACGCGGCATCGAAGGCGCGAGCCATGCCGGAACACCGTGTCACCTGGGCGCTCGCCGCAGCCTTGATCCTGCTCGGATCGGCGTCGGCTCGCGGTGAGCCCGTGTCGTTCGCGCTCTCGACGGGTCAATACGGCCTGCGGAAGGAGATCCCGCACGCGCTGGGAATCGAGATGGAGCTGCGCCCGCCCTGGCGCTGGACCGTGCTCCGTCCGGTCGCCGGTCTGCTCACCTCCACGGGTGGAACCGCTTTTCTCTACTCTGGCATGGCCATCGAGATCCCGCTTCCCGGTGGTCTGCGGTTGACTCCGGGATTCGCGCCGGGCGTCGTACTGGCGCGCGGAGACGGCGACCTGGGCTCGCGGCTCGAATTTCGCTCTTCCCTGGAGCTCTCGTTCGCGCCCGCCGAGACCGTGCGCTTCGGCATCGGCTTCAGCCACATCTCCAATGCGCATCTGGCGGACCACAACCCCGGCGTAGAGGTCGTCACCTTCAAGGTCGCGGTACCCGCCGGG
>MNFJ01000185.1 GCA_001918155.1 Deltaproteobacteria bacterium 13_1_40CM_4_68_19
GGAGTTCGGGTAGAAGGTCCGCAGCGCCGGCGTGTCGTCCGGCCAGCCGAAGGTCGAGAAGGGCCACAACCCCGAGGAGAACCAGGTGTCGAGGACGTCCGGATCCTGCGTCAGGCGGCCGGAACGGCAATCCCCGCACTGCGCCGGCTGCTCGCGCGCGACGGTGACGTGGTCCGAGTCGCAATACCAGGCCGGGATCTGGTGGCCCCACCAGAGCTGGCGCGAGATGCACCAGTCATGGATGTTGTTCATCCAGCGCAGCAGCTCGGCCCGCCAGGTCGCAGGAACGAACTGAAGCTCGTCCACGTGGGCGACGACTTTTTCCGCGAGTGGCTTCGTATTCACGAACCACTGCTTGGACATCAGCGGCTCGATGATCGTGCCGCAGCGCTGGCAGCGCCCGAGCGCCATCGTGTGCGGCTCGGTGCCGCGGCCGAGGCCCAGATCCTCGAGCCGCGCCTTCAACGGGCCGCGCGCCTCGATCCGGTCCTGGCCCTGGAAGGGTCCGGCATTCGCGTTCAGCGTGCCGTCGAGGTTCAGGATGTTGATGAACTGTAGATGGTGGCGCTTGCCGGATTCGAAATCCTCGAAGCTGTGCGCGGGCGTCACCTTCACCGCGCCGGTTCCGAACTTCGGATCGACCAGCTCCGCGTCGGCGATGATGGGGAACTCGCGCCCGGTGATCGGGTGGCGCACGCTCTTGCCGATCATCGCCTTGTACCGCTCGTCGTCGGGGTGCACGGCGACGGCGGTATCGCCGAGCATCGTCTCCGGCCGGGTGGTCGCCACGACGATCTCGCCCGAGCCGTCGGCGAGCGGGTATGCGAACTTGTACAGCTCGCTCTTCACGTGCTCTTCGTGATCCACCTCCAGATCGCTGAGCGCCGTGCCGTCCTTGACGCACCAGTTGATCAACCGCTCGGCGCGATAGAGCAGCCCGTCCTGGTAGAGCCGGACGAACGCCTCGCGCACGGCGCGCGAGGAGTGCTCGTCCATGGTGAACCGCTCTCGCTCCCAATCCAGCGAAGCGCCCAGCGCGCGATGCTGCAGCGCGATCCGGTTCCCCGACTGCTCCTTCCATTGCCAGACGCGGCGGAGGAACTCATCGCGGCCCAGGTCCTGACGCGACTTGCCCTCCCGCTTCTGCAACTCGCGCTCGACCACCATCTGCGTGGCGATCCCCGCGTGATCGATCCCGGGCATCCAGCAGACGTTGAAGCCGCTCATGCGCTTGTAGCGCGCGAGCGCGTCCTCGATAGTGGCGGTGAGCGCGTGCCCCAGATGAAGCGAGCCGGTGACGTTCGGCGGGGGAAGCACCATCGAGAACGGGGGCTTCTCGCTCACGTCCTGCGAGCGGAAGAACCCCTGCTCTTCCCACCACCGCGCCCAGCGCGGCTCGACCGAGGCGGGCTCGTATCCCTTGTCGAGATCGCTCTCCACGCGCCGCTCGCTCATCGCGCGCGCGTAGATACCACATCGCGTCGAGGCCCGGCGCGCCGCGACTCTACTGAGCCACCACTGCGAGCATGGCGGCATAGATCGCGATGCCACCCAGCGCCGCGGCCACGCGCGCGACATCGCGCAGACCATACCGCGACTGGGAGTAGAACATCTCGACCTCGCGCGGATCGACCCGGCGGTCTTCACTCTTGGCCTTGATCAGGGTGCTTGCAAGAACGATGGCGTGCATGACTGGCGCTCCTCTCGGCTGAATCGGTTCATCTGAATCGATTCAAGTGGTGTTTGCGTCGGCTCCTTCCCGCTGTCAAGCGCATCGTTGAAACGTTTCAAAATTGTCAGTATCATCGGGGTGATGAAGAAGCGGATCGTCAAGCTCGCCGACGTGGCGAAGGCCGCCAAGGTGTCGCAGGGGACCGCTTCGAACGTCTTCAATCGCCCGGAGCTCGTCCGGCCGGAGGTCAGGGAGCGGGTGGAGGCATCGGCCCGACGCCTGGCCTATGCCGGCCCCGATCCCAAGGGACGGCTGCTCCGCGGAGGCAAGGTCAACGCCATCGGGATCGTCATGGCCGACGACACCGCCTACTTCTTCCGCGATCCGTTCGCCCGCATGCTCCTGTCCGGCATCGCCGAGGTCTGCGACGAGCGCGGCGCGGGAGTGGCGCTGGTATCGACGAACCGCCAGAAGGACGCCGCCTGGAGGATCCAGACGGCGGTGGTGGACGGCTTCATCGTGCACTGCCTGAGGGTCGGCGACCGGCTGATCTCGCTCGCGCGAAAACGCCACCTCCCGGTGGTGGCGATCGACCTCGACGGCGGTAACGGCATGAGCTCGGTCGTCATCGACGATCGGCACGGTGCCTATCTCGCAGCCCGCCATCTCCTCGATCTCGGCCACCGCAAGATCGGTTTGCTCTCATTGGAGGCCGCCGACCCCCCGCGGCCGGGTTTCGTCGACGCAGAGCGATTGCGCTCCGCCGAGTACAGGACCGAGCGAGAGCGTGCCGCCGGGTATTCCGCCGCGCTCGCCGAGCACGGCATCGAGCTCGATCAGCTGCCGATCATGGAGAGCCTGAACGAGCGGCAGGCCGGAGCAAGTCACGCGCGCGAGTTGCTCGCGGCCCGGCCGGAGACGACGGCGATCATCGCGATGTCCGACGTTCTCGCGCTCGCCGCGATCGACGCTGCCAGGGCCCGCGGCCTGCGCGTCCCGCAGGACCTCTCGGTGGTCGGCTTCGACGACATCCCCGACGCCGCGACCGCCGATCCGCCGCTGACCACCATCGCCCAGCCGATCGTCGAAAAGGGTCGCATCGCGGCGAGGCTCATCTTCGAGGCGGGTCCCCCGCGCACCGAGACGCTCGGAGTGAAGCTGGTCGAGCGCGCCTCTACGGCCAGGCCGCGCTAGCCAAGCTGGACTGGAACACATCCCATGACCGGGTACAGCCAGAAGCAATAGCCGCAATCCTGCGCCTTCGGCTCTCTAGCTGCCGCGTTCCTTGATCAGCCGCTCCAGCTCTTCGCGGATGATCGTCTCCGCGAGCTCGGGGACGACTTCCCAGGCGATCTTCTCGATCACTTCCCGGCTCGCCTTCGACAGCGCCTCGCGCAACATCGCTTCGCCGCCATCGGCCGGGGGCGGCACGACGCTGAGGGAGGGCTTGTGGGCGGACGAGGGCACGGGGCGCAGAGGCGTGGGCGCCGGAGACGCCACTTCCTCTACGACATCTTCGTCGAGCGGGATCTCCTCGTCGTCGTCGATGGGGGGCGACGCCGGCGGAGGCCTCGACGCGGCGGGAGGTGGCGGCCTGGACGGGGGTGGAGCAGGCCGCGCCGGCGGAGCGGTCGAGACCGGAGCAGATGTGCGCGCGGCAGGTGGGCCCGGAACCGGCGGCTTTGCCGCTGGCGGCGCCGGTCTCGCGGCTGCCGGCGGCGCGGACATCGCAGGTGGGGAGGGCGGCCGCGCCGGATTCGAAGGCGGAGGTTTCGACGGCGCCCCGCCCGGCATCGGCGGCCGCGGCATCACCATCGTGCTCCCGCTTCCTCCGGGGGAGACGGCGGGCCTTGCCGTTGGCGGAGGGGCCGATGGGCGTGCGGGGGCCGCCCCCGGCCTCATGGCCGCGCCAGCGGCCGGGGCAATGACCGGTTTCGCCTTTGGATTCGCCAGGATGGTCTTGACATGCTCGATCAGCTTGGCGCTGTCGAACGGCTTCGGCATGTGTCCGTTCGCGCCTACGGTCATGGCCTTTGCCGGATCGATGGGAACGGGCCCGCCGAGGAGCAGCACCGGAACGTCCTTGAGCGCCGCATCCGCCCGAACGCGCTGGCATAGCTCGTAGCCGCCCAGCTTCGGCATCACCACGTCAGCCAGAATGAGGTCAGGTTTCGACTGCTTGGCTGCCTGGAGCGCCGCCTCACCATCGCTCGCGGTGATCAGCTTCACGTCCTCGCCCGCAAACGTCATGCTGACCGCCTGCTGTATCGTCCTGGAATCGTCAGCGAGGAGCAGGGTCTTGGGCATGCGCGCGGCCTCCTCCGCGGATGCTCAAGCAGTACAAGGTTACAGGCATCGAGGCAAGCTTTCGCGGGAGCAGGAAGAGGGTCTTCCTGCCCGTTTTTGCGGCCGAAGCAGGGAAGGCCCGCGGCCGTGGCGAGCCTTCCGCAAGTGCGATGCCGCAGTGCGGCTCAGTAATCCAGGTCGTCGCCGCCGCCGTAGTCCATGCCGCCCATGCCGCCCATCCCACCCATGCCGCCCATCCCGGGCGCGCCACCGCCGGCAGCCCTCGCCTTCTTCTTCGGCTTCTCGGCCACCATCGCCTCGGTGGTGAGCAGCAGGCTGGCGACGGAGGACGCGTTCTGCAGCGCCGTCCGGGTCACCTTGGTCGGATCGATCACGCCCGCGGCGACCAGATCCTCGTACTTGTCGGTACGTGCGTTGTACCCGAACCCACCCTGTCCTTCCTCCACCTTCTGCAGGACGATGCTGCCCTCGAGCCCGGCATTGCCGACGATGCGCCGCAGTGGCTCCTCCACCGCGCGACGGACGATCTGAACGCCGACGCCCTCGTCGTCCTCCAGCTTCAGCCGGTCCAGCGCCTTGCGCGCCCGGATCAAGGCGACCCCGCCGCCCGGCACGATCCCTTCCTCGACCGCCGCGCGCGTCGCGTGCAGCGCGTCTTCGACGCGGGCCTTCCTCTCCTTCATTTCCGTCTCGGTGGCGGCCCCGACCTGAACGACCGCGACGCCCCCCGCCAGCTTCGCGAGCCTTTCTTGAAGTTTCTCCTTGTCGTAGTCGGAGGTGGTCTCCTCGATCTGCGCGCGGATGGCCTTGATCCGTCCTTCGATGTCGCGCTTCTGGCCCGCGCCATCGACCAGCGTGGTGTTGTCCTTGTCGATGGTGATCCGTTTGCAGCGGCCGAGATCGTTGAGCCCGACCTGCTCCAGCTTCTTGCCGAGCTCCTCCGAGATCACTTGTCCGCCGGTGAGCACGGCGATGTCCTTGAGCATCTCCTTGCGGCGATCGCCGAATCCGGGCGCCTTCACCGCCGCCACCTTGAGCGTCCCCCGCAGCTTGTTCACGACCAGGGTCGCCAGCGCCTCACCCTCCACCTCCTCTGCGATGATGAGGATGGGGCGGCCCGTGCGCACCACCTGCTCGAGAAGCGGGATGAGATCCGCCATCGCGCTGATCTTCCTCTCGGTGATGAGGATGAACGGATCCTCGAGCTCCACCACCATGCGGGCCGGATCGGTGACGAAGTACGGCGAGATGTAGCCGCGGTCGAACTGCATGCCCTCGACGACCTTGAGCGTGGTCTCGAGGCCCTTCGCCTCCTCGACGGTGATCACGCCTTCCTTGCCGACCTTCTCCATCGCGTCGGCGATGATGTTGCCGATGTCCTCGTCGCCGTTGGCGGAGATGGCACCGACCTGGGCGATCTCCGTCTTGCCCTGCGTCTTGGTGCTGCGCTTCTTCAGCTCGGCGACGATGGCCTCGACGGCCTGTTCGATGCCGCGCTTGAGCGCCATCGGATTGTGCCCCGCGGCGACCAGGCGCATGCCTTCGCTGTAGATCGCCGTGGCGAGCACGGTCGCGGTGGTGGTGCCGTCGCCGGCCACTTCGCTGGTCTTGGTGGCGACCTCTCGCACCATCTGCGCGCCCATGTTCTGGAAGTGGTCGCCCAGGTCGATCTCCTTGGCGACGGTGACGCCGTCCTTGGTGACTGTGGGGGCGCCGAACGACTTCTCCAGCACCACGTTGCGGCCCTTGGGCCCGAGGGTCACGGCCACCGCGTCGGAGAGGATCTTCACTCCACGCAGGATCTGCTCCCGTGCCGCTTGATGAAACGCGATCTCCTTCGCCGCCATGAATCAGCCTCCGGATGGGTAAACGGGGGCGCGAATGTAGACAGGCAGTGCGGGCTGTCAAGGGCCGCGTCTTGCGGCCGTCTGCGAAATGCTCTCTATTCCGGCGCCCATGATCCTCCTCGCACTTCTCCTCGCCGCCGGCACGGGAGCGCTCGCCGGCAAGGTGACCTTGAGCGGGCTCGCTCCCCGGCTCGCTCCGCTGCCCGTGACTCGCGACATGAAAGTCTGCGGCAACAACAAACCCGACGAGTCGGTGGAGGTCTCACAGGGCGGCGGCGTCCGCAACGCGGTCGTCTGGCTCACCGACGTGCCGGTTCCGAAGGACGTCAAGACGCGCAAGGAGAAGCTCGATCAGCAGCATTGCGCCTTCGTTCCCCACGTGGTGGTGGCGCCCGTCGGCAGCACGGTCGACGTGGTGAACAGCGACAAGGCGCTGCACAACGTGAGGGCGCAGGCGGGCGACGTGAAGCTGATGAACTACGCGATGCCGATCCCCGGCCACGTCGTTCCCACCAAGCTGAAGAAGGAGGGCACCTTCAAGGTCAGCTGCGACGTCCATCCCTGGATGCGGGCCTGGCTCCTCGTGCTTCCGACCGCCGCCTTCGCCATCACCGGCGAGGATGGAAGGTACGGGATCGCCGACCTGTCCCCCGGCAGACACCGGGTGAAGATCTGGCACGAGCGGCTCGGCGAGCGGGAGGCCGAGATCGAGATCCGGGCGGACGAGACCGCAACGTACGACGTCCAGTACAATCCGCGCTGATGGCCGCGCAGCTCGATCCGGCGTTCCTCGTCACCTGGGTGCTCGCCGAGCTCGGCCAGGATTCCGCCTTGTTCGACGCGCTCTGCGCCCGCGCCCAGGACGATGGTCTCAGCGAGGAGGAAGCGGAGCTGGACGTCGCCGGCCAACTCGCCGAGCGCCGCGGCCTGCTCGACGCCCTCGAGCGTGCGGCCGGGGACCTCTGGCTGAGCGAGGTGCGCGAGGCGCGTGGGGCGACCGAGAAGCTAGAGCGATCCGGCGGAGCCGCCTGCATCGCCTGGCTCCGCGCCACGCGCGGGGCTGCGGACCGGCTCGAGCACCTCGCCCGGGCGCTCGCTGGCGAGCCCGGCAAGGCGGTAGCCGAGCTGGCAGGGCTAGGCGGGTCGGCCGGTTGCTCGACGCGCTGAGCCCCCGGCACTGGCCTTTGACCCGGCGCGGGCATATGGGATCGGTGGCGCAAGTGCGCCGGGAGCACCGCAATGAAGGACTTCCACTGCCGTGACGTAGGAGCGAATTGCGATTTCGTGGCCCGGGGAGAGAACAACGAGGAGATCCTCAAACAGGTGGCCAAGCACGCGGAGAATGCGCACCAGATGAAGGTGACTCCGGATCTCCAGAAGAAGGTCGAGGGCCTGATCCACGACGAGAGCAGCGACGCCCACCGCCGGTCCGCAGCCCGCCCCTAGAGTCCGGCCGCTGATCTGAAGACTTCACGGGGGCGCTGGGTCGGCTACAGTGCCCGCCATGGCCAACTCCGCGCCCGGCACGCAGCTCGTCCACGCGGACCAGGCGCTCTCCACGCGCCGGCGCGGGCACTACGGCCCCTTCGCGCGCTGGCTCTTGCACAAGCTGTTCGACCCGGTGCCGTTTCCCGCCGATGCCGTCGCGCCCCTGCAGAAGCTGAGCGAGGAGGCAACGCTCGTCTACGTGTTGCGCTCGAGCTCGCTGCTCCACCTGCTCTTCTTCAACTGGACGTTCTCCAGGCTCGCGCTGCCGCTGGCGCGCGCCGCCACCGGGCTGGGGTCCCGGATCTTCGCCCCGTTCGCGCGCTGGTATCTGGGCGGCCGGCAAGTGCGCGCGCGGCAGGGCGGCGAAGTCGCGAACGTCGTCGAAGCCGTGCGCCGGGGCGAAGCGGCCATGGTGTTCCTGCGCGCTCCGCGCACGCTGCCGTCCGCGGTGACCACCCTGCCCGACCCCTTTCCCGCGCTCGTCGAGCTGCAACGGACGCAGCCGCGACCCATCGCGCTGGTGCCGCTCACGTTCCTGTGGCGCAAGCGTCCGAAGAAGCTCGGGGGATCATGGCGCGATGCCCTCTTCGGCGATCCCGAGGAGCCGGGCGCCATCCGCACCTTCCTCGGCTATCTGCTGAACCGAAGGAGCAGCTACGTGAAAGTCGGCGAGGCAGTCTCGCTCGCCGACGTGAACGCGATGAATGCCGGGGCCGAGCCGGCGCGGGTTGCCCGGCGGGTGCGCGGCTGGCTGCACCAACATCTGGCGCGGGAGATCCGGGTGGTGACCGGGCCGCCGCTCAAGTCGGCCGACCGGGTGGTCGAAGAGACGCTGCGCGACCTGCAGCTGCGGCGGGCGCTCGCCGAGATCGCCCGCGAGCGTGGCCGCGCCGACGGCAGCGTGGAGAAAGAAGCGCGCAAGGACTTGAGGGAGATCGCCGCCCGCTACAATCCGCTGGTCGTCGACCTGCTCAAGCGGCTGCTCGACTTCGTGTTCCACCGCATCTACGACGGGGTGGACGTGGACGAGGCCGGCATGAAGCGGATGGTCGAGGCGAGCAAGAGGGGGCCGCTGATCCTCTGCCCCTGCCACAAGTCGCACATCGACTACATGATCCTCTCGATGATCTGCGACGACTACGGCCTGCAGCCCCCGCACGTCGCGGCGGGCGACAACCTGAACTTCTGGCCGGTGGGTCGGCTGCTGCGCGCTGGCGGCGCGTTCTTCATCCGCCGCACTTTCCGCGGCGACCGCATCTATTCGGCGACTTTGGGCGCCTACGTGAAGCGCCTGCTGCAGGACGGATTCTCGCAGGAGTTCTTCATCGAGGGCGGACGCTCGCGAACCGGCAAGCTCCTTCCGCCCAAGTTCGGCATGCTCACGCTCGAGGTGGACGCCTGGCTCACGGGCGTGAAGCCCGATGCGTACCTCGCGCCCGTCAGCCTGTCCTACGAGAGGATCGTCGAGGCCCGCAGCTACCAGCACGAACTGCTCGGCGGCGAGAAGCAGAAGGAGAATGCAACAGCGCTACTCTCGGCCACGAAGATCCTGCGCCGGCGATATGGCCGGATCACGATCCGGGCCGGCGAGCCGATCTCGCTCGCCCAGCTGTTCCGCGAGCGCGGCGTCGACCCGAAGACCGCCACCGCTGACGAGAAGAAGAAGCTGGTGCAGCACCTCGGGCTGCGTGTCGCGGCGGGAATCAATGCCGCTGCCCCGCTCGCCCCGACCGGGCTCGCCGCGGCGGTGCTGCTGAGTCACGACCGCCGGGCCCTGAGCGAGACGGAGATCCTGGATCGAGCCGAATTCCTCCACACCGCGGCGCTGGACAGCGGAGCGCACGGCGGCGCAGAGCCGATCCGCCCGCTGGTGGCGAACGCGGTGGAGTCGCTCTGCGCGGACGGCACCCTCAAACGGCACGAAGCCGGCGGTGAGCGCTTCTACGCCGTTCCGGAGGAACGCCGGATCGCGCTCGACTACCACAAGAACGGCATCCTCCATTTCCTGGTCGCGCCCGCGATCCTCTCGGCGGCCCTGCGCTCGTTCCGGGGACAGGCGGCGCCGCACGCGGAGCTCTTGCGGCGCGCGAGGGACGTCTCCCGCCTGGTCAAGTACGAGTTCATCTTCCCCCCGGGCAAGAGCCTGGAGTCGACGGTGGACGAGACATTTGCGCTGCTCCTGCGCTGGGGGCTCGTCGAGCGCGCAGGCGATGCCGTCCAGCCGGTTGCGCGCGGAGTGCGGATGCTCTCGCTGCTCGCAGAGCTCTTGCGACCTTTCGGGGAGGGCGCCTGGGTGGCCTCGGACGGACTGCGGCTGCTGCTCGCCGGCCCGATGGCGGCGCGGGAGTGGATGCGGCAGACGCTCGATCGGGGCCGGGCCGCGTACCTGGCCGGGCGGATCCTTCGCCTCGAGGCGCTCACCAGGCCGACGCTGGAGAACGCCGTCCAGATGCTGCGCGATCGCGGGGTGGTGGTGGGAGCCAAGCTCCAGCTCACGCCGGAATGGGCGTCGCGAGAGAAGCTCGCGGCGCTCGCCGACGAAGCCGATCTGTTCCTACGGTAGCGTTTTACACCCTATCGGCGAGTTTCCTTGAAAGCGCTCCGCCCCCGTTCTAGCCTCGCACCCTTCAAGGAGAGCCCTGGATGGAAACGACGTCTCGCGTTCGCGAAATCCTCAGCTGGTACCCGTCGGACAACCCCGGCACCCTCGCCAACCTCTACCGCCTGCTCATGCATGGCCGATTGGCTGGAACCGGCAAGCTGGTGATCCTTCCGGTCGACCAGGGGTTCGAGCACGGGCCTGCGCGCTCGTTCGCGCCGAACCCGCCGGGATACGACCCCGACTACCATATCCAGCTGGCGATCGATTCCGGTTGCAACGCCTACGCGGCCCCGCTCGGGTTCATCGAGGCGGTGGCTGGCAAGCATGCCGGCCAGATCCCGCTGATCCTCAAGCTCAACAACAGCGATACCCTGAGCAAGGGCCATTCGGCTGAGAGTGCCGTCACCGGCTCGGTGAAGGACGCAGTCAGGCTGGGGTGCGTGGCGATCGGCTACACCATCTATCCTGGTTCGGCGGCGCGGAACCATCAGTACGAGAACCTCAGGGCCCTCGCCGAAGAAGCCAAGGCGCATGGCCTCGCGGTAGTGACCTGGTCGTATCCGCGCGGCGAAGGCATCACCGACAAGAAAGGCGAGACCGCCGTGGACGTCGCCGGCTATGCGGCGCAGATCGCCTGCCAGCTCGGCTCACACGTCGTCAAGGTGAAGCCACCGGGCGATTTCATCTATCAGCCCGAAGCGCAGAAGGTCTTCGAGAAGTACAACATCCCCTGGAAGACGCTCGCCGACCGGGCGCGGCACGTGGTGCAGAGCTGCTTCAACGGCAAGCGCATCGTCATCTTCTCTGGCGGCGAGGCGAAGAGCACCGAGGAGATCCTGAACGAGGTCCGGGGACTGCGCGATGGTGGGGCGTTCGGGTCGATCATGGGCCGCAACGCGTTCCAGCGCCCGCGCGAGGAAGCGATCCAGCTCCTGCGGCAGGTGATGGACATCTATCAAGGCAGGTAGATCACTGCGCGGCTTCCGCCGACGTTTCCGACTCCGGCGGAGGCCGCACTGCTGCCCACTGCTCGGCGCTCGGCTTGAGGACGGCGTTCTTCGTTTCGCCCACGCCTCCGATGATCTCGTCGGTGCAGGGCGCGGTGGAGCACTCGAGCCGAGCCTGCGTGACCGGTCCGTCTGCGGGAAGCTCCGGCCGGACCAGTCCTGCGCGGCACACCTTTCCCCGAGGCACGAACAGCGTGGCGAGGCCATCGACGAGCCCCGCGCGCGCTTCCCAGGTCTCGCTGCCGCAGACCGCGCGCACGGCGACCTTTGCTCGCGGCTGGCCCTGCGGCCGGACCACTTGCACCAGGATGCGCGCAGGCCGCTCGACCACGGTGGTCCACATCGCCGGCTTGCGAGCCACCACGGTGACGATGCCGGTCTGCACGTCGGCGTGGAAGCGCTCGGGCGGCGTCACCTCGCAGGTCCAGGGTCCGCGCGCGAGCCCCGGCCACTTCGCCTCTCCGAACACGTCGGTGCTGCCCGCGTGCGAGCTCTGCCGGTCCGGCGAGGTGCAGCGGACGCGGGCTCCCATCACCGCTTCCTTCTTGTCGTCCTGCACATGCACCACCAGCGGGCCAGGCATCCGGAACAGCAGCGCCAGGATCGCCACCACCCCGGCGATGACGCACACCACCACCACCGCCTCGATCCTGGCCGCCAGCCGGTAGCTCCAGAACCAGGGCGTGAACCCCGCGTGCTCGCGGCCGACTCCGTTCTTCACGGGACATACTCCGCGCGGTTGTTGTCGGTCTCCCACACTTCGACCTTGCAGATGCGGACGCGATCGTCGTCGAAGCGCCGCCCGAGCTGCTCGCAGAGGTACCGGGCGAGCTCCTCGGCGGAGGGGTTGCGCTCCCCCTCCCGGAACGGCTCGACGTCGTTGATGTTCAGGTGATCGAAGCGGCCGCAGACTTCCAGCGCCACCTTTTTCAGCTCGGCGAAATCCAGCACGTAGCTGGTGCGGTCCAGTTCCTTCGCCTCCGCGTGGACCAGGACCCGGTAGTTGTGGCCGTGCAGGGCCTCGCATTGGGTCTCCGAGAGGCGCACCTGGTGCGCCGCGCAGAACCAGAGCTGCTTGCTGATGCGGTACATGCGGGGGCGGTTTTCTACGCCGCGTCCTCCACCTTCTGCAAGAACCCCCAGCGGACCAGGATCTTCTTTCCCTGCATCTCGAGCAGCCCCCGCCGGGTGAAGTCGTTCAACGCCCGCGAGACCGTCTCACGGGAAGTTCCGATCAGCCCCGCGATCTCCTGCTGCGTCGGCCGCTCCTTGATCAGCAGGCCGCCGTCCACCGGCTCCCCCTGCTTCTGGGCGAGGTCCCGGATGATGCGCGCCACCCGGGCGTAGACGTCGAGCAGGGCGAGATTGCCGATCACCT
>MNFJ01000086.1 GCA_001918155.1 Deltaproteobacteria bacterium 13_1_40CM_4_68_19
CAGGCGCCAGACCGGGCGTACGATCGGCAGCTTGATGGAGAAAGAAGCGCAGCCGCCCTTAGAGCCGGCAGCCGGCACCAGGACGAGGGCGCGGAATGCAACAGGGCACGGCGAACGAGCAGAATGACGTGAACCTGTAGTCTGTAGTCGGACAGGCGGCGCACAAACGCGGGGGCTCTCGGGGGGAGGGTGCCCCGTCCTTTGGCTACAACTCGCTGCAGGCAGCGGATTGGACCCCTGGTGGACCAAGAGTGCAGGGTGATGCAGATCGTGATGGGCGAGTCCACCGCTCGCGTCCCCCCGGAGATCCTGCACATACTTCAACTCCACGTCGAAGAGATTTCCCGGGTCTTGGTGCAGATCGAACCCCAGAGCCCCTTCTGGACCTCGTTGCGCGAGAGCGGCCTCAGCTTGGAGGTGCTGGGCTGGAAGTTCAGGTTCGGCGTGGAGGCCGACAAGCTGGTGCTCACCGACGTACAGGCCGTTCCGACGCGGGTTCTCTAGCGTGAGGTCGGTGCGGGTTTTGAGCGCCGCGCGCAGCGCGCCCAACACAGCGAGTACGAGGGACATTGCTCTCCATGGCTCGCACGCCGCTCGCCCATCGTCCGGTCCCGGGATCGAGTTTTGGCAAACGACACGTGCAAGACGTAGCCTAGTCGTGATCGATCTCAAGGATGAGTCGCACCAGTACGCCTACTGAGGCATCGCCGTACCGCGACTGGGGAGTCCAAGGCACTGCAATGCCCAGATCAAACGGGACGTGAAGGTGGGCGCCGCGCAGGATGAAGTTCATTGCCAGCGTCGGCGGCATGCGGCGAGCCCAGTCCGCATCCATTTCGAACCCTGCGCAGCCGAGGCGACCTTCCCGTCCGAGCTCAGCGAGCACCGCAGCCTGCGCTCGCAGCGGGACTGCGTGCGCCGAGTGGCCACCGGCGCCCGCGCCAAGAAACGTGCGCACCGTGAGCCAACGATGGCGGATGCCGAATCGGACCCCCCCTGAAAAAGGCAGTGCTCCCTCGCCAGGATCCTGCACGTTCTCCGTGGCGTCATGCGAGATGCGAGCGCTCACCTCGGCCATCAGATGGAAGTCGAGGGGTTGCGAGTGCGTCAACACCCAGCTCGCGGCTGGACGCACGCTAATGGCCGGGCTCGTTGCCCCATCGAGAACGCGGCCTACGCCGAGGTCGAGGGCGAGTCCCAGGCGCTCCAACGCCCGCCATTCGGCCTCGACACTGGTTTGCCATTGCCGAACGGCGCTCGTGCGACGTAACACCAATCCGTTGACGTCGACCTCGACCTCGCCCGCCCGTGCTCCATCGAGGTCGGTGATGCTCTCAGTGAGCAGCGGCTCAGGCATCTTCGCGCGCACCGGGCTGGTGACCGTCAGAACCTCGGCTCGCACAGGCAAACCCAAAGCGGTCAACAGCAGCCCGACTCTGGCCATCACAACCTTCATGCTTCGCTCGCACGGTACCAGCAGTCTCTCTCGCACGCGCGATTTACACTGTCCGGGAGTCTTTCAATGGCGATTGTCAGCAAAACTCAGTCTCGGTCCCGGAGCAAATCTTGGAGCCCTCGAGCGCCCGCATCGGAGAGCCGGCGGGGACGATTTGTCCCAACGGTGTCCATGTGCGTTGGCGAAGCGGGCAGAGAAGAACGCGTAGCACGCCGGCGAGCGCGATCTCTCTTACACCAGCGGCGATTCCGACCAGGCCTGTCGAGGAAGGCTTCTCGCCAGCGCATCGCGCATCCCGGGTGCATGTTCGACGCAAGCTAGCCGCGGACGGACGCCTCCATCGGCGAACGTGAACACGACCGCTGCCTGCTTTGGACACCGTTGGTTGTGGTGCGATCGGATGTCGCACTGAAATGTGAGACCCGCCTGGCATCGCAGGCAAGAATAGCCCGTTCCCTCCGGGCACGCTTGACTCTCCCCGCCACAAAGCGAACGTCGCTCTCATGCCGACAAAGACCATTGCCTGCCTGAGAGTCTCCACGGACAAGCAAGCCGACCGCGGGGTCAGCCTCGATGCCCAGCGGGCCAAGCTGAAGGCGTATGCCGAGCTGCGGCTGGTGCGGAGCACAGCCGCGCGCAGGTCTGCTAGGTTGGGAATCACCGGACAGGGGGCTCGAGTGGACAGAACTCCTCGCTATCGGACCCGAAACCCCCGTTTGTTCGCCCTATGGCTGTGGCATCGACGTCACGCGTCCGGAACCCTCGCCAATGAGATCAACCGCCACGAGGTGGAGGGCGCCCGCCCCTCCGCCAACGTACGCATGCGCCTTGAGCTGCGCTGAATGTTGGTGCGACGGCGAGGGGCGGCGCGAAAGCCGCCCCTGCATCGACACAACGTGATCTACTTGCGGCAGATCCTCCAGATCACTCCGGTGCCAGGGATCTGGACGAGCGGACCGTTATTGGCGCCCACGTATTTTGCCGCGGGGTCGGACTGGCCGAAGTCCCGCACAGCGCCGTAATCCACGACCCAGGCGCAGCCGTCAGGTCCCATCCTGACGTTGGTGGGTCGGTTGAACCCACGAAGGCCATCCACGAACGCCTGCTCGAACGTGGTGTTGTGGGCAAACCGCATGGTCTTCAGCGCGAACGGCTGGCCCGGCGCGCTGAAGTTGATGAGCTTGATCTCGTGCCCCACCTCCGGAGCGGGCGAGGTGGCATTCGCCGCCGAGAAGCCGAAGTCGCCCTCGAGCGCGTAGAGCGCGGCTCCAGGCCGAAGAGGACCGGCGACGAACGAGTCCGGCACGAACTCGATTCCGGTGAACGAAGAATCGGCGGCCTCGATGGCCAGCGGCGAGGTGATCGGCTGGGGTGGGAACGCGAGGACATCCCGGATCGGGACATCCTCCTTCTCGATCAGGGCGAGACTCGCCGGCGTGCACATGCTCGGCGGATTCGAGGCGTCCGGGACGCAGAGATCGTCGCCCGGCCCGCCGATGGGATTGAACACCGCCTGGCTCGACGGCAGGAAGCCGTACTGGTCGGGCCAGCCGTGGTAGTCCGGGGTGCCATCAGGGTTCTGGCGGGCCAGCTGCAGACTGTCCGGAGCGTGGTTCGACGGCCGCGCCCCCCGCTCGTCGGCACCGTCCTCACCCACCAGCATCGCCCCCAGCAGGGCATGATTCAGCGGCGCAAATCGAATGGCGTACCCATTGCGGTACCCCCACGAGAACGGCTCGATGTGGTCCTCCGGGTGCGCGACGTTGAGCGGCGCTCTCAAGATGGCGCCATCGCAGACACCCTGGTGGCTCGCGCTTTCGAATGCCTTCACGGTCGCCCCGGGGCGTTGCACGCCGAAGGGGGAGTATCCACTGGTCTTCACCCCGCCTCCGGAATCGAACACATTCTGGCTCAGCACGATGTCCTGGCACGGGATGTCCTGCTGGTTCTGGCCCCCGCCGTTGTCACGTCCGACCACGCCGCTGTTGGTCGTCGACCCCTGCGACCAGTAGATCCAACCGGCCTTGAAGGCCAGCTGCTCCGTCGGGTGGTCTCCGGTCGGCAGGCCGGTGATGAACGGCGTGACGCGGCCCGTGAGGGGGTCCACGATCACGATGCGTGAGCTGTTGTTTTGCCCGTTATGGGCGTGCGTCGCCTGGTTCGAGTCGCTTGCGAACAGCCGGCCGCCCGCAGCGCCTCCTTCATCCTCGTCTCCGCCTTCCCCGCGCAGTTCCTCGAAGGCGATGTCGATCGCCGGCCCTTCGGGCTGCAACCCGCCACCGTCCGCGGTGGGCTTGGCCAGAACATGGAGCAGGTGTCCCGTCTGGCTGAAGACGAGGATGTCGGGGGTGAACGGATTATTGGCCGCGAACTCACCGGCCGGCCACGCCGATTGGTCGTTGCACCGGCTCGGCAATCCGTGCCCGGACTCCAGCACGTAGACATCAAACCCCTTCCCGTTCCCATGGGAAAGGAAGGCGATGCCAGTAGGGAAGTTCAGGCCTTTTGTGAAGACCGAGACCTGAAAGCCGGAGGGAAGGACGATGTCCTCGCCACCACCCGGATTGAAGAGTGCGGTGTTATCCGGGCACAATGGGTTCACCACCGTTGTCGCAACCGCAAACGCCGGCAGCATTGGAAACAGCGCAAGTGTGAATACGAAACCCGGGAAATATGAACGACTGAATCGCAGACTGAATCGCATAGGACGACTTCCTCTCTCCCCTCATCGCGAGGGGCCCTGGAGGCGCGCGCTCCCAAAGGCAGCTGTCCCCAGCGGCGCTGCCGCTATGGCTGAGTATCGGAGCGGGTTCATTTTGGATTCCGATCTCGCCGGGCGCCTTGCAGTACCTGTCCGGCCCGCGCGCGCTTCTGCTGCGCCTTTCCGGCCACAGTGTCAAGGCGCGGCGCAGGCCGATCTCCGCCGTTGGTCTGCATTGACCGCCAATTCCGAGGGAGCGAGGATTCGTGCTCTTCGACTCCACGTCGTGCGCGATGCTCCCGCGCTCCAGTAGCACACCCGCCACGGTGGACCTGCGCCATCACCAACGCGTGGCTGCGTAGGACACGCGGCGAGCTGCTCGGCGTCCTTGGGACACGGTTGGGACAAGCTATGAGCTGCGGGAGCCCCTCCGGTGGCGTTGATCCTACGTCGACGGGCCTACTTTCCGCCCGGTTCCACCGCTCGAAGGGCCCACGGTTCCGATTCTTCTGCGAGGAGCACCTGAAGCTCCCGAAGAAGAAGCAGGATGAGGTGCTGGCGAAGTGGGCGGAGAAGAACGCCTAGCAGCCGAACGGGGTACCTGCGGACACGAGCAGCCTGCGAGAGTTGATCGTTGAGATTCTCGCCGACGGATCGTTTCGAGACGGGGCCTGGTTTCGGATGAGCGTTTGGCATCGCTTGTTTAGCTGCACGTGAATTAGGCACCGCGACTTGACTCTGGCGGCATGAGAGCGAACGTCGCTCTCATGCCGACCAAGACCATCGCCTACCTGAGAGTCTCGACCGACAAGCAGGCCGATCGCGGGGTCAGCTTGGATGCCCAGCGCGCCAAGCTGAAGGCCTACGCCGAACTGTACGAGCTGGAGCTCGTTGACGTCATCGTCGACGCCGGCCAGAGTGCGAAGTCGCTTGACCGCCCTGTTCTACTGAGCAGGAGGAATGCTCCCCATTGGACACCGATTTAGAACGCGTCTTTATCCAGGGTCCGAGAATCAAGCACTTACGCGATCTGTTCGTGATCGAGAGTGGTGCCCGGTAGCGATCACGAACTCTCTCTGTGTTAAGCGCGTGCGAGTATCGCAGTTGCTTAACACAGCAGAGAGTCTGCGTGGCTGCCGGCGGTGTTCTGGCCGGTACCCGCTGTTCCGGCCCCTCGGCGCCAGCGGAGATGAACAGGTCCAGGCGCTCATTCTCTCAGGGATCCGGATAGCGATATACGAGGAGCAACTCGCCCTTCATCACCAGCTCGCGATCGAGAAACGCGCCGAGCTTCTCGGCGACGCGGATCGAGGGAGCGTTGTCGGGGTGAATGACGCTGAGCACGCCGCGCGCCCCCATCGTCTCGTGCGCGTAGCGCAGGCAGCGGGCGACGGCCTCGCGGCCGTATCCCTTGCCCCAGACGGAGGGGTGCAGCGCATATCCCACCTCCGGTCCGGGTTTGCCCTCCCAGGCGAGGACCCCGGCCCGCCCGATCAGGCGGCCCGTGGCGCGGTCTTCCACTGCCCAGGGACCGTAGCCGCGCACGTGCCAGTGGCCGATGTTGGCGCACAGCGAGCGGAAGGCGGCCTCGCGGTCCTGGACCTTGTCGATGTAGCGCATCACTTCCTGGTTGGCGTTGAGCTCCGCATAGGCGTCGACGTCCGCCGCGGAAAAGGGGCGCAGCAGGAGGCGGTCGGTCTGCAGGGTAGGGATCTCCATGCCGCCACCCTACCGCAGGGCAGCGAAGCGACCTCGAGCCATTGGAAGGGGCTGTCGCGCTCACCACACCGGGCGTGGACCAACGCCACCCGATAGGTGATGCGCTATCAGTGTGTGCTCGTCGTCATCGCTCTTCGCTAACAGCGTGCGGTAGCTCCCGAGATCGTCCTCATCCATGACGGTGGTCGCCTGCTGACCTGCTCCAGAGATGGCGCGAGGCGTGGCGCCGAACGCCAAGGCCGTGCCCAGCCCGGCATAGAGATAACGGTCACCAAATTCCTTCTTGAGCGCCGTGAAGGTCGGCTCGCCGGTGCAGTGACCGGGCGCGACGTAAGCCACCTTGAACTTGTCGCGCAGAGTCATGACGATGTTCTCGATGTCCGGATCCTTTGACACCACTAAGTGAAATCCGCCGACGATGAAATGGATGCGCGGGTTGATCGCGGTCGCCGCTTCCACAATCTTGTCGATGCCAGGATGCGAGCAGCCGACGACCAGAACAATGCCGTTGCCGGTGTCGATGGCGAGCGACAACTCACGCAGTTCCAGCGTCGTGGGCTTGTCTGAGACGAGCGCGATCAGGTGGATGCCGGGCGCAATCTCGGTCGTCTTTTCGATCAACTCGAAGTTGGCTCTGGGCCAGGCACTGCCGAACTTCATTACTTGCGGCGGTGTGCCATCATAGTAGCGCTGCTCCGGCGGCAGCGACTCGTCTTTGCGGTAGAAGGCGCTGGGCAGTGAGAAGCCGTACACGCCGAAGTTCTCCCTTGGCGCATAGATCTTCACCCTGGGATTGACGCTCAGCAGATAGCCCAGGCCGCCCATGTGGTCGCCGTGACGGTGGGACATGACGACGAAGTCTAGACTCGACAAGTCCACTGCCTTGGCCTTTGCGTTCTTGGCCAGGATGTCAGGGTTATCGCCAGTATCGAACAGGATGCGCATTCCGCCGTACTCGATTAGGGCAGCGAAACCCCAGTCCTTCTCCATCTCCGAGGCCCTGCCAAATGCATCATAAATAATAGTGACCTGCGCTTTCGTCGGATCATTCGCCGCAGAGGGTAATGAGGTCGTTGTAGCACATCCTGTGAGAAGCAAGACGGACACTGCGATGAAGGAAGCTATCCGAAGCCCTGGTTTCATCCTTAACTCCTTTCTCTCGGTTGCATTCTAGACGCGACCGGACCGTTAAGGGGCGTTCTGCCAACTCGACGCTTTCTTCCTGCACTTGCTCCAGCTAGCAGACCAACCCGCGGCCGTGCCATGCAACGGCTGGGCAGGGTGAATTCAAGGGGTATGAGCGAGCGGGGGCGCGGTCTCCGCTTCCACCGCAGCGACTGCTCCAGCGCATGCGGCGACCCCGGACTTGAGCGGCTCACCATGGCACCCCCTTCCACTTGCCATGACGGTGGAGCCCCTAAAGGAACAGAGCATCCTCCTGCGGGTAGGATGGCAGGTCAATGCAGACGGACGGCACACCTCAGCTGCACGCCGAACGGGTCGCGCCGGCTTGGCGTGAAGCAACCCTGCTCATCCAGCCCGCGACCATTCTTCGTTGGTATCGCGCAGGATTCCGCGCGTTCTGGCGGCGCCGCTCCCAGCGGTCCGGACTCACCGACGACGCCTGCCGCGCTCATCCGCGAGATGGCGGGGCGTAACCCACGGTGGGGGTGCCGAGAGCGCATCCGTGGCGAGCTGCTCAAACTAGGCATCCGCGTCTGCAAACGAACGATTCAGCGGTACATGCGCCGCTCTCGACCCCGAGGCGACGGGCAAAGCTGGTCTACGTTCCTGAGAAACCACGTGACGTGGGCCTGTGACTTCGCGCAGACGTTCGACATGCGGTTCCGCGAGGTGTTCGTGCTCTTCTTCCTGGACCTGCGTCGCCGAACGATCCTCCATGCCGCGGTGACGTACGCGCCAACGGACGAGTGGTGGGCGCAGGAGGCCAGGAACGCCACAATGGACGGCGTGCCACAGGTTGTCGTCTGCGATCACGACACGAAGCTCGGCTCTCGCTTCGCTGGCGTATTCAGGTCGTCTGGCGTGCGCGTCGTGCGCACGGCGATACGCGCGCCGGACATGATGCCTTTGCTGAGCACTTCGTCGGCACGCTCCGCAGAGAGGTGCTCGATCATGTCCTCATCCTCAGTGAGAACCACCTCCGGCGCGTCATCACCGAGTATGTCCGAAGCGCGTTCGCACCAAGCCCTCGGGCACCAGCAGCCGATTCCACAGCCACTCGAGACGAACGGCCGCGTCCACGCAGTCCCCGTGCTCGGTGGGGTCCATCACGACTACCGACGCATCCGCCTGATGGGACATGGCGTGAGATGCTCCTTGTGCGGACGCGGGGTTTGTAGCCAACACGACCGGCCGGCATGGCGCACCAGGTCGCCACCGTGTCGGGCACGGTCCTCTACAGGCTTGCCCTGACCACCGCATGGGTATATGGGGACAGCGACAGCAAGGGTCCTGCCCTCCCGCTCCCGCGGGTGGTGCGAGGCAGGAACGAAGGGGAAGGTGCCATGAGCTGGACCAAGCCCGCTTTCGATGAGATCAAGATGGATGCAGAAGCCAAATCCTATAGGGGCGAGGACCTCTAAGGCCTAAAGGAATCGGCGTCTCTTTCAGGTGGACCCGCAGCGGGCGAGGCGTGTCCTCGCGCCGCGTTTGGCGGGTCGGGGTTTGCGAGCAGAATGTGAGGATCCAGGTGCTCGGCTCGGCAGCCGGAGGGGGTTGCCCGCAGTGGAACTGCGCGTGCCGGAACTGCCGGGGTGCACGCGATGGATCTCCCGAAATCGAGGCGCGTACCCAGGAATGCGTAGGAGTGAGCGCGGACGGCGAGGCGTGGTTCCTGCTCAATGCCTCCCCGGAGATCCGCGCTCAGATCGAGAGTTTTCCTCCGCTGCACCCGCGCCGGCTGCGCCACTCGCCGATCGAGGGGATCCTCCTCACCAACGGCGACCTCGACCACACGCTGGGCCTCCTCTGCTTGCGCGAGTCGTACCCTCTCGTCGTGTATGCCACCGAGGCAGTACGGCGCGGCTTCGTCGAGAACAACGTGCTCTACCGCACGCTGCAGCGGTTCTCCGGCCAGGTGACCTGGCGGAACCTGCCCATCGGCCGCGAGGTCGAGCTGTCGAAGGGCGTCGGAGCTGCGAGCGGGCTATCGGTCGAAGCGTTTGCCGTTCCGGGCAAGGTCCCCGTCCACCTCGAAGGGCTCGGCTACGCGCCCGGGGGCGAAGAGAACGTCGGCTTTCGGATCCGCGAGCGCCAGAGGGGGCGGGTCCTCGTCTATCTCTCCGCGGTCGGCCGCCTGACGAGTGAGGTCCTCGCCGCCGCCGAGGGCGCCGACTGCCTGTTCTTCGACGGCACGTTCTGGTCGGAGGATGAACTGTGTGAGCTGGGCGCGTCGGACAAGCGCGCCGGTGAGATGGCTCATCTGCCGATGGGCGGTAAGGGGGGAAGCCTTGCGGCCCTGAGCGGGCTCCCGACGCTCCTGCGCATCTACATCCACTTGAACAACACCAATCCGGTCCTGCGCGCGGACTCGCCCGAGCGCGCGGCCGTCGAGCGCGCCGGCTGGCAGATTGCCCGGGACAGAATGGAGATCACGCTGTGATCCAGAGCGACGAACGCCCGCGGCTCTCAACCGAAGAGTTCGCCGGCTGGCTGCGGCGCGAAGGTGAGCGCCGCTACCACGATCGGCACCCTTTCCACGTGCTCATGCACGATGGAAACCTCACCAAGGCACAGCTACAACAGTGGGTCCTCAATCGCTACTACTATCAGAGCCGCGTGCCCATCAAGGACGCGATCATCCTCTCCAAGTCGGAAGATCCCGGTTTCCGCAGGATGTGGATCCAGCGCATCCATGACCACGATGGCGATCGCGAAGGCGAGGGCGGGCTGGCCCTCTGGCTGCGCCTCGCCGAGGGCGTGGGGCTCGACCGAGAAGTGGTGGCGGGTTTGAAGTCTGTCCTCCCGGGTGTCCGCTTTGCCTGCGACGCCTACGTGCAGCTCGTCCAGCGGGTGAGCCTGGTGGAGGCCGTCGCATCGTCGTTGACGGAAGGCTTCGCGCCCGATCTCATGTCGAGGCGGATCGCTGCCTGGGAGAAGCACTATCCATGGGTCCGGGCGGACGTGCTCGAGTACTTCCGCACCCGGGTGACGCGCGCGCGCCGGGACTCGGAGGTGGCGCTGGAGTTCGTCTGCCGCAACGCGACTACCTACCAGCTCCAAGAGCGGTGCGTCGCTGCGCTGATCCGCAAGACCGAAATCCTCTGGCACATCCTGGACTGTCTTCTCCTCCCTTCGCCAGCACCGGACTGGGCTCGTCCGGCGCCATGATCCCGCCGGAGGCCAAGCCCGCCCTCGCCCCGAAGGCGCGCCTGCGATTCGATCGGACGTCGGGAGGGTACCTGCTCCTGTACCCGGAGAGGGGGCTCGCCCTGAACGCGACCGCCGCGAACATCCTCAAGCTCTGCGACGGCGAGCTCACGGTCGACGGCATCGTCGAGAAGCTGCAAGGGGAGTACCTCGATCGATCCGCAGAGGAGCTTCGGCGGGACGTCCTCGAGTTCCTCGAGGAGATGTCGAGGCGCGGCCTCGTGCGGGTGCTCGAATGAGCTCCGCACCGCGACCCTACACGCTCGTCGCCGAGCTGACGTACGCATGTCCTCTCCACTGCGTCTACTGCTCGAACCCGGTCGATTTCACGCGCCACGAGGACGCGCTCGACGCGGCCGACTGGCGGCGTGTCCTGCGCGAGGCCGAGCGACTGGGCGTAGTGCAGGTCAACTTCACGGGTGGCGAGCCACTGCTGAGGCCCGATCTCGAAGCGCTCGTCGAGGAGGCGCGCTCGCTCGATCTCTACAGCAACCTGATCACCAGCGGGATCCCGCTCGCCCGCGAGCGCCTCGAGCGCCTCCGCCGGCTCGGCCTCGACAACGTCCAGGTGTCGATCCAGGACGCGCGGCCGGATGAGTCGGATCGCATCGCCGGACGCGAGGCGTTCCATCGCAAGATCGAGGTGGCTCGTTGGGTGAAGGAGCTGGGGTTCCCGTTGACCGTGAATACGGTTCTGCACCGGGAGAACCTCGAGCGCATCGGCGAGGTCATCGCGCTCGCCGAGGAGTTGCACGCCGACCGCCTCGAGCTGGCCAACGCCCAATACCTCGGGTGGGCCCTCAGGAACCGGACCGCGCTCCTCCCCACCAAGGCACAGCTCGAGCGGGCGCGGTCCGTCGCCGCGGCAGCTCGCGCGCGGCTTGAAGGCCGGATGGAAGTCGTATTCGTCGTTCCCGACTACTATGTCGAGTTCCCTCCGGCGTGCATGGACGGCTGGGGGCGGCGCTTCATCGTCGTCTCGCCCGACGGGTTGCTTCTCCCTTGTCTGCTCGCGCATACGCTGCCGGGCCTTTCTTTCGGGAACGTCCGCGAGCGCTCCGTCGAAGAGCTGTGGTC
Source organism: Deltaproteobacteria bacterium 13_1_40CM_4_68_19 (assembly GCA_001918155.1). Lineage (GTDB taxonomy): Bacteria > Myxococcota > Myxococcia > Myxococcales > 40CM-4-68-19 > 40CM-4-68-19. Next base: position 11,346 of record MNFJ01000086.1, read on the forward strand.
GTCCTCGCCCGGCCTTGCGGCCTTCCGCGGTGAGGCCTGGATGCCGGAGCCGTGCCGGAGCTGCGCGCGGCGAGCGATCGATTTCGGCGGGTGCCGCTGCCAGGCCTTCCACTTGACGGGGAACGCCGCCGCGACCGACCCTGCTTGCTCGCTCTCGCCCGATCACGGACTCGTCGAGGCTGCCCGCACCGAGGCAGCGAGACCCGCGCGCGAGCTCGTGACCTTCAGCTTCCGCACGCCGCGGACTTCGCGGGATCACTCGCGCTGAAATCTCGGGGGCCAGGCGGCCTTCGGCATTCCTACCGGGTGCGCTGGCCCGCTTCCACGCCCGCGCCGCGGATGGCAGACGCGGCGGCACCCAGCGCGGCGGCTACGGCGGCGGCGAGGAACCCCGCGTCGACAGCGGAGGTGAGCGCGCCGGGTTCCTCCCGGCCCCGCAGCGCCGTCGTGAAGATCGCACCGGCAAGGCCGACCCCCATCGCCATCCCGAGATTGCGTGCGGTTGCGAGGACGCCTGCGGCGATGCCCTGGCGAGCGCGCGGAGCGGCACCCATCAGGCCGCTGTTGTTCGGCGCGATGAAGATTCCGGTTCCGAGCCCGCACAGGGCGAGCGCTAGCTCCGCTTCGATCAGCGGCGTGCGCGGATCGAGACGGGAGAGCCACAGCAGGCCCGCCGCCAGCAGCGCCATCCCAAGGGTGGTGGGTGTGCGCGTGCCGATGCGATCGGAAGCGATGCCGGAGAGCGGTGCCGCGACCGTCATCACGAGCGGTTGCACCGTGAGGAGCAGCCCCGCGCGCGCCGGACCCAAGCCACGCACCTCGATGAGGTAGAAGGGGAACAGGAAGAGGATGCCGTACACCGCGATGTAGTTCAGCAATGCGCTCGCCGAGGCCGCGGAGAAGGCCCGCTCGCGGAACAAAGCGAGGTCGAGGATGGGCGAGCGCGCGCGCCGCTCGACCGCGACGAACAGGGAGAGCAGCACCGCCGACGCGGCGAGCAGCGCGACGACGGGCGGACCCCAGCGCCAGGCGTGCCCCCGATTGAGAGCGAGGAGCAGCCCCAGCAGACCGGTGAAGAGCAGCGTCGCACCGGCGACGTCGATTCCGCCGCGCTTCTCGATCTTCTCGCGCTGGACGAATCGCAGGGCCATGCAGACGGCGACCGCGCCGATCGGCACGTTGATCGCGAATACTGCGCGCCACCCCCAGCGCTGAGCGAGCAGTCCGCCCAGCGAGGGTCCGACCGTGAGTCCCAGGTAGGTCATGGTGGCCTGCAACCCGAGGGCCTGGCCGCGTTGCTCGGGTGGGAAGCTCTTCGTCAGGATGGCCGGGGAGTTTGCAAACAGCATCGCGGCGGCGATGGCCTGCAGGGCGCGGAAGAGGATCACGAAGGTCGCATCTGGCGCGAGACAGCAGAGGCCTGATGCGGCGGCGAACCCGGCGAGGCCCGAGACGAACCAGGTCTTGTGGCCCCGCAGGTCGCCGAGGCGGCCGAAGAGGAGCAGGAGCCCGCTGACGACGAGCAAGTAGATGGTGACGACCCACTCGATCGTCGCAAAGTCCGCGTGCAGCCCGCGCCGCATTACCGGAAGGACGGCGTTGACGACGCTTCCGTTGAGCGCCGACATGAAGGTCCCGATGCCCACCGTGACAAGCACCCACCATTTCGCGCCGTCCTTCATCTCCCGCTCGGGACGATGCATGCGACGCTCCAGAGTGGAGTTGCCCCTATCAGCCGGACAGATTTCATGACGCGGCCCTCGTTTGCCTGAGGAGACACCCCACCGCACTGGCACCACAGCTTGACCGGGACGCCCACCCAGTGCGAGTCGCGCCTCCCTTTCGGTAGATCAACAAATTTGCGATCGATCACCTGCCGCATACATTGGTTAGCAAATTCTGTTTACCTTCTCGACTCTCGAGGAGCGTAGACGATCCGCTCGTAAGGGGGGTGAACGTGCTCTCGAAGATGCTGGCTATCTACCTGGGCTCCGCACTCCTGGCGGCAACATCGCCAGCTGCCCAGAAGACGGAGAAGCGCTCGACGCGCGAGGTGATCGTCTCGTGCGGGGGAGAGGGGCTCATCGGCAAAGCTGCTCAAGGCCGACATGGCGTGGATGAGTTCTCGCGCATCATCGAGCGCGAGAGGGTACGCTGCGAGATCCTCAAGAACAACGATCCCGAGCTGCGCAATTACGACTGCGACAAAGGCGCCTGCGAGCTTGTGCGCGCCATCGCCCAGCAGACTGCGAAGTAACCCAGGTCTGGTCCACGGACGATGAGGACGATGGCGCGACAATCGGCCAAGCCGGATCACCGCGACGCTCACCGGATGCGGCGTACGCAGACCTTTGTAACGATCCTTCAGCGGCACCCGATGCTCGGGCTCGAGCGCTGCCCGTGCGGCGCGGAGGTCGCTGGCGGCCACCTCGTACTCGTCGTGGACGACGGACATGTACAGAAGGTCGTCGGCTGCTGGAAATGCGGAGGCGTCTAGACCTCCGCTCAGTCACCCGCGGGCCACTCCAGATTCTTCGCCCGTTCTGCGCCGCGCAGGTCGGAGCGCCCGCGGGTCCCGCGCAGGATCGCGCCCGTGAAATCCGCGCCCGCTACATCCGCTCCCGTCAGATCAGCGTTCGAGAGGTCGGCCCGGGTAAGATTGACCTTTCTCAGGTTCGCGCCGGTCAGGTCGGCCCGCGCGAGGTCCGCTCCGGTCGCGTCCGTCCGCATGATTCCCATCGGCTGGTTGGCAGGATCCGCACCCAGATCGGCACCCGCGAGCTTCGCACGCGTGAGCTTCGCGCCGCTCATCGTCGAGATGATCCGGGCGCGCGTGAGGTCGGCTTCCACCAGGACGGCCCCGGTCAGGATGGTTGCGTAGAGACTCGCTTCACGCAGGTTCGCGCCGCTCAGGTCGATGCGCGCGAGAGCGGCGAGGTCGAGAACTGCGCCGGCGAGGTCCGCCCCGGTCGCGACGGCGTCGTTCAGCTTGACTCCATGCATTCGCGCTCCCCGCAGCCGGGTGCGGACGAGCCGGGCGCGGGACATGTCGGCGCGCCGGAAGTCGACACCGGCGAGATCGAGGCCGGACAAATCGCGGCCGGTCAGGTCGATCGGACCTCGCTCGTTCCCGGCCGCAAGGAGCGCAAGCACCTGGTCGCGGCTCAACGTCGGCTGCTGCGGGCCGGGCCCGGCAGTCGCGGCAAGCGCGGCGCGACCTGGATCTGCAGCGGCGAGCCGGCGGGCCATCGAACGCATCGAGCGCGGCAGCAATTGAGCCACGTCTCCCTTCAGCTCCAGCTGCTCGCTGCGCAAGATGCGCTCCCGGCCAGTGTCGACCAGGGTCGCCTCAACGAGCCAGATCAGATCGCTCACCTTGATCACCCTCCCGAATACGACGAGCTCGGCTCCGGTCACCCTGCCGAGTTGTGCCGCGCAGGCGACGTCGGCGCACGCAGCCGCCGGGGTCCCCATCGTCTGCAACGCCCGGCCGATGCGTGCAGCCTCGACAGGTTCGTACCCGTTGCTGGCGAGGTGACTCGCTAGCCAGGCCGCGGCCGTGTTTCCGCTGGCGGCGAGGGAGGCGCCCGCCCGTGCGACGTCAGGCACCGGGCTGTGGTCCACGACCGCGAGGTCGATGACCGCCACCGATCGGTTGAAGGTCCGAAGAGCAGACTCAAAAGGCGCCAACCCGAGGCAAGGGAGAGCGATGAACAGGACCCACGACGCCGTGAAGCGACCCGCAGGAAAGCTCGATCCACACCTGTCCGCCACGACCCGCCTCCGTCGGGCACTATAACGAAACGCGGAACCGGGCTGGCGGCCTGACCTCGACGTCATGTCATTTTGCAGGGCGGCTGCAGGCGACCAAGCGGGTCGAAGTCCGTTGACGCAGCGTCACTTGACGAGCCGGCTCTTCGGCGCCTATCGGCGGGGCTCCGGGGCTGTTCCGGCGCTCGTCGTCGCGCTCTATTCCATCAGGGCCCGTACTTCAGGCTCGACGGCAGCTGTCGTGTCCACCAGCACGCAAGGGAACCGCCCTTCGAAAGGGGAGACACATGGGCATCAAGCTGGATGATGCGCGGCGCATCATTGCTGCGGCGGAGAAGAAGGCGGCCCAGATCGGGCAGCCGATGAACATCGCGGTTTGCGATGAAGGGGGAAACCTCGTCTCACACGTGCGGATGGACGGTGCCTGGCTCGGGAGCATCGATATCTCGATCAAGAAGGCGTTCACTTCGCGCGCCTTCGACATCGCCACTCGCGATCTGGCCAAGCACTCCCAGTCCGGCGGTCAGTTCTTCGGGATCAACGCCTCCAACGACGGCAGGATCATGATCTTCGCCGGGGGGATCCCGCTCAAGCGCGGCGGCGAGGTCGTGGGGGCCATCGGCGTCAGCGGCGGCTCGGGCGAACAGGATCACCTCGTCGCCGAAGCGGGAACCGACGCTCTCTGATCGGTTCTTCGCCCCCACGGCCGTGCGAGCGGCCGCGGGTAGCCATCTTCGCTCAGCGAGCGCTCTGCTCGGGGAGGTCACACATACATGGCAGGGAACAAAGCCGTAGCCTACATCGGACCGGGGAAGGTGGAAGTCCAGTCCATCGACTATCCGAAGCTCGAGCTCAGGGATGGCCCGGGGGTGAATCCAAAGAACGTGGGCCGCAAATGCGAGCACGGCGTCATCCTGAAGGTCGTCTCGACGAACATCTGCGGCAGCGACCAGCACATGGTGCGCGGCCGCACCACCGCGCCGGTTGGCCTCGTGCTCGGGCACGAGATCACGGGCGAGGTGGTGGAGACGGGCCGGGACGTCGAGTTCATCAAGAAGGGCGATCTGGTCTCGGTGCCGTTCAACATCGCGTGCGGACGGTGCCGGAACTGCAAGGAGGGGAAGACCGGCATCTGCCTGAGCGTGAACCCGGCGCGTCCGGGAGCCGCTTACGGCTATGTGGACATGGGCGGCTGGGTGGGCGGTCAGGCGCAGTACGTCATGGTCCCCTATGCCGACTTCAATCTGCTCAAGTTCCCCGACAAAGACCAGGCGCTGGAGAAGATCCGCGATCTCACCATGCTCTCGGACATCTTCCCGACGGGCTATCACGGTGCGGTCACCGCGGGCGTCACTTCCGGCTCGACCGTGTACGTCGCCGGTGCGGGACCCGTCGGCCTGGCCTGCGCGGCCTCGGCGCAATTCCTCGGTGCAGCGGCCGTCATCGTCGGAGACCTGAACCCCGAGCGGCTCGCGCAAGCGAGGAGCTTCGGGTGTGAGACCATCGACGTCTCCAAGGGCGACGTCCCCGACCAGATCGAGCAGATCCTCGGCGTGCCCGAGGTCGACGCCGCTGTCGACTGCGTCGGCTTCGAGGCCCGCGGCCATGGCTCGGAGGCGGCCCGTGAGGCTCCCGCCACCGTGCTGAACGCGATCATGACCGTCGCCCGCGCAGGGGCCAGCCTGGGCATCCCCGGGTTGTACGTGACCGGCGATCCGGGGGGCGTCGACGCCGACGCTCAGGTCGGCTCGCTCAAGATCCGCATCGGCCTCGGCTGGGCGAAGTCGCACACCTTCACCACCGGCCAGACCCCGGTGATGAAGTACCACCGCGGTCTGATGCAGGCCATCCTCCGTGACAAGGTGAAGATCGCCAAGGCGGTGAACGCGACCGTCATTCCGCTGGAAGAAGCCGCTGGCGGGTACAAGGATTTCGACAAAGGAGCCAGCAAGAAGTTCGTCCTCAACCCTCACGGGCTCGTCAGCTGAGCGGCCCGCGCCGGTATCCACGAACGGAAGAACCTCAGAAAGAGGGGATACGGAAGATGACGATTGTAAAAGTGATTGGCCGTTGGCGAACCTGGGCTATCGCCGCAGTGACGGTCGCGCTCGTCTCGGTCGGAGCGGCAGCCGATCAGAAGGGCGAGTGGACGATGACTGGGCGCACCTACGATCTGCAACGATTCAGCCCCCTCGATCAGATCACGGCGTCGAACGTCGGCACCCTCGTGCCGACCTGGACCTTCTCCACAGGCGCGCTGCGGGGACATGAAGGCAACCCGCTGGTGATCGGCAACGTGATGTACGTGCACTCCGCCTTCCCCAACACCGTCTACGCGCTCGACCTCACCAAGGCGGGTGCGCCGATGCTGTGGAAGCACGTGCCGGCACAGCCGGCGGAGACAATCCCGGTAGCCTGCTGCGACGTGGTCAACCGGGGGCTCGCCTATCACCCGAGCGGCAAGCTCTTCATCGAGCTCCTCGCCGGGGACCTGCTCGCCCTCGACGCCAAGACCGGCAAGCAGCTGTGGCGGGTGAAGAATGCCGACTACAAGGAAGGCTCGACCATGACCAACGCCCCCATCGTGATCAAGGATATCGTCATCGCCGGAATTTCCGGCGGTGAGTTCGGTGTCCGCGGTCGCGTGACGGCGTTCAACGTCAACACCGGTCAGGAGGTGTGGCGCGCCTATAGCACCGGTCCCGACTCAGAGGTGAAGATCGGGTCGGACTTCATCGCCAATTACCCCTCGCACAAGGGTCCGGATCTGGGCGTCACGACCTGGCAGGGCGAGCAGTGGAAGCGCGGCGGTGGGACGACCTGGGGCTGGTACTCCTACGACCCCGAGTTGAACCTCTTCTACTATGGCACTGGCAACCCGGGCACGTGGAACCCTGATCAGCGCCCCGGCGACAACAAGTGGTCGATGACCATCTTTGCGCGCAATCCTGACACGGGGATGGCGCGCTGGGCGTACCAGATGACGCCCCACGACGAGTGGGACTACGACGGCGTCAACGAGATGATCCTCGCCGACCTCAACGTCAACGGGAAGAAGACCAAGGCGCTGGTCCACTTCGATCGCAACGGGTTCGGTTACACACTCGACCGCACCACCGGCAAGGTGCTGGTGGCAGAGCACTTCGGTCCGGGCGTGAACTGGGCGTCGAAGGTCGACCTGACGACCGGCGTGCCGGTGCGTGACTCGAAGTACGGGACCACCTCCAAGGAGAATACGACCGGCATCTGCCCGGCGGCGATCGGCTACAAAGACCAGCAGCCGGCCGCGTTCTCGCCGAAGACCGGCTTCTTCTACGTCCCGACGAACAACATCTGCATGGACTACGAGGGCGTCGAAGTGAAATACGCCGTAGGCCAGCCCTACGTCGGCGCGATCGTGCGCATGTTCCCAGGTCCCGGCGGCAACCGAGGCAGGTTCATTGCCTGGGACGCCACCAAGGGCAAGGTCGTCTGGGAGATCAAGGAGCAGCTCGCCGCATACGGAGGCGCGCTGGCGACCGCCGGCGGAGTGGTCTTCTACGGCACCATGGAAGGCTGGCTGAAAGGGGTGGACGCTCAGTCGGGCAAGGAGCTTTGGAAGTTCAAGACGCCGTCGGGCATCATCGGCAACCCGATGACCTACCTGGGCCCCAACGGCCGCCAGTACGTCGCGGTCCTTTCAGGGGTCGGCGGCTGGGCGGGCATCGGGGTGGCGGCCGGGATCGGCCCCGAGGACCCGACTGCCGGCCTGGGCGCGCTGGGCGCGTTCGGTGACGCGGACAAGTTCAGTACGCAAGGTGGGGTGCTGACGGTGTTCGGTCTCCCGGAGAAGCTCGCCAGCCGCTGAGGGCATGCGCGGAGACAGCCGGCGCCGGCCTTGTCCGGCGCCGGGCTCCGCGCCGCGCCGACCTCAGGTACTGTACAGAAAACGAGTTCAGCCTCGGCGGACGGAGGGAGACCTCGTGAACCGCACCCGGAACTTGCTGCATGGTCCCGCGTCCTTTTCTTTTGCCTTCCTCGTCGCAGCCCTCGCATTTGGACAGGGCGTGGCCACGGACGGCCCCGCCGCGCTTCGGGTTTGCGCCGATCCCGACAATCTTCCGTTCTCCGATCGGGAGCAGCAGGGATTCGAGAACAAGATCGCCGCGCTCGTAGCCGCAGATCTGGGCGTGACGGTGAGCTACTTCTGGTGGCCGCACCGACGGGGCTTCCTGAGGAACACGCTGCGCGCCCGAGAATGCGACGTGCTGATGGGCGTGCCGCAGGACATGGATGCCTTCATCACCACGAGGCCGTACTACCGCTCCGCGTATCAGTTCGTCACCCGCGTCGATCGAGACCTCGACATCAGCTCGCTCGACGATCCTCGCCTTCGTGAGCTGAAGATCGGCGTCAACATGATCGGCTACGAGTACAACAACTCTCCAGCGGCACGCGCGCTGGGCGCCCGCGGAGTGGTCGGTCTGATCGGCTTCCCTACCTTCTACAACGAGGAAAACCGGCCGTCCGGGATCATCGACGCGGTCGCCGAAGGAAACGTCGACGTGGCGATCGTCTGGGGACCTCTGGCCGGGTATTTCGCCAAGCAGCAAGACGTACCGCTCGCGCTCGCGCCGTTGCCCGACGTGGACGTGCGCACCCGCACACCGTTCGCCTTCGGCTTCGCCGTCGGAGTGCGGAAGTCGGAGAAGGCGCTCCTGGCTCGGATCCAGGAGGCGCTCGATCGGAAGCGAGGGGAGATCGAGCGGGTCCTCGGCGAATACGGCGTTCCCCTCGCTGCGAGCGAGCGGGCCATGCAGCCCGATGGAGGGCAAGCTGCCGGTACGAAGACGGAAGCGGCCCCCGGCACCGACGGTGGCAGCCGGATCGCCGAGGCGCCGCCTGACAAACTCCTGGCATCCACCGACGAGTATCAGGGCTGGAAGTGGTTCCACGTCTATTGTTTCCGCTGTCACGGCATCGACGCGCTCGGGTCGGACCTGGCGCCAAACCTGAGAAATTCGGTGTCCTCCGAAGGGCTCGTCACGCACGATGTCTTCCTCCAGACCGTCCGCGAAGGCCGCCCGGAGAAGGGCATGCAGTCCTGGAAGGAGCTGCTCGACGATTCCCAGATCGAGCAGCTCTATCTCTACGTGAAGGCCCGCAGCGACGGCCATCTGGCTCCCGGCAGACCTCACCGGGCCCAGGCCTCCATCAAATGAGTTCCTGACCAACTCGCCAGGCAGCCTCCGCCGCATTGCAGGGACCTGGAGGGATTGCTAGCTCACAAGAACGTATCGGACGGACATGCCCTACCCGAGGGTCTATTGCGGAGGTCTTCGGTTTCCGTTCCGCTCGAGGTCCCAGCGCAGACCGAGGACGACGCGGATG
>MNFJ01000085.1 GCA_001918155.1 Deltaproteobacteria bacterium 13_1_40CM_4_68_19
GAGGACGCCGATGTCCACCGGGTCGCCGCTCTGGGGCTGCATCCAGACGTGGTACGCCTTGCCTCCCTCGAGGCTCGGAGACAATCCGTAGGCATTCACACGCATCCAGGTCTTGCCGCTCGGCAGCTCACCCCACGCCACGGCGGCCCAAGCTCCGCCAGGGGTGGCAGCCTTCTTCTTTCCTCCCTGCCCCTTGGCAGGCTGCGCCGCCTCGAGGATCACGGTCGTGCGGCCGGGGGGCTGCGGGCAAGCGTCACGTCCTTCTGCAGGTCACCGACCTGCTTGGTGATCGCCGCCACCTGATCCCGGTATTGGTTGGCATCGCGCTCCGCGACATCGGCACGCTGCGAGTACGAGCTGAGGCGCGACGCCAGATAGGCGACGAGGGCCACGATGGCCACGAGGACGACGACGACTGGAACTGCTGCTCGCCAGGAGTGCCGCGTCTTCCCCTCGGTCAGGCGGGAAAAGGTCGGGCGGCTATCGGTCGCGGTCGTGTCCATGGCCGCAACGGTTTTCACGGGGCCACAGAAGAGCAACCCTACGATTGTCTGAGCTTTTTAGGTATCGCTGCGGCGGCGCAGCGCGGGAGCGAGCGCCAGGCAGATCCCGAAGTCCGAATCGACTTCGGCGGGCTCCTTCCGGTTGGGTCGCAGGTGGGGGTCCTGCGGGTTGCCTTCTTGGTTGCGACGGCGCGGAGAGCGGCGACTGCTGGGGTCGGCCTTTCTCGACATGGCGCGTTGTTGTACACGACCTTACACCTCCCCGCAACCGTTCAGGGCCGTCCCGAGGGTAGCGGCGGCCGGCGGTTTCCTGGTACGAGGTCCGCCAATGGCTCGCACGATGAAAGCCGACCTGGAGCCGAGGAAGGTGACGGAACCAGGCAAGTCCCTGGCTACCTTCCCGAATCCCAGCCCGGGGCGGGACTACGAAATCCGCTTCGAATGCCCGGAATTCACCTGCCTGTGCCCGATGACAGGGCAGCCCGACTTCGCCACCATCCGCATCGTCTATGTTCCCGATCAAACCTGCGTCGAGCTGAAGAGCCTGAAGCTGTACCTGTGGAGCTACCGCAACGAAGGCGCGTTCCACGAGGCGGTCACGAATCGCATCCTGGATGATCTCGTCGGAGCGCTGAAACCCCGGCGGTGCGAAGTGACGGGCGATTTCTTCGTTCGCGGCGGAATCCATACGGTGGTCGTCGCCCGCCATCCCGACTAGAACACGTTTCATAACCGGCCCGCGAGTGTTTGCGCTCAAGCGTAGCCGCTAACCGGCCTTCGGCCGGCGCGGCTAGTGATTTGCCTCGTCCCGGCGCGACCGGCAGGATGGCCCGATGCCCGGTGGCGAGCTCCACCCTTTCCTCGTGCACTTCGCCGTCGGGCTCCTGCTGATTGCTCCGGTCGCCGACGTCTTCGGCCTGCTCCTGCGGCGTGAAGCGCTCCTCTACACAGGCCGGTGGACGACGCTCCTTGGCACAGGCTTCGCCCTGCTCGCGGTGGCCAGCGGCTGGGGCGCGGAAGCGGGTCTCGGGGCGCACAGCGCCGCGGGCGAGGCGCTGCTGCACCTGCACGAAGCGCTCGGGTACGTCGCCACCGGGATCTGGTTGCCGGTTGCCGTCTGGCGGGCCGTCTCGAAACTGGCGCTCCCCCTGCGGGCGCGAACGATGTATCTGGCCGTCACGTTCGCGGCGGCCTCGGTTCTGATGGTGGAAGCCTTTCTCGGTGGAGCCCTCGTGTACCGCCACGGAGTTGGACTGTCTCCAGCGGCGCGCGCCGAGCCGGTGGTCCGCGCCCCCGTCCGGGAGCGCTGACGCGTCAACCGAGTTCTTCGGCCGGGCTGCGCGGGCGGGAGAACAGGAGCTTGCCGAGCAGGAACCCCACGGCGACCCCTGCGAGCAGCAGCTGGCCGGGGTTCTCCTCCGCCCAGGCGGCGACGCGGCGGAGGGCCGTTTCCGCGTATTCGCGGCCCAGCTCGACCCCCCGCTGAAAGGCGCGCGCCGCCTCCTCCGCCGATGGCGCGCTGATCTCGGACATCGGGAGCTGCGTCTTGCTGCGCGTCTCGGCCACGGTTCACCTCGTGGTGGCGCGGGCGATGAGGAGGCCCACGACCATCGCTCCCGCGAAGGTCGCGCCGGGGTGCCGGCGCACGAAGCTGCGCCAGTTCAGGGTGTCCGACACGTTCGCGCGCAGCGCGTTCACCGACTGCTCGATCTCCTGCCGGGCACGCTCGATTCCAGCCCGGATGGCCTCGGCGTCCCTGGGGTTTTCAGGCATCGATCCTCCTGCGAATCACTGCGGCGTCACGTCCGGTCGGGATCCGGGCTGCGAAAGGGCCCCGGTCGCGCGGGCGCTCGCGGAGTTGCCGCGCGCCTCGTGCTTCAGCGCCGCCATCCACTCGCGGTCGCGCCGGATCTCCTCGGCCGTACAGGGCATTTCGATGCGGTCGCGCGCGATGCTCCGCGAGCCCGACCAGGTGATCGCGCCGCCGGCGGCCAGGTTCACCAGGGCAACGATCCCGAACGCGGCCCATGCCGGAATCCAGAGCGAGAGCAGAGACGCGATCGCGAACATCAGGAGCAGGAATCCCGCCGCTAGCGGCGGCAGTCCGGCCGCGCCGGTCGCGAGGTCCCTCCCCATCGTCCGCAGATCCTGCTTCAACTCCACCCGGGCGAGCGCGAGATGCTCGCGGATGAGCGTCTGCAGGCCATCGAGCAGCCGGTGCAGCACATCTCGGGAGGGCACGGTGGCCGGCGGCATGGCGCCAACGTAGGTATCGCTAGCCTGCCGTGCCAGAGGCCGGCAGCCCAAAAACATGGCCGCAAAGCCGCACTTCGTACGGCAGCGGCTAGTGCAGCACTGGACTGTTCGCAGCGATCTGGCGGCCCTCGAGGTCCTCCTCGAAGGAGCGGATGAGGTACCCGATGAGCAGGAGGGATGAAGCGTTTTCGGCCGCGCGCCGCGGGTCGCGCTGCATCAGGTCCGTTGCATAGGCGAGGAAGAGCCTCTTACGGTGGGCGTTGCGGCGCCCTTCGGCAACCCCGCTGATTTGACATCCGGGCGGGCGGTGGATGATTTTGCTGGCCAGCACCCGGAGGGGCGGGATGTTCACGGGCGTGAAGGTGTTCTCCGCGACCAAGGCGAAGGAGCGCGACGACCTCGGCGAGCAGGTGACGCGATGGCTGCGGGCGAACGCGGATCTGGAAGTCGTCGACCGGACCGTGACGCAGTCGAGCGACAACGAATTCCACTGCCTGACGGTCGTGCTGTTCTACAAGCCGCGGAGCGGGTCGAAAAAAGCTTGATCTAGCGGAACCTCGGACCCGGCTTCTTCGCAAGCGCTCGCGCCAGGGACGGCCTCGGCGACTTGTGGTCCTGCGACACCTTGAGCCCGGCCACCCCCAGCACCACGGCGATGGCGGTCGTAAGCCCCAGCCAGGACCAGACGCCGGACTTGCGCGTGTTCTTGCGCGTCCGCGGAGCGAGCTGCATCGCCTTGGCCATTCCGGCGAGCGCCTCGAGCGCGTGCGCCAGCTCCAGCGCGCTGTGCGGGCGTCCCGCCGGATTCGACTCCAGGCAGCGTTCGATCAACGCGTCCCAGCGAGGGTCCAGGCCGTTGACCACCTTCGAGGGCGGCGGGAACTTTCCCACCGGCAGCTCGCCGGTGAGCAACTCGTACGTCATCACGCCGAAGGAATAGATGTCCGCCTTGTGATCCGCGCGCTTGGCGTCCTTGCGCTGCTCGGGGGCCATGTAGTTGGCGGTGCCCATGGCGACGTTGCTCTGCGTCAGGCACTGGGCGCCCTCGGCGTGCAGGCCTGCCAGACCGAAGTCGAGCACCTTGGTGCGCAGGTCCTTGGTCACCAGCACGTTGTCGGGCTTCAGATCGCGGTGGACCACGGCCCGCGCGTGCGCGTACGTCAACGCGTGGGCGACCTGCGCCAGAAGCATGGCCAGCTGCTGCGCCGTGGGGCGGTTCCGGTGTGCCCACGTCCGCAACGACTCGCCGTCGATGAGCTCCATCGCGATGTAGACGTGTTGTCCCGCCTTGCCGCGCCCGAGAAGACGAACGATGCCGGGATGATCGAGCTGCGCCATGGCGGCCGCCTCGCGCCCGAAGCGGCGGACGTAGTCGGGCACGGCCGCCATCTGCGGCGTGAGGATCTTCACGGCGACCAGGAGCCCGTCGGAGTCGCGGCTGCAGCGAAACACCTCCCCCATGCCGCCCTGGCCGATCCGCTCGAGGACGATGAACCCCTCGAGCCTCGGCAGCGGCGGCTCCGGCGCGACGGCGGCCCTGGGCGGTTTCGCGGGAGTCTGCTGGCGCGCCGGCGGGACGCTCCCTTCCCGATGGACCTCGAATCGAACGCCGCAATGCCCGCAGCGCGCGAGCGATCCTTCGACGAACAGGCTGACGTCGCAGCGGATATCGCAGTTCGGACAGCGCTGGATGGCGCGTTTCTTCCCGAGCGGAGGCTGGGACTTGGGGGCGACGGGATCCGCCATGTGGGGCAGTGTGGCCTAGGTGATTGATCGCGCAAGTTTTCTGTCAACTAAACACCGCGGCCTTCAGGCCGCGGAAGGCCACGCTCCTGCAAAGCCACCACCACTTGCACGGCGCCGCACAACCGCTTTGCGAAGAGAAGTGGCGCTCGGACGCGCCGCCCTGCGTCGCCCTACTCCAGCGCCTCGATGACCCGGTAGATCTCCACCGGCGCCTCCCGGTTCTTGACCTTCGCGGGCGGCAGTGGTTCGAGGACGAATTTGTCCTTCCCCGCCCGCTGCGCGCACTCTTCCGAGATCACGATCATGTCCTCGCCGGCAATGCCGCAGAGGCGCGAGGCCAGGTTCACGCCGTCGCCGATGGCGGTGTAGCTGAGCGCCTTCGACGACCCCATGTTTCCCACCACCACCTGTCCGGTGTGCAGGCCGATGCCGATCCGGATCGGCTCCTTGCCCTGGGCGACCCGTTCCTCGTTCCACTCCGCCACGCGCTTCTGCATCTTCACCGCGGCTCGCACCGCGTTGGTCGCATCGTCGGGACGCTTCACCGGCGCTCCCCACAGGCCCATGATCGCGTCGCCGATGAACTTGTCGAGGATGCCTTCATGCTCGAAGAGGATGTCGACCATCAGCTCGAAGTAGTCGTTCAGCATCCGCACCACTTCCTGCGCCGGCAGCTTCTCGGAGATGCGGGTGAACCCGCGGACGTCGCTGAAGAGGATGGTGAGCTCGCTCAGCGCTCCCCCCTTGGACAGCTCGATGCTTCCCCGCGCGGCCTGCTCCACCAGCGCGGGGGAAAGGAAGCGGGCGAGCTGCGCGCGCTGGGTCGCCTCGAACTCCAGGGCGCGCGCGTATTCGCTGTTCTCCAGGGCCACGGAGGCTTGCGCGGCGATGGCCGAGAGGACCTCCAGGTCCTTGGTGGTGAAGGCGGCGATGCGCTCCCGGGAATCGAGGAACATGATCCCCTTCACATCTTCGCCGGACGAGGTGAGCAGGGGAACGGCCATCGCGCTGCGCACGCCGAGCGCGATGATCGACTGCGAGGCCTGGAAACGCTTGTCGGCGATGGCGTCGGAAGTGAGCACCCCTTCCTTGGTGAGCTGGACCTGCGCCAGCAGCGTGTCCGAGACGAGCACCTTGCCCTGGCCCGGCTTGCGCTGCCTCATGGCCTGGATGACCAGCTCCTGCGAGTGCGGGTCGCGCAGGAGGATGACGCCGTTGTCGCAGGGGATCAGATCGAAGGCGATCTCCAGGATGCGCCTGAGCAGCTCGTTGAGGTCGCGCTCCAGGCGCACGTAGGTGGAGAACTCGTGCCCGACGCGCAGCCGCTCGTAGTCGCGCTTGAGCTGCCCCACGTCCTGGACCTGCTCGACGGGAAGGAAGGTCGCCTTCGCTGAGGTGCGCGCGACCACGCCCTCGAGCACGCCCGGCTTTCCCGTGTGCACGATCTCGGCGTTGTTCCCGTTTTGAGCCCCGCTCGTCAGGCGGAACTCCATCTTCGAGGTCCCGATCAGCACCTCGTCGCCGTCGCCGAGCTTCGCCGGTCCGACGATGCGCTTTCCGTTGAGGAAGGTGCCATTCGAGGAACCCAGGTCGCGCAGGACGTAGTCGTTCCCCTCGCGGTCGATCTGGCTGTGCTTGCGGGAGACCTCGCGATCGGCGAGCCGCACCGATGCCGTGGTGCTCCGTCCGAGCACGCTGCTGTCGCCCAACGGGTATTCGGTGATCTCGCCGCCCTGCCCTTTGAGGATCAGCCGGGGTGCGGAGGCGATGTGCGGCGCGGAAGGCCGCGGTGGGATGACCGCCTCCCTGTCCGAGGACGCGAGAACGCGCGGCGCGCTGCAGGACGGGCAACGGCCGGCGACCGGCTCGCTCTCGTGGAAGCACACTGGACAGACGGACACGAGCTCCCCCCGGAAGTCGAAGATACCATCGCGGCCGCGCTTTACGAGACTTTGACCTTCTGGTAACCGCGCCGCGTGAAGATCAAGCAGCGCCCCGAAGACTTCATCGTGCGCGAGGGCTTCCGATTCGAGCCGGAACCGGAAGGACCGGTGTGGGTCTACCGGATGGACAAGCAGAAGGTCTCGACGCTACAGGCGCTGGAGCGCATCTCGAAGGAATTCGCCGTGCGCCGCCGCGACCTCTCTGTCTGCGGGCTGAAGGACAAGCAGGGCCGCACCGAGCAACTCGTCGGCGTGCTGGGCGGTGCGCTCGGCGCGTCCGAGGTCGTGCAGAGCGGCGATCTGCGTCTGAAGCTCATCGGCCGGACCGCGCAACCGCTCACCTCCGCGAACATCTCCGCCAACCGATTCGAGGTGACCGTGCGCGACCTCTCCGCCGAAGAGGCGGAGCGCGTGCCGGAGAGCGTAGCGGAGGTGCAGCGTGCCGGCGTGGTGAACTACTTCGACTCGCAGCGCTTCGGGTTCCTCAAGCACGGACAGGGCTTCCTGGCTCGCCACCTGCTGCGCGGCCATTGGGAAGCCGCGCTCAAGGCCTTCCTCGCCACTCCCAGCGAGCTCGATCGCAGCGACGATGCCAAGGTGAAAGCGTTCTGGCGCGACCACTGGGGCGAGTGGCAGCTGCGCGCCCCACACGATGCCGGCAAGCGCTATGCGCCGGTGCTGCGGCCGCTGCGCGAGGATCCGAAGGATTTCAAAGGAGCCTTCCTGCACATCGACCGCCGCGTGCGGACGCTGGCGCTCTTCGAGCTGCAGAGCTTCATCTGGAACGAGGGCGTCAAGCGCTACCTCGCCGCGCGCGTGCCGGCCTCCGATCTGATCGGCCTGCGCTACCAGGCGGGGTCCTTGCTGTTCCCCCGCGCCCTTCCCCGCGCCCTGCGCGACGAGCTGTGGTCCACGCCGTTTCCGCTGCTCGCGCCGGAGTCGAGCTTCGAGGACGACCTCGTGCGCACATCCGCCCTCGGCGCGCTGCGCGCGCAAGGACTGGAGCTGCGCGATCTGCGAGTTCCCGATACGCCCCAGCTCTTCTTCAAGCACGAGGAGCGTCCGCTGTTCGTGGTCCCCGGCAAGCTGCGGGCGAACGAGCCGCGCGCCGACGAGCTGAACCGCGGGCGGAGGAAGGTGAACCTGTCGTTCACCCTTCCGCCGGGCGCGTACGCTACGCTCGTCGTCCGACGCTTGCTCTGGTTCGCTGCCGACTCCAGGCGGTCGGAGCAGCCCGTGGGCCGCGCATGGGGACGTCCGCTCGAGGAAGCAGCGCGGGTCCCCGCCCCGACCCGCCCCAACGCGCCGCGACAGGAGAAGATGGGCTTCCGCGAGCGGCAGCGGAAGAGGAAGGAAGCGCGGGCCGCGAACCGCGCGGCAGCGAAGAAGTAGGCGTCCGCTGCATTGCTCGGACCTTGTCGCCCCGACTCCCGGATCAGCACGTTTGGGGAAAACAAGGAGTCGAGCATGCTGAAGGGCGTCGTTGTGGCGTCGGCCTGATCCTCGGCATCGCGAGCGCGGCTTCGTCGGCGGACCGGACGTTCACAGGACCGATCGCGGACCAGCGGCAAACCGGGTTCAGCTCGGCCGTTCCGGTCTACGGCGCGCGGTACTAGAGAGCCGAAGCGGCGTCCGGTCAGCGGATTCGCTCGGGGTGCGAATACACGGTCATCTTGCCGTTTCGCACGAACCCGCAGAGCGTGATTCCCGCCGCTCGCGCGAGATCCACCGCCAGCGAGCTCGCCGCCGAGACGCTGGCGATCACCGGCACGCTTGCGGCGGACGCTTTCTGCACCACCTCGTAGGAAGCGCGGCCGCTCACCACCAGCAGCGCCGGATCCGGCCCGGGAACCCTGCCCGAAAGCAGCAGCGCGCCGACGACTTTGTCGACGGCGTTGTGCCGCCCGATGTCCTCGAAGGCGGCGAGCACGCTGCCGCGGGCGTCGTGGATGGCCGCGCCGTGGATTCCGCCGGTGCGGGCGAAATTCGGCTGGCGGGAGCGAAGCTCTTCCACCGCCGTCAGGATCGCCGCCGGCGCGATCGCCCCCCGCGCGACCGGCAGCGGGGCGCAGCGAGCGATCACGTCGTCGACGCTGCGCCGCCCGCATACGCCGCAAGCGGAGGTGGTCAGGGTTCCCCGGCGGGTGGCGGACAGACGATCGATGTCGAGCGACACTCCAGGGCCCGGCACGACGTCGATGGTGTTCCCATAGCCTTCCCGATCGGGGCGTCCGCAATGCGCGACCCGCCCGACGTCGTCTCGCGAGGAGATCACGCCCTCGGCGAAGAGGAAGCCCAACGCCAGCTCACGATCCGCCCCGGGCGTCCGCATGGTGATGGCGAGAGTTTCCCCTTGCGCGCGGATCTCCAACGGCTCTTCGGCGACGACGTCGTCCTCGGCGGGGGCCTGCAGCACCCCTGCCGCGACTCGCCGGACTTCCCTGCGCGCGACGCCCTTCACAGTTCCTTCAATTTAAGATTTCCTTCGTCGTCGATCACGGCCTTGAACTGCAGGCCGCACCAGTTGCAGATGACCTCGTCCTCGTTCCCGAACTCCTCGAACGGATTGTGCGCGCTGCACGTCGGGCATTCGAACTCGGAGAACTTGCGGCGCCTGCCCAGCGTGCTTCCTGTCGGCTTTTCGTCTTCGTCATCCATGTCCCGGTCGCGGAAACCGTCCCTAGGCGCCATCGCGGCAGTGTAACGCCAAACTGCTCAGCGCGAGACACGTTGCCGTCCGGCGCAGCGCACCACAGTTTCTCGCGCCATGCTCTGGGTCCTCGCTGCGCTGCAGATCTGGATCGCGGACGAATCGGCCAAGGTGCGCCCCGATGCGCGCCCTCCGGCCGCGGCCAAGGACCCGCGCATCCGTCTTGTCGCCGCCAGTGGCGAGTGCGTCGGAGCGCAGTTGGTGGTGCAAGGCCCGGTGTCCGGCCTGACCGCCGCGCCGCGCGGCAAGCCGCATCTCGACCTGTATCGCGTCGCCACCATCGTTCTCGAGCATCCTTCCGGGCCAGAGGGCGCAACCGGCGAATGGCCTGACGCCTTGATCCCGGTCCGAGACACCGTCTACGGCGAAGAGCGGAACGCGTTTCCCGTCGACGTCGCCTCGGGTCGCGCGCAGGCCATCTTCATCGAGGCCTGCGTGCCGCGGGGAGCCGGACCGGCGCGCCTGGCGGGCTCCGTCCGGCTCTCCTGGCGCGGCGGGTCTGCGGACGTGCCAGTAGAGGTCCGCGTCCGCGCCTTCGATCTGCCGGCTACGCCGGCGCTCGCCACCGCGTTCGGGTTCTCCGGATACTCGGCCGCGAAGGGACACGGCCGCAATGTCGATGCGGCGCGCGAGCTGACCCGCGCCTACGACCTGATTGCCCTGCGGCGGGGCATCACGCTCTTCGGGGGCACCCAGGATCCTCCCGCGTTCAGCAAGCGCGGCGACGACGTCCGCATCGATTGGACGGGCTACGACGCCGAAGTGGCGCCGTTCCTCGACGGCACGGCGATCCCGGGAGGAGCGCGCTGGACGGCGGTAGAGTTGCGCGAGCCCGCCGGCCTCTCCCGGCCGCAGCGGCGATCCTGGCGCCGGCAATGGCAGGAGCACTTCCGCGAGCGGGGCTGGCTCGATCGGCTCTTCCGGTACGTCGAGGACGAGCCGGCGCCGGCGGCGTTCCCGCGCGTGGCGGAGAAAGCGCGAGAGCTGCGCGAGGATGCGCCAGACGTACGCCGCCTGGTGACGACCGCCTGGACCGACGCGCTTGCAGACGTGAACCAGTGGACCCCGCTGCTCAACTGCGTCGGGGAGAAGAACGCGACCTGCTCGCGCGCGGCTCCCCGCGCCAGATACGACCGCCTCTGGTGGTACCAGAGCTGCATGTCCCACGGCTGCAGCAGCGACGGAAATCCGATCCTCGACCCCGCGTTCCGCGGCTGGCCAAGCTACATGATCGACGCGCCGGCGACTGCGGCGCGCGTGATGGGGACGCTGGCCTTCGTCAACGACGTCGCCGGCGAGCTGTACTTCGACACGGTGTACGCCTACCACGAAGGCGATCCCTGGCAGTCGCAGTGGGCGTTCGGCGGCAACGGCGACGGCACCCTTTTCTACCCGGGAACGCCGGCGCGGATCGGCGGGAAACACGACGTGCCGGTGGAGAGCCTGCGGTTTGTGCAGATCTCGCGGTCGCTGGCGGACCATGGCTACTTGTCCCTCTGCGCCCAGCTCGGCGACCCCTCCCTCGCCCGCGCCGAGGCCCGCGCGGTGGCGCCTTCGCTGCGCGGGTTCGCTCGCGATCCACGGGCCTACATCGAGATGCGCGAACACCTGGCCGCGCGCATCGAGGCGCTGCTCTCCGCGCGCAAGCTGGGGGCGCGCTGAATACCTGCGTCAACGGCCTGGTCTGGTAGGAATGTTGCCCATGCTCGCACTGCTCCTCGCCGCGCTCTGTCCGACGCAAAAGCTGCCCGTCGTGAGGTCCACGGCGCCGGAGGTGCTCCTCTTCCGCCTCGACGCCATGGGCGCCGACGTGGGCACCTTCGAGATCCGCGCAGAGGCGCCTCCTGTTTCCGACCGATCCCGCGCTGCGCTGCAGCTCAGCTCGAGAGCGAAGACGAACGCTTTCGTATCCACGAACCTCGGCCGGCTCGAGACGTATGCAACCGCCCTGATCGCCCGGGACTTCAGCCCCCTGCGCTACCGCGAGGACGTCGACGAGAACGACGTCCACCGCGGCGCGGAGTTGCTCTTTCCGCCGCTGAGCGGGAAGCTGGCGGTCAAAGCGACCAGGAATGGCGAGCCGGAGCCGCTGGCGGTGGAGCTGACCGAGAACGTGCGGGACATGATCTCGACGCTCTACCTGCTGCGCCTCGTGCCCATGAAACAGCCCGTCTGCCTGGAAGTGTTCGCCGGACGCAAGGTGTGGAAGCTGACCGGCCAGCTGGCGGCGAAGGAAAGCATCGACACGCCGCTCGGCCGTTTCTTGACGCTGCGATTCGACGGAGATGCCGTCCGGACGGACGACCCCAAGGTGCGGCGCACCGCGCACCTCTGGATGACCGACGACGAGCGCCGCCTGCCGCTGGTCGCTATCGGGGACGTGCGGGGAAAAACCATCCGGGCACAGCTCGTGTCCGCTCCCGGACTGCGGCGCGCCGCGAGGAAGTGACTGGAACACGTTTCAACCCGGTCCAGACTAAGACACAGTCGCTAAGCCGCCTTCGGCGGCCGCGACTAAACGAGCCCCTTGTTCCGGCGGATCTGCTCGACTGTCTTCTGGTACTCGACCTCCCAGGCCTGGGTGCCCTCGGAGAGGTGCTTGAGGCGGGAGCGCGCCTCGCGGTCGATGTCCTCGTCCACGTCGAGATGCTTCTTGAATACCTGGTAGATCTTGCGGCGGATGGTGTGATCCTCGGCGAAGACTTCCTCGATGTTCCGGGAGATGAGCAAGAACTCGATCATCTGGTTGATGATGTAATCGATTCCCTCGTCGCCCATCTTGAATCCGCGGACGTCCGCCATCTCGCGCTTCACCTGATTGAAGCGCGAATGGTCATAACCGCGCCGCTCGAGGGCCTCGCGGGTCGCCTGATTCACGCGCTCTTCGGACGCGAGATATTCCTTGAGGATGGCGGCCATGTCCATCTCCGCATCCGCAACCCGCATCGTCTCCACCTCGATGTCGCCGTCCGTCATCAGCGATGCGATGACGTCGCGAGCGATGGCGGGGATGATCTTCGGGTAAAGCTTCATCCTTCTCGGTCCTTTCCACTCCGGTCCTGCGAGGGACGACCTTGTAGGACAGGTATCCGGTGCGAGCAAGGAAAAACAGTTGCGCGCGATCACTGTGCCGGCGGGGGTTCCGCGTCGATCGGCTCGGGCGCCGGCGCCTCTTCCTCCTCGAGCGCGTCGAGCTCCGCCGCGGCGGCGTCGAACGCCACGTCCTCGCGGTCGCGGAGCAGCGTGCCGTCGTCCGGTCCCGCTTCGGGAGGCGCTCCGCCGTCCAGCGCCGCGCCGCCTTCGGCCGCCTCGCGCGCCTCCACCTCGGCCGACTGCGCCGCGAGGAACCGCTGCACGCGCTCCGCGAGCTGGAGGTTGAATCCTTCGACCTGCGCGATCTCCTCGACGGTGGCGGCGCGGATCCGCTTCAGCGACCCGAAGTGGGCGAGCAACGCGCGCTTGCGCTTGTCGCCGATGCCGGGAATCTCCTCCAGCACCGAGCGGAAGTTGCGCTCGCGGCGCAGCTTGCGATGGAAGGTGATGGCGAATCGATGCGCTTCGTCGCGCAGGCGCGCGAGCAGGTGCAGCTCGCTCGTGTTCTGGCGCAAGACCACCGGGTTCTTCTGCCCCGGAAGGAAGACGCGCTCGGGGCTCCGCTCGATGTCGCCCTTCACGAACCGGCCCTTCTGCCGCGAGCGGCCGCGCCGCGATGGAGGCTCCGGCGGCGCGGAGGGCGCCGTCCCCGCTTCCCCGGCGATCTGCGGCACCACCGGCTCGGGCCCGGCCTTTTCCGCCCATGCTTCCGCGACCCGGAAGCCCTGGCGCGCCGCGAAGCGCTCCTCGTCCTCCAGGACGCGGCTCTTCGCCAGGCCCGCGAGCGGAACCCCCTGTAATGTGAGCCCCACCTCCTTCAGCGCCGCGCGGGCGACGTTCAGCTGCCCCTTGCCGCCGTCGACGACCAGCAAATCCGGGAGGTTCTGCTCCTCGATGCCTCGCTTGAGCCTGCGGGTGAGGACCTGGAACATGGAGGCGAAGTCGTCGCCGGCGGCGTCGCCCCGCACCTTGAACAGGCGATACCCGCTCTTGTCGGGCTCCCCGTCGCTGAACACGACCTGAGAGCCGACCGTCAGCTGCCCCTGGAAGGTCGAGATGTCGAAGCACTCGATCCGCCGGGGCAGCCGCGGCAGGCGCAGCCTCGACTGTAGACGCGTCAGCGCCTCCAGCTGGCTCTTCTGCGAGCGCGCCTTCTCCTCGTAGCTCTGCCGCGCGTTCTCCATCGCCATCTCGACCAGCCGCACCTTCTCCCCGCGCTCGGGCACGTGCACGCGCACCCACTCGCCCTTCTTCTCGGACAGCCAGACCTCGCGCATCTCCGCATCGGGAAGGTGCATCGGCAGCAGCAGCTCCTTGGGGATGAGCGCGCCCGACTCGTAGTACTGGTCGAGGAAGCTCGAGAGCAGCTCCTCGGTGGGAAACTCCTGCTTGCTGAAGCCGAAGCTGCGCCCGCCCGTCAGCCGGCCGTTGCGGAAGAAAAGCAGATGGATCTCCAGCGCCGGCCCTTCGCGATGAAACCCGAGTACGTCCTGGTCGAGCAGCTCGCCGAGCACGGTGCGCTGCTTCTCCAGGCTGCGCTCGATGGCGTGGAGCTGGTCGCGGAGCTGGGCGGCACGCTCGTACTCGAGCTTGCCGGAAGCATCCTTCATCCGTGTCTGCAGCTGGCCGGTCAGCTCGTCGGCCTTGCCCTCCAGGAAGAGGGCCACCTCCTCCACGGACCGCCGGTACTCCTCTTGCGGAACGTTGTACACGCAAGGCGCCGGGCAGCGCTTGATCTGGTACTGCAGGCAGGGCCGGCGCCGATTCGCCATCACCGAGTCGGTGCAGGTGCGGAGCTGGAAGTGGCGGTTCACGATGCTCAGCGTCTCCCGGATGGACGACGCGCTCGCGAACGGCCCGAAGTACCGCGCTCCGTCCTTGCGCACGCGCCGGACCACCTCCAGCCGCGGGTAGGGGTGCGTGTTCGAGAGCCGCAGCGAGATGAAGTTCTTGTCGTCGCGCAGCTTGACGTTGAAGCGGGGCCGGTACTTCTTGATCAGCTCGTTCTCGAGCAGGACCGCGTCCTTCTCGGACGGAGTGATCATCACCTCCACGTCGGAAAGGAGATCCTCGAGGAAGGGGATGAAAGCGCGGGTATCGCTGCTGCGCTCCTGGAAGTACTGGCCGACGCGGGCGCGCAGGTTGACGGCCTTGCCGACGTACACGACGTCGCCGGCCTTGTCCTTCATCACGTAGCAGCCGGCCTGCGTCGGCAGCGTCTCGAGCTTCTGCTTCAGCTCAGCGGAGAGCATCGCTTCAGCGTCGCTGCGATCCGGGCCGTCCGTTCGGCCGGCCGCGGCGGTTCTGCCCGGCGGGGCGGGTCGGCAAGCCCGCGGCGGCGCGCGCCTCCTGCTTCAGCACTTCGGGCCGCTTGGGCATGATCCCCAGATCGAGGTCCTTGATCGCCTGGATCCGATCCCGGAGCATGGCGGCGCCTTCGAAGTCAAGCTCCTCGGCCTTCGCGCGCATTTCGGCTTCGAGCTGCGCGATCACCTTCGGAACGTCCTTGCGGTCCTCGGGCAGGTATCCCGCCAGCTCTTCCTTCCCCGCCAGCGCCTCGTCCGCGCCCGAGGCCACTGCATGGATGGCCATGTCGAGGATGGCGCGCTTGACGGACTGCGGAGTGATCCCGTGCTCCTTGTTGTAGGCGACCTGCTTCGCCCGCCGCCGCTCGGTCTCTTCGATCGCCGCTTTCATCGAGGCCGTCACCCTGTCGGCATAGAGGATGACCCTCCCCTCCACGTTGCGGGCCGCGCGGCCGATGGTCTGGATGAGCGACACGCTCGAGCGCAGGAAGCCTTCCTTGTCCGCGTCGAGCACCGCGACCAGCGACACCTCGGGGATGTCCAGGCCCTCCCGGAGCAGGTTGATCCCGATCAGCGCGTCGAACAGTCCCCGCCGCAGATCGCGCACCAGGGCGAGACGCTCGAGCGTGTCGATGTCGGAATGCATGTACCGCACGCGCACTCCCAGATCGGCGAAGTACTCGGTGAGGTCCTCCGCCATGCGCTTGGTCAGCGTGGTCACCAGCACGCGCTGGCTGACCGCCGCCCGCTTGCGCACTTCCTCGAGCAGATCGTCGACCTGCTGCGCCACGGGGCGGACTTCGACCTCCGGATCGACGAGCCCCGTCGGCCGGATGATCTGCTCGACGATCACCCCTTCGCTCTTCTGCAGCTCGTATTCCGCCGGGGTGGCGGAGACGTAGATGGCCTGGTTCACCAGCCGCTCGAACTCTCCGAACTGCAGCGGCCGGTTGTCGAGCGCCGACGGCAGGCGGAACCCGTACTCGACCAGCGTCTCCTTGCGCGAGCGGTCGCCGCGATACATCGCCCCGATCTGCGGGACGCTCTGGTGCGACTCGTCGATCACCAGCAGGAAGTCCTTCGGGAAGTAGTCGAGCAGCGTCGGGGGCGGCTCTCCCGCGCTGCGGCCGCTCAGGTGGCGCGAGTAGTTCTCGATCCCGCTGCAGAACCCCATCTGCTCGATCATCTCCAGATCGAACATCGTCCGCTGCTCGAGCCGCTGCGCCTCGAGCAGCTTGTCCTGCCCGCGCAGCACGATCAGGCGGTCGCGCAACTCCTCGCGGATGGCCTGGATGGCGGACTTGCGCCGTTCTCCCGAGGTGACG
Organism: Deltaproteobacteria bacterium 13_1_40CM_4_68_19; assembly: GCA_001918155.1. Taxonomy (GTDB): domain Bacteria; phylum Myxococcota; class Myxococcia; order Myxococcales; family 40CM-4-68-19; genus 40CM-4-68-19. The sequence continues at coordinate 15,883 of MNFJ01000085.1, forward strand.
TAGTGCGAGGAAGGGAAGATCGACATCTTCTCGAGGGTGCCGAGCACCTTGCCGCGCAGCGGATCGATCTCCTTGATGCTCTCCACCACGTCGCCGAACAGCTCGACGCGGATGGCCCGCTCCTCCTCGTAGGCGGGGAAGATCTCGATGGTGTCGCCCTTCACCCGGAAGGTGCCGCGGGAGAAGTCGTGGTCGTTGCGCTCGTACTGGATCTCGACCAGATCGCGCAGCAGCTTGTGCCGCGGATACTCTTCTCCGGTCTGCAGCGCCACCTTCAGCTCGTAGTACGCCTCGGCGGTGCCGAGGCCGTAGATGCAGGAGACCGAGGCCACGATGAGCACGTCGTTGCGGGTGAGCAGCGAGTGGGTCGCCGAGTGCCGCAGGCGGTCGATCTCGTCGTTGATGGTGGAGTCTTTCTCGATGTACGTGTCCGTCGAGGGAACGTACGCTTCCGGCTGGTAGTAATCGTAGTAGCTGACGAAGAACTCGACGGCGTTCTCCGGAAACAGCTCCTTGAACTCGCCGAAGAGCTGGCCCGCCAGCGTCTTGTTGTGCGCGATCACCAGCGTCGGCTTCTGCACCTGCGCCACGACGTTCGCGACGGTGAACGTCTTGCCCGAGCCGGTCACGCCGAGGAGCGCCTGGTGCCTGTCCCCCCGCTTGATCCCCGCCGCAAGCTCGGCGATGGCCCGGGGCTGGTCGCCCTGCGGCTTGTAGTCGCTGCGCAGCTTGAAGGGCATGAGGGGTCAGTCTAACAGCCGCAGAAGCGCTCTACACCGCCCTCTCGAAGATGCCCACGTCGCCGACGTCCGGATCGAACTCCTTGCCCACCCGCTTCAGGCCGGCGCGCTCGGATACCCGCTCGGAAGCGACGTGGCCGGCCGGAATCGTTGCCCGGATCCGCTTTACCCCAGGCTGCGCCATGCCATGCGCGCAGAGCGCGAGCACCGCTTCCGACGCGTAGCCGCGGCGCTGGTGCTTCGGCCAGACCGAGTAGCCGAGAAAGAGGGTGCCGTCGCCCATGGCGGCGGTGCCCCCCGCACCCACGGGTTCCCGCGTGTCCCGCAGGACGAAGAGCCACGGACCGGCCGTGCGGCCGCCGGCAAGCGAATCGCGGATTCGTGGCAGGTCGGCGTCGAAGAGCGGCGGCGCGTCGACGGGCTGCGGGAAACGCGCCCCGGTCAGCTCCTCGAGCCTTCCCGCGTCGCGCGCGACCCAAGCGTCGATCGCCGCGAAATCGAGCTGGACCAGCTCGAGCCGGGCCGTCAGCAGGCGGTTCACAGCACCACGCGCCACTCGGTCCCTCCGGGCCCGTCGCGCAGCTCGACGCCGCGGGCGGCGACTTCTGCGCGGATTGCGTCCGCCCGCACGAAATCCTTCGCCTTGCGCGCTGCGATGCGAGCGCCGATGCGCTCCTCCACCCACTTCGGATCGATGCCCTTGCGTCCCGCCGCGATCTGGCGCCGCTGGCGCACGGCCTCGAGCGGCGCGCGCGATGCGAGCCCGAGCACCCCCGACAGGGCCCGCGCGGTCTGCAGCAGCGCCGCCACCTCGTCGGGCCGCGCCTTCGCGTCGATGCGGGCGTTCAAGGTGCCGTAGAGGCGCTCGAGCCGCGCCAGCGCCTCCGCCGTGTTGAAGTCGTCCTCCATCGCCTCGCGAAACGCCAGCACGTGCTCGCCCAGCGGCTCGGACCCGGATCGGCCGGCGAGCTTCTTTTGCGCCAGGTAGGCGTCGCCCTTGGCGAGCGACTCGTAGAAGTAGTCCACGCGGCGGTCGGCCTCGAGCACGGCGGCCTCGGTGAAGTTGATCGGATGCCGGTAGTGCGTCGAGAGCAAGAAGGCGCGCAGGGCCTCTCCGTCCCAGTGGGCGAGGAGGTCGCGGATGGTGCGAACGTTCCCCAGCGACTTGCTCATCTTCTCCGCGTCCATGGTGATGAAACCGTTGTGCAGCCAGTAGTGCGCCAGCTCCTGTCCGCTGGCGGCCTCGCTCTGCGCGATCTCGTTCTCGTGGTGGGGAAACACCAGGTCCTTTCCGCCGCCGTGCACGTCGAACGTGGTCCCCAGGTACTTCTGGCACATCGCCGAGCACTCGATGTGCCACCCGGGCCGGCCGGGCCCCCAGGGGCTCTCCCAGGTCACCGATGCCGGCTCTCCGGGCTTCGCCGCCTTCCAGAGAGCGAAATCGAGCGGGTCCCGCTTCTGTTCGCCGGGCTCGACGCGCGCCCCGGCACGCAGATCGTCGAGGTGGCGCTTGGAGAGCTTCCCGTACCCGGCGAAGGAGCGCACGGCGAAGTAGACGTCGCCCTGCGAGGCATACGCGTTCCCGCGCTCGATCAGGCGCGCGATGAGCGCCTGCATCTCCGGAATGTGGTCGGTCGCCTTCGGCTCGACATCCGCCACCATGACCCCCAGGGACTGCATGTCGCGGCGACATTCCTCGATGAAGTGCTCGGAGAGCTGCCCGGGGTCCTGCCCGCGCTCGAGCGCACGGCGGATGATCTTGTCGTCCACGTCGGTCCAGTTGCGGACGAACGCCACTTCCCAGCCCGCCCAGCGCAGGAACCGCACCGCGACGTCGAAGGCGCTCAGCATCCGCGCATGGCCGATGTGCGCGAGGTCGTAGACGGTGATGCCGCACACGTAGATACCGATGCGCCCCGGGCGGACCGGAGTGAAGTCCTGTTTCTCGTTGGCGAGCGTGTTGAAGACGCGCAACGGCATGGATCTCTTCTACCAGAGCCGGCGCGGCCCTTGCGGCACGGCCGCGGCACGTGGAACGGCCGCGGCCGTGGACGATCCTGGTGCTGGAGACCGCCGGAGGACGGATCAGCAGTTGAAGATGGTCTTCAGGTCGCCCTCGATGTCGTCCTCGTTGACGCCCTTGGCGAGCGAGAGCTCTTTGATCAAGAGATTGCGCGCCGTATCGAGCATCTTGCGCTCGCCGAAGCTCAGGTCCTTGTCGAACTTGAGCAGGTAGAGGTCGCGCAGCACTTCCGCGATCTCGAACACGGAGCCGGTCTTGATCTTCTCCATGTACTCGCGGTAGCGGCGGTTCCAAGTGGCCGAATCGACGGAGATGTCCTTCTGCTTCAGGATCGTGTAGACCTTGTTTACGGCTTTCTCGTCGATGAGAGAGCGGAGCCCCACCGACCCGACCTTGTTGATGGGGATGAGGATTTTCATCCCGTTTTCCATGATCTTGAGGACGTAGAAGGACTGCCGCTGGCCAGCGATGTCCTTGTGCTCGATCCCCATCACTTCGCCGACGCCCTGCCCCGGGTAGACGGCTTTGTCGCCGACCTTGAAAGTCTGCATAGGAAGGGGCTTTTAACACGAAGCGCCATGGGAGGTCAAGGGTGGGCTTGACGCCGATTACGAACGGGGTGTAGCGTGGCGGGCTCGCGTGCGGTCGATGTAGGCAAACGCACACACGCGGAATTCGGGGGAGGGGGGCGGTGGGCGTCCGGCCATTGCTGGTCGCGTGCGCGGCATTTCTTGCCGGCGCTTTCTTCGGTGTTTCTCTCGCGTGGTGGGCAGCGCTTGCAGCCCTGCCTCTTGCGATCTGGCGCCCTGCCCGGGCCGCGGCCGCGGGTCTTGCGCTCGGGCTCCTGCGCGGAGCGGCGCAGGAGCAGGTGGCACCTTTCACCCTCGGGGAGGAATTCGAGGGGGTCGTCATCTCCCCGGACGTCGTGCGCGTGCCGCAGGGCCTCGCGGCGATCCGGCTGCGCGGCATCGCGGTCCACCGCGGCGACCGGGCCAGGTTCTTCGGGCAAGTGCACGTTCCGCCCGGGCGGCTGAACCCGGGCGGACGCGATCGCCGGGCGCAGCTCGCGGCCCGCGGCATCGCGGTCGAAGGCAGCGCCGAGGTGATCGAGGTCCTCGGGCGCGGGCCGCGCATCTGGCGCTGGTTCGACGAGGTCCGCCACCGATTCGCTGAGCGCGCACTCGTTCTCTGCACCTCGCCGGAGCACGCAGCCCTCGTCACCGCGCTGGCGGTCGGCGACCGGAGCGGTCTGTCGCGCGAGGCGGAAGACGAGCTGGCAGCAAGCGGGCTCGTCCACCTGCTCGCCAGCTCCGGACTTCACCTTGCGGTCGTGGCGCTGCTCATCCGGGAGCTGGCACGCCGCGCCTGGCTGCGGATGCCGTGGGCGCACCGCCTGCGTGCGGGCGTGTTCGGGGCCGCCATCGCCCTTCCCTTCGCCGCCTTCGAGGTCCTGCTGCTGGGTGCGCCCTGGCCGGCCGTGCGCGCCGGCGTCGGCGCGTCCGTCGTGTTGCTCGGTTCCGCGGCCGCGCGCCGCACCGATGGATTGACGACGCTCGCGCTCGGCGCTGCCTCCTGCGCGCTCGTCGACCCGGCGGCGACCCACGATCTCGCGCTGCAGCTTTCCGTGACCGGCATCGCGGGCCTGATCCTGCTCGCGCGCCCGCTGCGCGATCTGCTTCCGGTGCCCCGCCCGGCGTCCGGCGCTCCGATCTGGCGGCGGTTCCTGGAACACCTGCTGGGGCTCGGCTGCGCGACGGGTGCGGCAGCGCTGTGCACCGCTCCCCTGCTAGCCGCCGCCTTCCACCGTTTATCGCTCGTCTCCATCGCCGCGAACGCGCTCGGGCTGCTTCCCGGTCTCGCGGCCATCCCGGTCGCCACGCTTCTGGTGCCGTTCGATCTGCTTCTCTTGTGGTGGATCGCCGATCTGCTGGCGGCGGCAACTCTCGCCGCCTCTCACTTCTTCGCCTCGCTGCCTTTCGCCACGGCCGTGATCGCAGCGCCCGGCCTGATCGCCTGCGTCCTCTGGTACGCAGGAGTGCTGCTCTGCGTGCGCCGCGCGTTCCGCGCCGCCCTCGCGCCTTGGGCATTGCTCGCGATCCTCGCCGGATCGCGCGCAGCCATCGCGCACGCGCGGGAGGGAATGAACATCGTGTTCCTCGCGGTGGGCCAGGGCGACTCCGCCGTCGTGCAGCTCCCGGAAGGACACGCGATGCTGATCGATGCCGGCGGCGATCTGCGCTGGCCGGGCAAGTTCGACCCCGGAGCGCGCGACATCGTACCGGCGCTGGCGGAGCTCGGCATCCACCGCCTGGACGTGGTGGTCCTGACGCACCCGCATCCCGACCACGCGGGCGGGCTGATGACAGTGCTGGATCGGATGTCCGTCGGCGAGCTGTGGATGACCGCGGAGCGCGATCCCATCGCTTCCGCGGTGCGCGCGCGGGCGGCGAGGCGCGGAGTCCCAGTGCGCGAGCCGCACGAATCCTCTCTCGGCGGCGTACGGGTCGAGGTCCTCTCGCGGTTCGAGGAAGGATGGTCGCTGAACGACAACTCCATCGTCCTGAGGCTGGTGCACGGCGAGGTGGCGGTGCTCTTCGCCGGCGACGCGGAGGCGCTCGCCGAGGCGGATCTTGCCCAGAGCGGGGCGGAGCTCCGCGCGCAGGTGCTGAAGGCGCCGCACCACGGCAGCCGGACGAGCAGCACCGAGGCGTTCCTCCGGCGCGTGGCGCCCGCGTTCACCGTGTATTGCGTGGGCGCCGGCAACCGATTCGGTTTTCCGAACCCGGAAGTGGTGGAGCGCACGCCCGGCGTCCATTTCCTCACCTCGGAGGGGGCCGTCGTCGCCGAGAGCGACGGCCACATGGTGCAGGTCCACAGATGGCAAGACTGACCGACTCAAGAGCGCGTCTCATGACCTGTACAGTCCAACAACAATAGCCGCATACCCGCGCCTTCGGCGCGGGAGCGGCTAGTCCTCGAACCTCATGGTCGCGAAGCGGTCGAGCGCATGGAAGTCTCCGCGCATCGGCGGAGAGTAGGCCTGACCTTCGCCGGGCTGCCCAGGACCCTGGCGGAGCCGGTACAGGTTGAACTTCCATCGGTCGCCGCGCTGCGGGCGCGGCTTCGGCATGCCGGTGAGGGAGGCGAACGGGATCGCCAGCTCGACCGTCCACCCGCGATCGACGTCGCGCGGATCGTTCAACGTGCCGTCCACGTGCACCGCGTGCTTTGCATGCGACGACCAGGAGAGGTCCATCCCCTGGCGGGCTCCGCCGGCGAAGCTGGCGTCGAAGAGCGCGTTGGTGGGCGCGACCTCGATCTCGTCGTAGTGCGACCCGTCCCCTGAGGGATCGAGGAAGATCTCGACCACGTTCGACGTGTACAGCTTCTCGTCGTCTTTGAAGAAGGTGCCGGAGACGTTCGTGTCCTCCGCGAGGAACGCCACGTAGAGGTAGTCGTCGTCCCAGAGAAGCCGCGCCTCGGTCGCCGCGCTGGCCGGCTTGCCGTCGAGGCTGCGCACGAAAGGTCCGGCCTTGTCCGCCCGGTCCCAGGCGGACTCCGCCAGGACGCCGTCGATCTCGATGGCGCCCTTCGCACGGTGCACCAAGTAGTCCCTGCCGGACCGGGCGCAAGCGACTGAGAGCAGGAGGACCGCGGCGCGCACGCGCGCCAGGTTACGCCAGACGCGCCCGCCGGACGATCAGATCGCACAGCCGCTGGTGCCCTGCGAGCAGCGACGAGAACGTCAGCGACCCCAGGCGCGTGCGAACCGCGTATGAAGTCCCGATCAGCCCGGGCATCACGTCGACTCGGAGGATGTCGCTGAAGGAGACGGTGCGCTCCATCGCCACCGTCCGCACCGTCAGTCCGCTCTCGGTCACGATGAATGCGAGGCGGTTGTAGAAGAGCGAGCAGGCGGTGAAGAGCACCACGAAGAAGGCCGCGGAGAGGAACGACGAACGGGTCGCCCCCTGCATCGCGGCCAGCGCGAAGAACACCGCGATCCAGAGCGTCGCGGCTCCCATGACCACCGTGCGCAGCGCCATCCAGGGGCGGAAGGTCTCGGGTGCGAGCGCTTCGCGGCCTTCCGGATGCTGCATGAAATGAGCATAGCGACTCGGGTTTGGCACGGCAATTCCAGGGCCACTGCTACACTCCCGACGTGCACGGGTCGCCTTGGACGCAAGCCCCGCCCGGCTGGGAGGACGCCGAGCGGGCGGAACGTCTCGCGGCGCGCATGCCTGCGGAGACCGGGCTGCCGGCTGCGGAGCTGCTCGGGCTCTGCGCGCAGAGCGCCGAACCCGACGGGGCGCTCGCCGGCTCCGTCCGCGCGCTGGCCGCCCGCAAGGACCGCTACGGAGGCCCGGCGGCCCGCGAGACGCTCGCGCCGCTGGTCCGCGTCTGCGCAGGCTCGAAATTCCTCGCCCAGACCCTCGCCGCGCGTCCACGGCTCGTCGATCTGCTCGGCTGCGCCCGGTTCCCGGATGAGCCGGTTCCGCTTCGCACCGCTCTCTGCACCGACGCGGTCTCGCTCGCGCGCCGGCTGCGGCGCCACAAGCATGCGGAGGTGCTGCGCATCGCGCTGCGCGATCTCTCGGGCGCGTCGATCCCGGAGGTCACCCGCGATCTCTCGCGGCTCGCCGCACAGGCGTTCGAGGTGTCCACGCAGTTCCATTACCGTCGCTTGTGCGCGATGCACGGCCCGCCGGCGGGGCGTAGCGCGAGCAGCCCTTCCGGATTCTGCGTCATCGGCATGGGCAAGCTGGGTGGAGAGGAGCTGAACTTCTCCTCCGATGCAGACGTGCTCTACGTGTACGACAAGGACGGCAGGACCCAGGGGCCCCACCCGATCGATCACTTCGCGTTCTACGCGCGCCTGGCCGAGTCCGTCACGGCCTCGGTCGGGTCGCCCGGGGCGGCGCCCGAAGGCGGGTTCGTCTTCCGGGTGGACCTCGATCTGCGACCGGAGGGCCGCAACGGTCCCATCGTCAATGCCATCCGCGGCCTCGAGCTCTACTACGAGGCCCAGGGCGCCCCCTGGGAGCGCTTTGCCCTGCTCAAGGCGCGTCCCATCGCCGGGGATCTGGCGACCGGCGAAGAGGCGCTGCTCCGCCTCATGCCGTTCGTGTTCCGCAAGTACTTCGACCTCAAGGCGATCGACGAGATGCGCCAGCTCAAGGCGCGCGCGGAAAAGGAAGCGGCCCGCGCCGCCGGCGTCGATCTGAAGCTCGGGCGCGGCGGCATCCGCGAGATCGAATTCTTCGTCCAGGCCCTTCAGCTCCTCCACGGCGGCCGGGATCCGAACCTGCGCGTGCGCGGGACGCTCAAGGCGCTGGACAGGCTCCTCTACGCGGGCCTGATCTCGAGCCGCGATCGCGACGAACTGGGCGAGGCGTACGTGGTCCTGCGCCGGCTCGAGCACCGCATCCAGATGGTGGCAGAGCGGCAGACGCACGCCGTGCCCGAGGACCCGCGCGAGCGCGAGCGCCTGGCGCGCCGCGCCGGTTACCCGGACGCGGCGGCGATGGAGGGCGATCTGGCCGCCCACCGCTCCAACGTGGAGGCGCGCTTCAAGGATCTGCTCCGCGTCGCCTCCGGAGATGCGCCCGGCGCGGACCCGCGTGCCGCCGCCGCCGCCGACCCCGAGGCGACCACCCGGCAGCGCTCCGCCGCCCTGGCGGAGCTCGGATTCGATCAGCCGGACGCCAGCGCCGAGGAGCTGGCGAGGCTAGCGCGCAAGCGCGGCACGCCCTTCCAGGATCCGCAGCCGCTCGGTCCGGCGCTGGTGATGGAGCTTGCGGCGGCCCCGGATCCGGACCAGGCCCTGCGGCACCTGGCCGACCTGTTCGGCAGCCTGGCGAATCCGCGCGTCACGGGCGAGCTGCTGGCCCAGAGCCCGCGCACCACCCGGCTCCTGGTCTCGCTCTTCGGATCGAGCGATTACCTGTCCCGGCAGCTCCTGCGCCATCCCGAGCTCATCGATCAGCTCGTGCTGCGCGGCTCGGCCGCCCTGGTGCGCGAACGAGCGGATCTGCGGGCCGATCTGGGCAACCGGCTGCGCGCCGTTCCCGCGTCCGACGTGGAGGCGACGCTCACCGAGCTGCGGCGCTTCCGCAACGAGGAGGTGCTGCGCATCGCCCTCCACGACGTGGCCGGCGCGCTGGCCGTCGAGCAGGTCTCGCGCCAGCTGTCCGATCTGGCCGATGCCTGTGTCGAGGCCTGCTTCTCGCTGGCATGGGCGGAGATCGAGAAGCGCTACGGAAAGCGCGACGCGACCATGGTGGTGATCGCGCTCGGCAAGCTGGGGGGCCGCGAGCTCGGATATCACTCCGACCTCGACCTCCTCTTCCTCTACTCGTCCGCCGGAGAGCACGGCGCCAACCACGAATACTTTGCGCGCATCGCGCAGAAGCTGATCAGCCACCTCGCGCTTCCCCTGCGCGAGGGGTTCCTCTACCGGATCGACACGCGCCTGCGGCCGAGCGGAAACCATGGGCCGCTGGTGATCTCGTTCGATGCGCTCGACTCCTATCACGCGCGCGAAGCGCGCCTCTGGGAACGGCAGGCGTTGCTGCGCGCCCGTCCCGTCGCCGGCGACGAGGCTTTGTTCGCCCGCGCGTTCGCGCAGGTGCTCGAGCCGAGCGTGTTCCGGCCCATCGACCGCGGCGCGGCAGCGAAAGAGCTGCTGGCGATGCGCGATCGCATGGAGCGCGAAATTGCCGGCGAATCAGGCGGCTTGTACAATTCCAAACTGGGGCGCGGAGGCCTCGTGGACGTGGAGTTCGCGGTGCAGTTCCTCCAGCTCGCGCACGGGGCGACGGAGCTATCGGTACGCTCGGCAAACACGTCGCAGGCGCTCGCACTGCTCTTGAAGCATGGCCATCTCGGCCCGCAGGATCACGCGGCGCTCGCCCGCGGTTACCGCTTCTTGCGCCGTCTGGAGTCCCGGCTGCGGATCGTCCGCGACCGCTCCGTCGACCGCATTCCGGAGAGCGGCCCCGAGCTGCTGAGGCTCGCGCGCCGGATGGGCTACTCCGGCCCGCGCGCCGGGGAGGAGCTGCTCGCCGATTACCAGCGGACCGCCACCCAGGTCCGCGGCGCGTTCCTGCGTGTGCTTGGAGGCGCATGAAAGCGCCGAGCGGGCACGTCCCGCCATGACGCTGCTCCAGGAGAGATTCGCGGAGGTCGGGCCCCTCACCGCAATGGAGACCCAGCTCGCTCGCGCGGCGGTCGCGGCACGCGGGCGGCTCGACGATCGCGACGAGACCTCGATCAGGTACGCGCTCGCGCTCAGCCGCTGCTGGCACGTGCGCGCCCCCGACGGACGCGACGTCGCCGTGGCGGCGATCCTGCGCCCCTTCCGCGAGAAGCTCGTGCAGGTGCTCTGGCCGCTGCTCGATCCGCAGCGGCCGCTCCTGGCCGCGCCGCACGAGCTGCTGCCGGCCGCTCGCGAAGCGCAGCGGATCGCCCAGGAAGCGCTGGCCCAGATCGCGCAGCAACTCGGGCACCGCCTTCCCGGCGAGCGGCTCGACCGCGAAGTGCGCGAGCGGCACCTGGTTCTCGTCTGCGGCGGAGGCGGCGGCACCGGATACGTGCACCTCGCCGCCTTCGCGCTGCTCGAGGCGGCAGGCCTTCAGCCCGCGATGCTGGCGGGCAGCTCGATGGGAGCGATCCTCGGGCTCTTCCGCGCGCGAGAGCGGCGATTCGACCTGGCCCGGATTCCCGAGATCCTCCAGGACCTCACCTACAGGAAGATCTTCCGCCTCGTCCCGCAGCCGAGCGTGTACGGCCTGCCGGGACCGCTGCGCCTGCACCTGCGGGCAGCGATCGGCCACTGGTTCCGGCATCCGGATGGATCTCCCGTCCGCATGTCCGATCTTCCCATTCCCCTGCTGGTCACCGTCACGGGGATCCGCCGCGGCAAGCTCCCGCGCCCCCTCGAGGAGTACGAGGCGATGGTCGGTGTGCCAGATCCCGATCCGTCGCGGTGGGGAATCCGCGCGCTGCATCGCAACGTACAGCAGCTGACGGCGGCGATCTCCGAGCTCGCGCGAATCCCGCGGCTGACTGCCCGGCTGGTGTTCGGCGCCTCGGAAGAAACGCGCCAGGCCGATGCCATCGACGCGGTCGGCTTCTCGGCCAGCGTGCCCGGAGTCATCCACTACGACGTGCTGCGCGACGACGCGCGCATGCACGAGCTGCTGCAGGGACTGCTCGAGAGGCACGATCTCCTCCGCCTCTGCGACGGCGGCGTGGTCGACAACGTTCCGGTGCGCACGGCCTGGCAGCACGTGCAGCGCGCGGGGCTCCCCGGGCTGGGAAGCCGGAACGTGGTCATCTTCGCGCTCGACGGATTCGCGCCGCGGCTGATGACTCCGCTCTGGCTCCCGCTGCAGAGTATCGCCGCCCCGGCGGTGGCCCGGAACCGGCCCTACGCGCACGTCTACAAGGCCTTTCGCAGGACCTTGTCTCCACTGGCCCTGCTTCCCAGCCAGCGCGCCCTGCAATCCATCGTGCGCTCGGCGAAGGAAGAGCTCCTCGACGAGCTCCCCACCCTGCAACGCCTGCTCGCCCCAATCCCTCCACTTCCAAGCTGAAAAGCGCCACCGGACGGCTGCATCTTTCTTTTACCGGGACGTGCGTGCTAAGAGGGCGCGCCCGACCTTCAAGCCGAGGCGAATCGTGGCCGCGAAGAAAGTCGAGAAGCTCAAGGAATCCCAGTTCATCTGGATGGACGGCAAGCTCGTCCCCTGGGCCGACGCGAAAGTGCACGTCCTCACGCACTCGCTCCATTACGGAGTGGCCGTCTTCGAAGGCATTCGCTGCTACCCGCAGCCCGACGGCCGCGGGGCGATCTTCCGCCTGCGCGAGCACGTCCGCCGGCTCTTCGAGAGCGCGCACATCTGCCTGATGGAGATGCCTTTCAGCAAGGAGCAGGTCTTCGAGTCCTGCAAGCAGGTGATGGTCGCCAACAAGATGAACGAAGGATACCTGCGGCCCATCGCCTACTACGCGGACGGGCTGATGGGAGTTGGCGCGGTGAACCCGGTGCGCCTCTGCATCGCCACCTGGTACTGGGGCGCGTATCTCGGCGAGGAAGGGCTCAAGAAGGGCATCCGGGTGAAGATCAGCTCCTACACCCGGATGCACATGAACTCCGACCCGACGCGCGCGAAGGTGACGGGCCACTACCTCAACGGCGTGCTGGCGAAGCGCGAAGCGCTGATGGCCGGCTACGACGAGGCGATCCTCCTCGACCAGCAGGGATACGTCGCCGAGGCGACGGGCGAGAACCTCTTCCTCGTCCGCGACGGCGTCCTGTACACGCCGCCGGCGGCCGGCGGGATCCTCGAGGGGATCACGCGGGAGTCGATCCTCCGCATCGCCAAGGACAAGGGGATTTCCGTCGAGGAGCGCCGTTTCAGCCGCGACTACTTGTACTGCGCGGACGAGGCGTTCATGTGCGGCACCGCCGCGGAGATCACGCCGGTGCGAGAGGTCGATGACCGCCGCATCGGCGCCGGCGCGATGGGGCCCCTCACCCGCGAGATCCAGTCCACCTTCTTCCGCGCCGTGCGGGGTATGGAACCCCGATATTCGGAGTGGCTGACGCCGCTCGACGCACCCGCGCAGACCGAGGCGAACGGCGGTCGAGCGCTGGCGCGGTAGGACGCCGCGCTACAGACGCGACTAGAGGTGTGCTCCGGACGCAGCACCGTGCCGCGACGCAACGCGCCATAACGGATTCAGGGATCGCGATGGAATGTCGCGGTTGAAGCCCTTGTTCGCCCAATGACAGATGGTTCGGGGGCGTGGCCGTCCGGTTGGCGGAGGGGGTCGATCCCGATGTGGCATGGATGCGCACCAGCAGCAGCCGAATTTTCCGTTGACGACCACTCTCCAAAATTGCTAGCTTGGTTGCTCTACGGCCGAGCTAAATTACTGAGTTCGCTGTAGAAAAAGGAGCGCCGCCGGATGAGCCGGACCCAGTATCTCGACCTCGATGACCGGACCGAGGACGTACGGGAGCTGATGCGGGAGCGTCCGCGAGAGACCAAAGACTTTCTCGAGAAGTACGAGCTCTCGTGGATCTACCACGAGTGCGCTCTCGAAGGCATGGTGCTCACGCACGCCGAGCTGCGCCAGGCGCTCGATCCGAGCCCGGGCATGGTCGACTCCAGCATGGTGCACTCGTTCACCGAAGTGCGGAACCAGCTCAACGCCATCGAGTTCATCAAGCAGGAAGCCAAGGCGAAGCAGCTCAGGTACACCCTGGTCCTCGTCAAGAAGCTCTACGAGGTGCTCTACAGCAATCTTCCCAATCGCACGCCGGTCCAGTTCCGCCGCGACATGCCCCTGCACCGGACGTACTTCCACGACATCGTGCAGCCCGTGCAGATCCAGCCGGCGCTCGAGCAGCTCTTCCACTTCATGGAGAGCGAAGAGTTCGTGCGCATGCACCCGTTCAAGCAAGCGACGCACTCGCACCACCGCTTCATGGAGATCTTCCCGTTTTCGGATCTTTCCGGAAAGGTCGGCCGGATGATGCTGAACCTGATCCTGATCCGCGCCGGCTACATGCCGCTGGTGATCCACAGCATGGATCGCGAGACCTACTACGACGCGCTCCGCCTGAACGCGACGCAGTTCGGCCAGGTGATGATGCAGAGCATGGACAACGCGCTCGACAACGCGTTCAAGTTCTTCCTGCCCAACTGGAACGAGACCTCGCGCCGCCGCGCCGCCAGCGAATAGTCGGGGCCAGCGAAGGCGGCTTCACTCTCCGGTGCCCCCGAGCACGACCCGGAACGTGCGGAGGATCAGCATGAGGTCGAGGCGCAGGCTCCACTGATCGACTTACTTGAGATCGAGCCGCATCCATTCGTCGAACGGACTCTGGTAGCGCCGGGCGCAAACCTGCCAGAAGCAAGTGAGACCGGGCCGCATGGCGAACCGGCGGAAATGCCACGGTTCGTAGCGAGCGACCTCGATCTCGAGCGATGGGCGCGGTCCGACGAGGCTCATCTCGCCGCGCAGCACGTTGATGAGCTGAGGCATCTCGTCGAGCGAGTACTTGCGGAGGATGCGCCCGACCCTGGTCACCCGCGGGTCGCGTCTCATCTTGAAGACCGGCCCGTTCGACTCGTTCACCAGCTGCAGCTTGGGCTTCAGGGTCTCCGCGTGGACGACCATCGAGCGAAACTTGAGCATCCGGAACGATTGGCCGCCTCTGCCCTCCCTCGAGGGAGCACGTCACAATTACCGAACCGGCCGGGTGGTGACCCAGGCGTCAGCTTCCGCGAGCACACTCTCAGGTCGACTCGAGCGCCTTCGTGAGTCGCTCGCGGTCATGGGGATGGATTGCGAGGATCCGAAGGCCGACGTCGTGGAGAGCCGCGGCTCCCGCGGGGAGCTTTTCGACCCAGACGACCTCCGTCGTACACGCGACGCTCGTCTCATCCGGCAGGAAGACTTCGATTTCCAGCCGCGTACCCACCTTCGTCTTCTCATCCGTGTAGACGCGCAGACCGCCGAGACCCGGATCGATCCGCCTGCGTCTGCCGAGAAAGCGCAAGACCGTCCGCGTGAAATATACGGGTGCTCGAACGCGCGGGTACAAAGGGCGCCCGGTACCACTCTCGGTGCTCGCCATTACGCTGCCCGCTGCCCCCCAGCGACAGACTGTGCATGGGCCAGACGGGCCAGTCAACAGCCAGAAGACTGCGCGTCGAGGGCTCGAGACTGAAGCCCGAGCGCTCGCCTGGCCGGGAGCGCTGTTCGACTCACACGATGACGCCGATCGCGAGGGCCAGCCGCAGGAATCCTTGTGCGCGGACGCGAGCGCACTTTATAGACCGGCTTCATGCTCCTCGGCGCCCACGAATCCACCTCCGGCGGACTACACGAGGCGTTTCCGCGCGCTCTCGCGGACGGCGCCGAGACCGTCCAGATCTTTACGAAGTCAAGCCGGATGTGGCGGTCGAAGGAGATCACCCGGAGCGACGTTGCCCTCTTCCGCGCCGCCGTGAAGGCAGCGGGATTTTCCGCCAGCGTCCACGCCAGCTACCTGATCAACCTCGGATGCGTTCCTGGCGACCTGCGCGAAAAATCGATCGAGGCGTTCATCGACGAGCTGCAGCGTTGTGACCGCATCGGCGCCCCGTACCTGATCGTCCACCCCGGCTCGTGCGCCGATACCGCGCGCGGCCTCGTGGCGGTGGCGGAGGCCTTGGATCGGACGTTCGCCGCGCACAAGGGAAACTGCATCGTGCTCCTGGAGACGGCGGCCGGCCAGGGCAGCGCTTTGGGGAGGACGTTCGAGGAGCTGCGCGAGATCCGCGACCGCGTGCGGAGTCCCGACCGCGTCGCCATCTGCCTGGATACGTGCCACGTGTTCGCCGCCGGGTACGACATCTCCACCGATCGCGGATACGACGAGACGTTCGGGCAGTTCGAGCGGGTGTTGGGCATCGGACTGCTCAAGGCCTTCCATCTGAACGATTCGATGAAGCCGCTCGGTGCCCGGGTCGATCGGCACGAGCACGTCTGCAAGGGCAAAATCGGCCCCCTGGCATTCAGGCGGCTGGTAAATGACCCTAGATTCCGCGATGTTCCCGGGTTTCTCGAGATCCCACCGGAAGGGAACCGGGCGTGCCTGCAGCGCCTCAAGCGGCTGAGGGAGGAGCATTCCCGACATCGCCGCCATTCCCGCGTTGCCACCCTCCCCCGGCGCGGCTAAGGTACCCCCCACGTCCATGGGCAATGCCCCCTCGCCGCGCGAAACAGACCGGCCACCGGACCCTGCTTCAAATCAGTTCCTCCAGCGCGACCGCCTTCGCAAGCTGCTCCAGGTTGCCAAGGGGCATCACCGTGCGCTGATCCTGACGCACGACAACCCGGACCCCGATGCCGTAGCGAGCGCGTGCGGCCTCGCCTACCTGCTCGGGCAGTGCGCCGGTCTGAGCACGACCGCGGCATACGGCGGGATCATCGGCCGCGCGGAAAACAAGGCCATGCTGCGGGTGCTGCATCTCCCCATCCAGCCCGTGTCGCGCGTCGAACACCAGCCGCGCGACCTGGTCTGCCTGGTCGATACGCAGCCGGAGGTCGGGAACTACTCCCTTTCCTCTCCCGAGGTGCCTCAGCTCGTGATCGACCACCACCCGGCAAGGCCGGCCTCGCTCCTGGCGTCGTTCCACGACGTGGGCGGACCGGCGGGCGCCACGTCGACCATGGTCACCCAGTATTTGCGCGCGGCGAGGCTCATTCCGGGCCCCCATCTCGCCACCGCGCTCTTCTATGGGATCAAGAGCGACACCCGGGACCTCGGGCGCGAGTACGAGCCGGCGGACATCGACTGCTACAACTGGCTCTTCCCCCTGATCGACAAGCCGGCGCTCTCCCGCATCGAGCATCCCTCCGTGCCTGCCCGCTACTTCGCCGCCTACCATCGGGCGTACGAGCGCGCTCGGCTGCACGGCGGCGGCGAGGCGGTCGTCGCGGACATGGGCGAGGTCTACGTACCGGAGATCGTTCCCGAGGTGGCCGAGAGGCTGGTCAGCCTCGAAGGGCTGCGCTGGTCGCTGGCGACGGGATCGTACAAGGGCGAGCTCTACCTTTCGCTCCGCTTGAACGACCGCCGCGTCAACGCCGGCAAGCTGGTGCGCGAGGTCTGCGCGCCGCTCGGCGGCAGCGCCGGTGGCCACGGAGCGATGGCCGGCGCGCGAATCCCGCTCCGCGGGCGTTCGCCCGAGCTGCTCGCGAACGACATCTTCGCCACGTTCCTGCGCGCGTTCCACCTGCGCCCGGGCCCGGGGACGCCGTTGGTTCCGCTCGAGCCGTGACTCCGGCAGCCGTCTACCTGGACGCAAACGCCACCACCCCGCTGTCGCGCGAAGTGATGGCGGAGATGATGCCGGCCCTGGCGGAGCTCTTCGCGAATCCGTCGTCCGTGCACAAACCCGGGCAGGACGCGCGCGCCCTCGTCGACCTCGCCCGTGAGCGATGCGCGCGGGCGCTGGGCTGCGCGCCGCGGGACGTGATCTTCACATCCGGCGGGACCGAGTCGGACGCGCTCGCCATCCTCGGAAGCCGTCCAGGCAAGGTGGTCACGACCGCCGTCGAACATCCCGCGGTGTCGGGAGCATGCGCCTCGGTACCGGAGTGCGTCCGCGTGCCCGTGTTCGGGTCGGGAGAACTCGACCTGGATGCCCTGAGGCGGGCGCTCCCGGGGGCTTCGCTCTGCTCGACCATGGCTGCAAACAACGAAACCGGCGTCATCTTTCCTCTTCGCGAGATCGCCGCGATGTGCCGCGACCACGGCATTCCCCTGCACGTCGACGCGGTGCAGGCGGCGGGGAAGATGCCGCTCGATTTCCCCTGGGACCTGCTGACAATGTCCGCGCACAAGATCTCGGGTCCGAAGGGCGCGGGGATTCTGGCCACGCGGCGCAAGGTCTTCGCCATCCAGAGCGGCGGACATCAGGAGAGGGGGCGGCGCGGCGGGACGGAGAACGTGGGCGGCATCGTCGGAATGGGCAAGGCGCTGGAGCTTGCCACCGCGCAACAGCCCGCCGTTGCCGGACGCCTCGGCGCGCTGCGCGACCGCCTCGAGGCTGCCGCGCGCGAGATCCCTGGTTCACGCGTGGCGGGTTCGACCGCGCCGCGGATCTGCAATACACTGAATGTCGCTTTCGAGGGATGTGACGGGGAGACCCTCCTGGCGGCGCTCGATTTGGAGGGAATCTCCACGAGCACGGGCAGCGCTTGCAGCTCGGGATCGCTGGAGCCTTCGCCGGTGCTGCTCGCGATGGGATATCCGACCGCGCTCGCCCGGGGCGCCATCCGGTTCTCGCTCTGGAGTGGCAACACGGCCGAGGAGATCGACCGCGTCTGCGCCGTGTTGCCCCGGATCGTGGCGCGCGCCCGCTGCTGAAGACTGCGCGGCCTACGTCCTGAACAGGCCGCGGACGACGGAGGCGATCCCGAGCGCGCCGCCCGAGATCTCGTCGTGGAACGGCTCGAGCGCGTTGGCGAACTCCTGTGCCGTGTGGAATCGCGCCGTCGGGTCGATCTGCAGCGCCTGGTGGACGACGTCGCCTAGCCCGGGGGGAATGTCGGGCCGCAGCGACTCCACGCCGGCGATCCGGCCAGCGCGCAGCGCCTCCTGCGTCTCCTCGTTGTCGGCGCCCTGGATGGCCCGCTGGTTCGTGAGCGCCTCGTAGAGGATGGTGGCTGCGCCCCAGAGGTCCACCTGCGTCGTCAGCGGCCGCCGCTCGAGCTGCTCGGGCGCAAGATAGGCGAGCTTGCCCCAGAGCGTGCCGTTCTGGTCGCCGTCGCCGAGCGAGCGGACTTTCGCGATCCCGAAGTCGCCGAGCTTGATCTCCCCGAGCCGCGAGATGAACAGGTTGGACGGCGAAACGTCGCAATGGACGATGTTCAGGTGCAGCCCCGTAGGGCCCCGCGCCTCGTGCGCATACGCGAGCGCCTCCAGCGTGGCTTTCGCGATGTGCACGGCGAAATTCACCGGCAGGAAGATCCGGCGCTCGCGGCAGCGCGCGAGGATGAGCGCCAGATCGCGCCCGTCGACGTATTCCATCGCCAGGTAATAGATCTCCCCGACCACCCCCGCCTCGAACACCTCGACGATGTGCGGGTGCTTGAGCATGGCGGAGACGTCCGCCTCGCCGCAGAACAGGTCCACCGCTTCCGGATCGCTGGCGAGGCGTGGCGTCAGCCGCTTGAGCGCGACCAGCTGGCCTTTGCGCGGGCCCTCGACGGCGCGCGCCTTGTACACCTCCGCCATGCCGCCCCTGCCGAGCAACTGGAGGATCTCGTATTTGCCGAATCGGGGCGTGCTCACGGAGTCGGGGCGGCCGCCGGCACGGCGAGCAGGAAGGCGACCATGTCGAGCACTCTACGGGTGCTCACGGGTGGGCGCAATGTTGCGTTGACAGCGACTGCGGGTCGCCCCAGACTTGCTCGCAGAGGAGGAATTGGGCAGGACCTCGAGTCTTCCCCTGCGTGGATTGCGTGATGGGTAGCTGACCTCGTGCCCGATAGCTGTATTCAGGGGTCCTGACATTCCGTGGTGTGCAAGCCCCCGCCGCGCCCCGCGCGGTCACCGGGGAAGCCTGAAGCGGGAGAACAGGGATCCCACCTGCGATAGCGCAGGGCACCACCGATGCTGCTCACACGGCCAAGGCGGGGGTTTTCTGCAGGGAGCCGGCTTTCGAAGGCCGGCTCCCAGTCTTTTTCGGGATGAGTTCCTTGAACGAGCAGAAGCAGGCGCTGCGGGCGCAGGTGCGCGCGCGGGCCCCGAAGCCCGGTTCGCCCGCGTTCGTGGCCGCATCGGTCGGGGCGCAGGAGCGTCTCGCCGCGGCCGCGTTGCAGTCCGGCGCCCGGGTCATCGCGCTCTACCGGGCGCTGCCTTCCGAGTGCGGCACGGCGTCGGTCGCCGCGGCGCTGGAGGCCGCGGGGCGGGAGGTCTGCTATCCCGCCGTGGTCCCCGGAGCGCTCGCCCTGCAGTTCCGGCGCTCGGCAGGCGTCTTCGTCGCCGGCGCGCTCGGAGTGGAGGAGCCCACTGGCGGTCCGGTGTCGCTCGCCGACATCGACCTGCTGGTCGTTCCCGCCATCGCCGTGGATGCCGCGGGGCGACGGCTCGGGCGCGGCCGGGGACACTACGACGCGACGCTGGCCGCGTACGGAGGACCGAGCGTCGCATTGGTGTTCGATTCGCAGCTTGTGCCGGAGGTCCCGGTCGGCGAGCATGATCGGCGCGTCGGCGCGGTCTGCACCGAGGCGCGGTGGGTTTCCGTCTCATGAAGATCCTGTTCGTCGGCGACATCGTGGGAAAGCCAGGGCGCAACGCCGTGCGCCAGCTGGTTCCGCGCCTGCGGGAGCAGCACGCGCTGGACCTGTGCATCGGCAACTCGGAGAACTCCGCCGGCGGCGCAGGGATCACTCCGGAGAGCGCCGACGAGCTGCTGGAGGCCGGAATCGACCTGCTCACGAGCGGCAACCATACGTTCGCGAAGCGCGAGATCGGCCCGTACCTCAATCGGCCGGAATCGCGGCAGCTGCGGCCGGCGAACTATCCCGAAGGTGCACCGGGGCGCGGCCACGCGGTGTTGACGGCGAGCTCGGGAGCGCGGCTCGGCGTGATCAACCTCGAAGGACGCGTGTTCATGAAGCCGCTGGATTGCCCCTTCCGCACCGCGGACCGGCTGATCGAGTCGATGCGCGCGCAGGGCGTGCTCTGCATCTTCGTGGACATGCACTGCGAGGCGACCAGCGAGAAGAACGCCATGGGCCATTACCTGGACGGCCGGGTCAGCGCGGTGCTCGGCTCGCACACGCACATCCAGACCGCGGACGAACGGGTGCTCCGCGGCGGCACCGCGTACATCACCGACGTGGGAATGTGCGGCCCCTGGGACAGCGTGATCGGCCTGCGGAAGGAGAATGCCATCGAGCGGTTCCTCACCCAGCGGCACTCGTCGTTCGATCTCGCGCAAGGGGACGTCCATCTCCAGGGGGCGATGGTGGAGATCGACGAGGCCACCGGCCGCGCGCGCAGCATTGCGCGCGTGCAGCAGAGAGTGGCGGAATGAGCTCGGAGCTGCGCAAGGCGACTCCCGAAGAGCAGCTCGGGGAGGTCACGCGCGGCGCGGTCGACGTGCATACGCGCGAGGACCTGCTGCGCAAGCTGCAGAATTCGTACGACAAGCAGGTGCCGTTGCGGGTCAAGATGGGGTTCGACCCGACCGCCCCCGATCTGCACCTCGGCCACACGGTTCCGCTCGAGCGCATGCGGCGTTTCCAGGAGCTCGGCCATACCGTCATCTTCCTGATCGGGGACTTCACCGGCATGATCGGCGACCCGACGGGGCGCAACTCGACGCGGCCGCCGTTGAGCGAGGAACAGATCGCCGCGAATGCCGAGACGTACAAGAAGCAGGTGTTCCGCATTCTCGATCGCGACCGGACCGAAGTGCGCTTCAACAGCGAATGGCTGGTCCCGCTCGGCTCGGCGGGGCTGATCAGGCTCGCCGCCCGGTACACGCTCGCGCGCATGCTCGAGCGGGAGGACTTCAAGAGACGCTGGGAGAAGGAGGTGCCGATCGCGCTGCACGAGCTGCTCTATCCGCTGGCGCAGGGATACGATTCGGTGGCGCTGAAGGCAGACGTCGAGCTCGGCTCCTCCGACCAGCTCTTCAACCTGCTGGTCGGCCGCCAGTTGCAGAAGGAGTACGGTCAGGCCCCGCAAGTGTGCCTCACCGGGCCGCTGCTCGAGGGAACCGATGCGCGCGAGGTGAACGGGAGGATCGTCGGGGACAAGATGAGCAAATCGCTCGGCAACTACGTCGGCATCGCCGAGCCGCCGCAGGAGCAGTACGGGAAGCTGATGAGCATCTCGGACGGCCTGATGTGGAGGTACTACGAGCTTCTCTCGCGGCGATCGCTGGCCGAGATCGAAGCGCTGCGCCGGGGGCACCCGAAGGCGGCGAAGAGCGAGCTGGCGAAGGAGATCGTCGCCCGCTACCACGGAGCGGAAGCGGCGAGGGCCGCGGAAGAGCAGTTCGAGCTGGTCCACAAGCGTCGCGAGGTCCCGGAGGACGTGGAGGAGCGGGCGATCGCTCGCGATTCGGGAGCGGACGCGGTGTCGCTGGCGAAGACGCTTGCTCAGCTCGGTCTGGCGTCGTCCGGGTCGGAGGCTCGCCGGCTGATCGCCCAGGGCGGCGTCAGCGTCGAGGGCGAGCGGGTGTCGGACCCCAACGCGAAGCTCTTGCCGGGCGTTCATCTGCTCAAGGTCGGCAAGCGGAAGTTCACGCGGGTGACGGTGACGTAGGGTGAGCAAACGTCGCTGGGGTCTTGCCGTCGGCGGCCTCTGTGTCCTGGCGGTAGCGGTGGCTGGAAGTTGTTCACAGACGGCAATGATCTTTCCGGCGCCTCCGCAAGGCCGCGAGCCCGCGTATCCGGACAACCTCGTCAAGACTTCCAGCGCCACGTTCCTCTTCTTCGAGGGCAAGAAGGTCGTCGCGTACTTCCATGGGAACGGCGAGGACCTCGCCGATTCCATCCCCATGATCTCGCTGCTCCGATCGCTCGGGATGGGCGTCCTCGCCGTGGAGTACCCCGGCTATGGGGTCGCCGGTGGGAGCCCGTCGGAGCGAGGCGCGTATGCCGCCGCAGAGAGCGCCCTGCTCTGGCTGCGCTCGGACCGGCAGATCGGTCCGGAGCGGGTCGTTCTCCTCGGCCAGTCGCTCGGCACCGGCGTCGCCTCCGAGATGGCGAAGCGCGGCCTCGGTGCGCGGCTCGTCCTCATCTCGCCGTTCACCTCCGTGGTGGAGATGGCGCGGCGCATGTTTCCGTTCTTCCCGGCCGCCTTCGTGCGGCACCCGTTCGACACCGAGTCGAAAGCGCCGGCGATCGCGCTGCCGGTGCTGATCGTCCACGGCACTGAGGACGAGGTGGTCCCCTTCACGATGGGCGAACGGCTCGCGCGCCTGTTCCCGCACGCCCAGCTCGTCCCCCTGGCCGGCGGACAGCACAACGATCTGCTGACCATGCACGCGATCGCGATGCGCGAAGCGCTGTCGCCGTTCCTGCGGTTCTGATTCCGTCTCCCCTGTCGTAGACTCGCCGGTCGATGCCGACGGACCTCGATCAGGAACGGGAGCGGGTAGACGCCGAGGAGCGGGAGCTCGTCTTCGACCGGTTCACGAACGACGACGCCCTCGAGCTCGGGCTCCTCCTGGTGGAGAAGGCGCGCGCGCGGCAGCTCGCTATCGCCATCGACGTGGAGCGCAGCGGACAGCGCCTGTTCCACTTCGCCGCCGCGGGGACGACGCCGGACAACGCGGCGTGGATCGAGCGCAAGAAGAACCTGGTCAAGCGCATGTTCCGCAGCTCGTATGCCGTGGGGCTCAAACTCGCGGCCGAGGGCAAGACGCTCTCCGAGCGGCTGGGAATTTCGCCAGAGACATTCGCGGCACACGGCGGCTGCTTCCCCGTACTCGTGAAGAACGCCGGCTTCGTCGGCACGGTCACGGTGTCGGGCCTCCCGCAGAAGGACGATCACGATCTCGTGGTCGAGGCCATCCGCGAGTTCCTCGACCGTGCCCGCCAGGCGGGCGATCGGCGTTAGGCCCCCGGAATCGTTTGCGCCTCCCGGCCATCCCTCATGCCATCGGGAACGTCCCTCCTCGAGGAGGTAGCTCGCGGTGACACGCAGAGGTTGGCTGCTCTTCCTGGCGCTGTCGGTGATCTGGGGGATCCCTTATCTCTTGATCAAGGTCGCGGTCCGGGAACTGACGCCCGCGAGCCTCGTGTTCCTGCGCACTGGCCTCGGCACGCTGCTTTTGCTGCCCGCGGTGCTGAGGAATGGCAACCTGCGCGCGCTCCTGCCGCGCTGGCGAGCGATCCTTCTCTTCACCCTGGTCGAAGTCGCCCTTCCTTGGTGGCTGCTCTCCGACGCCGAGCGGCGCATCAGCAGCTCCCTCTCGGGGCTGCTCGTGGCCTCGGTCCCACTGTTGGGCGCCCTCCTCTCCCGGCTGACGGGCGCCCACGAGCCACTGGGCGCGCGACGGCTCGCCGGCCTCGGAGCGGGGTTCGCCGGCGTCGTAGCGCTCCTCGGGCTCGACCTCAGCGGAGACGTTCCCGCCATCGTGGAACTGACGCTGGTCGTGCTCGGGTACGCTCTCGGCCCGCTCGTCATTTCGCGGCGCCTTGCCGATCTTCCCACCCTCGACGTGGTGACGGTCTCGATCGGGCTCTGCGCGCTCGTCTACGCCCCGGTAGGGATCGCCCAGCTCCCGCCGGCGATGCCGTCGCCCGCCGTGATCGGCGCGGTCGCGGTGCTCGGAATCGCCTGCACGGCGGTGGCGTT
>MNFJ01000003.1 GCA_001918155.1 Deltaproteobacteria bacterium 13_1_40CM_4_68_19
TCAACTTCGTCTGGACCCTCATCTGCGGCTTCCTCGTCATGTTCATGCAGGCGGGCTTCGCCATGGTCGAGTCGGGGCTCACGCGGGTGAAGAACGCAAACCACACGTACATGATGAACTTCTTCGTGTACGGCTGCGGCCTGCTCGCGTATTGGCTGATCGGTTTTGCCATCCAGATGGGAGGCGCGGCCGGCAATGCGAACCTGGGCGGCCTGAATCCCCTGATGGCCGAACAGGGCATCTCGCTGTTCGGAAAGACCTGGGGCCTCTTTGGCAAGACCGGGTACTTCCTCGCCGGTAGCAGTTACGACGTGGGCGTGATGGTCATCTTCCTCTTCCAGATGGTCTTCATGGACACGGCGTTGACCATCGTGACCGGCGCCTGCGCGGAGCGATGGAAGTTCATCACCTTCTCGGTCACCTCGGTGATCATGGGCGCGCTCACGTACCCGCTGTTCGCCAACTGGGCGTGGGGCGGGGGATGGCTCTCCCAGCTGGGAACCAACCTGGGGCTGGGCAAAGGGTACGCCGACTTCGCCGGTTCGGGCGTCGTGCACTCGGTCGGCGGGCTCACTGCCCTGGCCGTGTGCTTGATCGTCGGTCCGCGCATCGGCAAGTTCAACCGCGACGGCTCGGCCAATCCGATCATCGGACATGACATCTCCGCGGTCCTGATCGGTTGCTTCATCCTCGCGTTCGGCTGGTTCGGATTCAACCCGGGCAGCACGCTGGGTGCTTCAGCCAACGGCAACCTGCGGATCGGCACCATCGCCGTGGCGACGATGCTGGCCGGCTGCACCGGGACATTCGGCGCCATCCTCTACATGTGGATCGCCAAGGGCAAGCCCGACGCATCGATGTCCGGCAATGGTCTTCTCGCGGGGCTCGTGGCAATCACCGCGCCGAGCGGATTCGTCAGCGCGCCGAGCGCCGCGATCATCGGCCTCGTCGCCGGCGTGCTGGTCTGCGTCAGCGTGTCGTTCGTCGAGAACGTGCTCAAGGTGGACGATCCGGTGGGCGCTATCTCGGTCCACGGCACCAACGGACTGTGGGGAGTGCTGGCGGTCGGTCTCTTCGCCGACGGCACCAGCAACTACGGCGGAAGCTGGAACGGCGTCACCGGCTCGGTGACGGGGCTGTTCTACGGAGACGCAAGCCAGCTCGCTGCGCAACTCGTGGGGATCTCCACCTTGATGGGTGTGGTGTTCACGCTGAGCTTTGCCATCAATATGGTGCTCGAGTACGTCATCGGACATCGCGTGTCGGCGGAGTCCGAGCTGAACGGTCTCGACATTCCGGAGATGGGCCAGCTCGGCTATCCGGAGTTCGTGTTCCGGCCGGAACCCGTGTTTGCCGCAGCGGCGTGAACGGGAGGGATGGCGAGGCGCTGACGGCTTCGCCATCCCTTCTCCTCCATTCAAGACGAAACCAGGCGGGACTTTCATGAATCCAGAACGGCTGCAGGACAGCGAGTTGATGGAACCACAGGTAGACACCAGCGCGCTGGCGCCGCCCGTTCCTGCCGCCGCGCTCGTTCCGGTTCCAGAACGCGCACGGGGGCTGCTGCTCAGGATGTTCGCGGATCCTTACCTGCTCGGGCAGGAAGAGCGAACCGAGCTGGTCGTGCAGCTTCGCGAGAGCGTCTCGAGGCACCCGCAGGTTTCAGAGCTGCGCGTGCTTCTCGGGATGGCGCTCTGCGTGAACCTCGATGTGCAAGAAGCGCTCGAGGAGCTGCGCGAAGGCGTAAGGCTAGCCCCGGACAGCTTCATCGCCCAGCTGAAGATGGGCGAGCTCTTGATGCGACTGCGCATCTGCAAGAAGGCGGAAGAGCACACGCGGCGCGCAGCCTTGCTGGCGCGGAACCTCGCGCAGACGGAGCTGGCGCGGCGGCAGGCCGCCGCGATCCGGAAGATGCTGCGTGAGGGAATCGAACGCGGCGGCTACCAGAGCCCCTTGGCGCTGCTGGGCCGGTTGCGCCGCCTGTGGAGACGACAACAGGACGAAGATCTCGCCGTGGCAAACGGTTAGGTACTCCTGTACACGTCGGTGCTCAGGTACTTCAGGCCCGAGTCGGCCATCAGCGTGACCACCTTCGCACCAGGTCCCAGCCTCTCTGCGACCTGGATCGCGGCGAGGACGTTTGCACCGGAAGACGTCCCCGCGAAGAGGGCCTCCTCCCGCGCGATGCGCCTGGCCATGTCCTCCGGTCCTTGAGGCTGCCGGTGGGGTTCTCCCATTCGAGCTTCACCAGGACGTCCGCACGATCCGGTGGAACGACCTTGCGAAGTCGAACCATCGAGGTGTTTCCGATGGCGTCGAGGATGTTGCGGTGGATGCTCATGGGAGACCCCTGGGACTCAAGTGACGGCTGGGCCGCCGGTGCCGCTTGGCGCCAGACCCGCCGCGACTTCGTCACCCAACAACGCCTCTCCCTTGATGAGCCACGAGATGCCGAACGCCCACAGACAGCTTGTCTCGACGCCCAGGATGAGGTGCGGCGGCGCCGCGTTCTTCAGCACCGGCAGACAAAAGACGCCGCAGACGAGCATGGCTGCGAACATGATTCCGCCGCAAATCCTGTAGAAGTGATTGCGCGCCTTCTTCTGTTTCGTCATTGCCTGTGGGTCCGCCGTCTTGGTGAAGAGAAATGTCGAGATCGAGGCTAGCAAGACGAAAAGCAGGACTGCGCAGGTGTAATGGATGAAGCCGGATACGAAGTCATTCAACTGGAAGATTCCGACTGCGACCGGGACCTTCTCCTCGCTCCGCGTGGGAAACAGCGCGACGCCGAGCGCCAGAAGTCCACTGAGGCTGGTGAGGAAATCGTCGAGCCAGTCATATCCCCTGTACGAGTAGAGGAACACGCCCACCATGCAGAGCGATCCGACGAACAGATCGCGCATGCTCGAGTAGTAATAGGCGCTGACGGAATCGCGAATTTCGCCCGCAGGGATGAGCTCTCCGCCGATGACCACTAGGACGGGCAGGAGAATGCCGAGGTAGCCGACCATCTTGCGCAACGTCATGTAGGAGATGACGAGGCTGGAATTCTCGGGGTCCGACATCGAAGCCACCCTCCCTTCGTGAGGTCAGTCGTCATGCTTGATCGAAACCCGGCGCTCGCGCCAGCGATCGGCGTTCGCGCGAAAGGAGCGCCTCGGAGGTGTTTCCGGCTAATGAGCCACTATCACCCTGCCGAACGGACGGTCTTCGATCAGATGGCGCAGTGCCTCGGCTGATTCTTCCAGCTTGTACGTTCGTTCGACGATCGGCTTGACCGCTCCCGAGGCGAGCAGTGGCAGGATGGCGGCCCATGCGGCCGCTCTGACCGCGTGCGATTGCGCAAAGAGAGAGAAACCGCTCATGCTGGCGCGCTTCCAGATCAAGTCGGTGACGTCGATCGTCGTCTCGCGGCCCGCCGAATATCCCAGGGTCGTCAAGACACCATTGAGCGCGAGCGTGGCGAGCGCTTGACCCGTCAGTGCACCGCCGACGCTCTCGATGACGACATCCACGCCGCGGCCTCCAGCGATCCGGGCGACGCCATGAGCGAGATCCTCCGCAGAGAGATCGATGACATGTTCAAAACCAAGGGCGCGCGCTTGCTTCGCTTTGGCCGGGCTGGTCGTGGTTGAAATCGCCATTCCCGCGCCCTGCGCTCTAGCCAATTGGGTGACCGCATTACCGACCGCGCCACCGATCGCCGGAGCAAGGACGATCTTTCCTGGCGCGAAGCCAGCTTGCATGAGGGTGATCTGCGCCGTCAGATAGGCAAGCGGCATGCCTGCGGCGGTTGCATCATCGATGTTGTCCGGGATGAGGCAGAGATCTTCGAGGCGCACGGCGATCGACTCGCCGTAGGTTCCGTCCTCGGAGACGCCGTAAGGACCGGTGAACATGACCCGGGCGCCTTCTGGAAAGGAAGAATCGCCGGGAGCCTCCACGACTCCCGCCCCCTCGTTCCCCAGGATCAAAGGAGGCGTCGCCGGTGGGTAGCCGCCCGAAAGCAAGGTGTGGTCCAGCGGGGTGACGCCTGCTGCTTTGATCCGGACAAGGATCCTCCCGGCAGCCGCGCGAGGTCCTGGCACCTCCACGAGCTTCAGGGCTCCGTACCCGGTGAACGACTCGGCGCGCATCGCTCTCATCATTGCTCCTCGGAATGCATCGGGGTCAGTCGGCGAGCGGAATGGCGTCGCAAATCGTCTGCGACGCCGGCGCGGGTGCACGCGAAGCAAGGGCGAGCGCGCAGAGGTAGAGCAGCGCGGCGCATCCGAGCGAAAGGCGGACGGCTTCCGCCGCCGGCCGGCCGTGGAAGGAGGACGCGAACACGGCGATGCCCAAGGCCGTGCCGACCTGACGGCTCGTATTGAGCACCGCGCCGCCGATGCCCGCCAGCGACGCGGGCACGCTGGCCAGGATCGCGGCGTTCATCGAGGGCGCGACCAGAGCTGCCCCCAGGCCGGTGAGCGCCAGTAGAGGCCCTTGCATCAAGAGGGGCGCCGAGCCCGGCAGCTCGGCGAGCCCCACTGCACTGGCGACGAGGACGGCGAGCCCACCGACGATCGGCGCGCGTGTTCCGTAGCGACCAGCCAATCTCCCTGTGACGATGCTCGTCGCGCCGAAGAAGACGCTGACGATACCGAAGAGCAGACCCGCGGCCGCGGGGCCATGTCCCTGGATGTCCTGGAACTCGATCGAGAGCACGAACAGGCCGCCGAAGAAGCCGGCAGCGTAAACCAGGGCCGCCGCCGACGTGGTGGCGAAAGTCCGATCGCGAAAGAGGTGGAGCGGCAGCATCGGATCGGCGCTGCGTCGCTCGAGCGCGACGAACGCGGCGATTCCACCGACGGCGCAGACCAGCGCGAGCACGATGAGCGGCGACGACCAGCCGCGAGCAGACCGTTCGATCAGCGCCCACGTCAAGGCGGCGAGTCCCAAAGCTCCCGCGGCTTGCGCAGTTAGATCGAATCCTCTCGTCGCGGACGCGGGGCTGTGCTGCACGAAGCGGAGCGCCAGCAGGACGCCGACCACGCCGATCGGCACGTTGATGAGGAAGATGCTCCGCCATCCGAACGCGTGGATGAGAGCGCCGCCAACCACTGGTCCGCTCGCGCCGGTCACGGCTGTAAGGCTGCTCCAGATGCCGATTGCCCGCGCGCGCTCGACGGGCTCGGGATAGGCGCGGCCGAGGATCGACAACGATGCGGGCATGAAGAGCGCTGCGCCCGTCCCCTGGAGGACCCGGGCGGCGATGAGCCACCGGATGTCGGGCGCGGCGACGCACATCGCGGAGGCGGCGGTGAAGACGACGAGCCCAGCGGTGAACAATCGCCGCGCGCCGAGGCGGTCGCCCAGGCCCCCGGCGAGAAGCAGGAAGCTGGCGAACGGCAACGTGTACCCGTCGACGACCCAGGAGAGGCCGGCTGCGTCGGTGTGCAAGGTCGCGCGGATGCTGGGAAGGGCGACGTTGCCGGCGGTGACGTCGAGCAGCGCCATGCCCAGCCCGAAGCTGCTGGCGATGAGGGTGAGTCGGGGGTCGGGATGCGGCCGACGCATGGGTGGCTCCTCGGGTGTGAACGGTATGGATGCTTGGGCCGCTCCTACGGTGGCTTCCTCTGCGCATGGAGACCATGCAATCCTGCATGGCATGGCGGACTGGGACGCGGTGCGCTTCTTCCTCGAGCTGGCGCGTGCGAAGACCCTGGCCCGCGCCGCGCGCAGGCTGCGGGTCGACTACACGACGGTGGGGCGGCGGGTCTCCGCCTTCGAGCGCGAGCTCGGCGCGAAGCTCTTCGAGCGCACCCCCGACGGGTTCGTGCTCACCGACGCGGGCGAGAGCATCCGCGCCGCCGCCGAGCAAATGGAGCAGTCCGCGGTCGACGTCGAGCAGCGCGCGCTCGGCGCTGATCGCCGCTTGTCGGGCACCGTGCGCGTCGCCGCAGCCGAGTCGGCTGGTCACGCGGTGGTCCTCCCGGCCATGCGCGACCTGCACCAGCGTCACCCGGAGATCCGTCTGCATCTGCAGACGGGGCTTGCGCGCCTGGACATCGCGCGGCGCGAGGCGGACCTGGCGCTCCGCTTCGCCCCTCCCGAATCGGGCGATCTCCGCATCCGCCGGCTGACGTCCATGGGGT
Source organism: Deltaproteobacteria bacterium 13_1_40CM_4_68_19 (assembly GCA_001918155.1). Lineage (GTDB taxonomy): Bacteria > Myxococcota > Myxococcia > Myxococcales > 40CM-4-68-19 > 40CM-4-68-19. Next base: position 6,135 of record MNFJ01000003.1, read on the forward strand.
TCGCGCTCTACGCGTCCGAGGATTACCTCGCGCGGCACCGCCCGCCCGCGCCCGGAGCAGGGTTCGCCGGGCACGACGCGGTCCTCTTCGACGAGGGCTTCCGCGGGGCGCCGGCATTTGCGTCGCTCACGGACTCGCTGCGCGACGCGCGCGCTGCCGTCCGAGCGAACAGCATGCTGTCGCTGGTCGAAGCCGTAGCGAACGGGCTCGGCGTGGGAGCGCTCACGTGCTGCCTGGGCGATGCGGATCCGCGGCTGCGCCGCGTCTTCCCCGATCTGCCCGTGCAACGCGTCGATCTGTGGCTGGTCGTGCACGCGGACGTCCAGCGCACCGGACGCATCCGCGCGCTGATCGCGGCGCTGGAAGCGCGCTGCAGGAAAGCAGCCGCGGTGCTGCGGGGATGATCAGCGCGAGGCGAGGAGCTCCTCGGAATAGGCGAAGAGCGCGGGCGTGCCGCCGGTGTGCCAGAACACGATCGTTTCGTCCGCGCCGAACTCGCCGCGCCGGACGAGATCGATGAGCCCGGCCATGGCGCGCCCCGTGTAGACCGGATCGAGCAGGATTCCCTCCTGGCGCGCCGCGAGTTGGATCGCCTCGCGCTCCGGCTCGCCCAGCACGGCGTAGCCGCCGCCGAGGTAAGCGTCGTACCCGACGATTTCTGCCGGTGTCACGGACGTCTCGAGGCCGATGCGCGCGCCGAGTCGCGCGGCGATTCCCGCTACCGCGGCCTGCAGCTCTTCGCGCGTGCTGTCGATCGCGATGCCGGCAAGCTCCGCCTGGAAGCCAAGCGCCTTGGCGCCCACGCACAGCCCGGCCTGGGTCCCGAAGGAGCTGCTGGCGAACACCAGGCGATCGACGCGGAGCCGGAGCTCGTCGAGCTGCCCCTTCAGCTCCTCCAGCGCCGAGACGAACCCGGCGGCGCCGACCTCGTCGGATGCGCCCACCGGGATGAGGTAGGGCCGGTGACCTTCGGCCGTCTCCGCCGCCATGACGTCCTCGGCCACCTGCTCGTGGGCGCGCTCGCCGGAGAAGACGATCCGTGCGCCGAGCAGATGGTCCAGGAGCAGGTTGCCGGTCGCGACCGGGGGGGCGTGGCCGCGCAAGACGATCACGCAGCGCAACCCGCACGCCGCCGCAGCGGCGGCGGTCTGCCGGGCATGGTTCGACTGCACCGCGCCGAGGGTGACGAGCGTGTCGGCGCCACGGCGCAGCGCCTCGGCGACGCTGAATTCGAGCTTGCGCGTCTTGTTGCCGCCGCCCGCGAGTCCGGTCTGATCGTCGCGCTTCACGAGGAGGCGTGGGCCCCCGAGCGCCTTGGACAGTCGCGGCATTTCGTGCAGCGGTGTGGGCAGGTGGCCCAGGCGAACGCGCGGGAGTCGGTCCGTGAGCATGCGGCATCCTACTCACATCCGAGGATGCAAGGCCTCACTGGTCCTGCCTGGCGCCGCGATGAAGCGGATCCCGCGAGCGTCGAGATAGCGCTCGAGACGCGCGGGGCTCTGCAGCGGATCGGCGAGCGCCACGTGGCCGTCGGGTCGCACGAGGTAGCTCGCGTCGAGGGCGAACCCCGCGCCCGCCGCGCTCCGGCTCCAGGGAAAGACGTGCAGCCGCAGTCCGCGCGATGCGCAGCTGGCAGCCAGCTCGCGCGTCGCCGCGCCGTGGACTTGCATTTGCCAGTCGAGCGACTGCAAAGGCGTGAAGTTGTCGGGCTCGGACCGCAGCCACGGCAGCCGATCTCCGCCGCGGATGCCTCCCGCGCGCCCCTCGCTCAGGTCGCTCCCGCGATACTCGATCGCGGTCTGCGAGACGGTGCGGAACATGAACCGCCGCACCGAAGGCAGCCGGAAGAGCGCCGAGATCACGCGCGGCGCTACATGGACGCGCACCCGAGCGGCGAGGCGCCCGCTGCGAGTGATGAACTGGAACACGCGGTCGGTGGTCCCGATCAGGCGGCGCGCGAAGCCGATCCGCTCCGGCTCGTAGCTGTGGAGGATTCGTTCCGGCGCCCGGCCGCGCAGCACCGCCGCAAGCTTCCACGCCAGATTCACTGCGTCGCCGATGCCGGTGTTCATCCCCTGACCTCCGACGGGGCTGTGGATGTGCGCGGCATCGCCAAGGAGGAAGGCGCGTCCTTGCCGGAAGCGCGCCGCGACGCGGTGGTGCACGTGGTAGGTCGAGAACCAGTTCACGCGGCGGACATCGATGCGCAGCCGCTGCAAGACGTTCTTGCCGACGTCCTCCCAGCCGAGATGCTCGCCTTCCTTCTCTGCCCCGGGGCGAATGGTGCCGATCAGCCGGACCCGGCCTTCCCCCTTCAAAGGAAACACCGCGGCGAAGTCGCTCTCGTCGATCGAGACGTGCAACTCGCGGTCCATCAGCGGGCCGCTCGCGTCGACGTCCGCGACATAGAAGAGGTGCTCGTAAGTGCCGCCTGGAAAGCTGATCCCAAGTTTCTCGCGCACGGTGGAACGCGCGCCATCGCATCCGGCGAGACATGCGGTCTCGCACGTCGAGCCTTGCAGACGCGCCACGATGCGGCCGTCCACTTCCTCGAAGTCGATCAGCTCGGTCATTCTCTCGACGGGCACGTCCAGCTCTTTGAGCCGCTCGATGAGGAAGCGCTCGTGCTCGTCCTGCGGGTAGATGAGCCCGTAGGGAAAGGGGCTCTTGCCCGCGCCGAGCCTGCCGAGCTCGACGTGCGCCGCTCTCCTGCCTCTGGCCCAGAGGTTCGCCGCGGAGAACACCAGCCCCGCTTCGACCAACTCGTCGGCGAAACCGAGCTGGCGGTAGAACTCCAGCGTTCGCGCCTGCACTGCGAGCGCCCGCGAAGTGCTGCCGGGTCCAGCGGTCTTGTCGATGATGCGAACCTGGATCCCCAGACGAGCAAGCCAGAGAGCGAGCACGAGGCCGGTGGGTCCTGCGCCGACGACGAGAACCTCGGTGTCCATGCGGCCAGCCTAACCGAGGCATCGACCAGAAGCAGCAGGTGCGGGGCCGGACCCTTTGGACCCGGCCGCCGCCCCAATGTCCCGCGCTCCTGACTACTGCGTCACGGTGAGCGCGGTGTCGTCGATGAAGCGCAGTCATTTCTGCGCCGTGGCGGGCTCCTCGAGCGCCCGGGTCACGGCCGCGATGGTCTCGTCGGTCTTCTCCTCCATGAGCCAGTGGCCGGAGCCCGTGACGATCACGACCGTCGGGTTGGCCGAGATGAGCTTCACCTGCGCACCGAGAGCGTCGCCGTTCGCTTTCTCTCCGCCGATCGACGCGACCGGCATCGGAAGCCTGGTCTTGCCGAGCTCGGCGAAGTCGTCGGCCGTCTTCAGGAACGACTTGAAGTAGGCGAATCCGGCAGCCATCCGTCCGGGCCGGGCGTAGGCCTTGGTGTAAGCGCGCCGGTCCGCCTCGGGG
>MNFJ01000077.1:0-8033 GCA_001918155.1 Deltaproteobacteria bacterium 13_1_40CM_4_68_19
ATCAGGGCCTGGGCTGGCGAGGCGAACAAGAAGAAGTATCGTTGAGCGAGGTCGACATGGGTTGCGTCTATCAGCGCGGCAAGATCTGGTGGATCAAGTTCCAGGACGCCAACGGCGAGCCTCAGTACCGAGGCACCACGGCGGCGACGAAGGCCGAGGCACGGAAGCTCCTCCACGAGAAGGAAGTGCAAGTCGGTCGGCAGGAACTAGGCCTTGCGCCGCTGACGCTCAACCCCGAGGGGTGGACGCTCGCGCAGCTCATGCGGTGGTGGCTGGACACGTACAGCGTCCATATGCCGGCCCATAAGCGGAACGTCGGTAGCGTCACCTGCCACGTCACCGATTCGCCGCTCGCTGATCGCCTCATCGACCGCCTGGCGAAGGGCGACATCGAAAGTCTGCTCCAGTCGAAGCAGGGTGCTCTTGCGCCGCAGACGATCAACCACATCCGCGAGTTCATCGTGCGCGCCTTCAACAAGGCGAGCGAGGCGGACAAGTGGTTCGGCGACAACCCGGCCGAACTCGTCAAGCCGCGGAAGGTCCCCGACCCGCACCACGACATCCTCACTCCGGAAGAGGTCGTGCCGTTCTTCACGGCGCTCGTTGCTGAGGTCCGGCCAATCTTCGCAGGGGCGATCTTCACCGGACTTCGCAAGGGCGAGCTGTGCGGCCTGCTCAAGACAGACGTCGATCTTCCGGGGCGCCGGATCACAGTCCGCCGTTCGTACGGCCGGCCATGGCCCAAGGGCCGCAAGAAGCGCGTCGTCCGCATCGCGTCGGAGCTCGTCCCCTTCATCGAGTACGCCTTGGAGGCCCTGCCGGGCCCGTGGCTCTTCCCGGACCGCGAGGGCCGGATGCGTACCCCCAACTGGAAGCCCGAGAAGCTCCTGCGGACTGCGCTCAGGCGCGCCGGCATCGTGACCGGGTTCATGCACGTGTGCCGCCGAAAGGGTTGCGGATACAGCCAGGAGGAGAAGGACAAGACGCAGCGCGCCTGCCCGAACTGCAAAATGAAGCTGTGGCCGCGGGCGAAGAGCAGGCCGCTCCGGTTCCACGAGCTGCGTCACACCTTCGGCAGCGTGCTGATCATGTCTGGGGCGAACCTGGTGTCCGTGCAGAAACTCCTCGGGCACTCGAACCCGAAGATCACCGCGGAAACCTACGCGCACCTCGCGCCCGACTACTTGCTCGCCGAGGTGAACCTTCTTCGTTTCGGCGTCGACCACCTCGCGCCCATTGCGAAAACTTCGCAGCGCGTGGCAGCGGTCACCACGATCCGAGTTACACCTGAGTTACAGTCGGCCTCGGACCAGGGAGGAGAGGCCGGTACCCCCTCGCTTCTTCCCGAGAGAATTCCGGCCTCTGAATTGGCGGGGTGTACGGGACTCGAACCCGTGGCCTCCGGCGTGACAGGCCGGCGTTATAACCAGCTTAACTAACACCCCACAGAGTGGGCGGGACAGGTTTCGAACCTGCGACCCTCGGTGTGTAAGACCGATGCTCTACCGCTGAGCTACCCGCCCAAGCGGTAGCGCGAGCGGGGGCGGGTTCTACGGGAGCCACCCCCCGAAGTCAAGCACGTCGGAGAGGAAGCGCTCGGTCAGCCCCGCTCCCGACGAATCCGCAGCGGTACACTCGCTCCGTGCAGGCCATCGTCACCACCGCGCCGAGCGGCGATCCTGCCGAAGCCCGCGAGCTCGCTGCTCGTTTCGGGCTGCGCGCCGAGCCGCGCGCGGACAGGGCGCTGTCCACGATCCTCGCCAACGTGGCCGGAGCCCCAGTGTTGGTGCTCGCCGCGCGCCGAGCCGATCTCTACGAGCGCGGCCGCGCCTTCCGCGCCAGCGCGGGCATGGCGTTTCTGCGCCTGGTCCGCGCTCACAAGGGTGAAATCGATCCGATCGTCGCGCACGCGGGCCTTCGCCCCGGCGACACCGTTCTCGACGCGACGCTCGGGCTCGGCGGAGATGCGCTCGTCGCCGCGCACGCCACCCGGACCCGGGTGGTCGGCCTGGAGAGCGACGGCACCATCGCCGCGTTCACGCAAGCATCGTTGCGCCGCCTGGGAAGTCACGGTCGCGAGCCCGGCCGCAGCGTCGAGGTGGTCCACGCGGACCATCGCGCATGGTTGAGAAAGCAGCCGGACGGCTCGTACGACGTCGTCCTCCTCGACCCCATGTTCCGGCGCTCGGGGGATGCGGGACCCCTGTTCGATCTGCTGCGCTTCCACGCCGAGCACTCTCCGCTCGACGCGCAGACGCTGCGCGAGGCGCAGCGGGTCGCGCGTCGCGGCGTGCTCCTCAAGGACGCTGCGCGCGGCGAGGAGCTTCAGCGGCTCGGCGTGGTTCCGCGCCCGTCCCGGCGATCTGCGACGATCGCCTTCGGCTGGGCGCCCGCCAGTCCATAGTCAAGAACCGCCGCTGCCATTGGTGTATACGCTCCCGCCGTGATCACGGTCCTCGTCGCGGGCGCCACCGGCGCCGTCGGAAGCGCGCTCGTTCCGCACCTGCGGTCTTCGGGATTCGCCGTCATCCCGCACGTGCGACCGAAGACCGCGGAGCGGCACCCGCTGGGGAAGGATCCCCGCGCCTTGGTCACCGAGCTCTCCGACACCGCCCGGCTCGACGAGCACATGGCCCACTCGCAAGCAGTCGTTTGCACCGTGGGAACGATGCGCCGCAGGTTCGCCGCCGGCGATACGTACGAGACGTCCGACTACCGTCCCGTCGTCCAGCTCGTCGAATCCGCCCGCCGCGCCCCGCCGCCGCGGCCGCGCCACTTCGTCCTCGTCTCTGCCTTCGGCGCTCGCCCTGGCGGCGGATACCTGGGATGGAAGCACAAGGCGGAAGAAGTAGTCCGCGCGAGCGGGCTGCCGCACACGATCCTGCGGCCGTCCTTTATCGACAGCCGCGGCTCGGGCTCCGTGCCGAGCGATGGGATCGAGAGAAAGCCGCCTCCGGCGGTCGGCCCCGCGCTGCGGCTGATCGGCAAGGTTCCGCGCTTCCGGGAGATGTCCGACGATCTTCGCCCGATCCCCGTGAAGATCCTCTGCGCTGCCATCGCGCGCATCCTCCACGACGGGGCTCCGCTCGGAATCCTCACCGGCCGCCAGATCTGGCCGCTGGGCGCTATGCCTCTGGCGGCGACGGCGGCCCGACGCTGACCTCCTGCTTCGTCAGCTCCAGGAGCGTCTTGCGCACGAACAGCAGGTGCCGCTCCTCCTCGCGCAAACGCTTCTTGAACTCCTTCTTCGCCGCCGAGTCGCCGAACTCGTCCGCGATCTGCACCAACAGGTCCCAGCCCGCGTTGTCGGCCAGCTCGGCGGTGAGCAGGGCATGGAAGTCGTGCGGGATGCTGTCGTCGCGCCGCATGACGCGCTCCACGCCTTCGGACTCCGCCCGCACCAATACCGAGCGCTCCGTCGGCGCATGCGCGTCGCCGCCGAGGGCCCTGATCTGTTCCTCGAGCCACTCCTCGTGCTCTTTCTCCTCGTCACGGTCGTGCTCTATCTGCTCGAGCAGCGCTCTGAGCGCCGGGTCGGTGGCGACGCGCAGCCGCGCGTGCAGGGTGTCGTAGAGCTTCACGGCGGCGCGCTCGAACGCCAGGCGCTCGCTCAGCAGGTCGATCACCTTGCCGACGTTCTTCTTGGCCAGCTTGTCCATGGCGCCACCTTGCGCATCGCGCAACGGGTGGGCCGCGTCGCAAGTCCGCAGGACGGACGCCCGACCCCTCGTCTAGACAGCCGTCTGCGGCGTGTTCCCCGGCGCCTCGAGCTTCGTATCCGTCGGCTTGAAGAACGCGTCGGGGTTCTCCAGCACCAGCGCGAGCCGCAGGACCTCGTCGATGTGCTCGACGGTGTGGATGGTCAGCTCGCGCCGCACCTTCATGGGGATCTCGCGGATGTCCTTCGCGTTGTCCTTGGGGATGAGGATGGTCTTCGTCCCGCCCCGGTGCGCCGCCAGCGCCTTCTCCTTGAGCCCGCCGATCGGCAGCACCCGCCCGCGCAGCGTGATCTCGCCGGTCATCGCCACGTCCCTGCGGACCGGGATGCGGGTGAGCGCCGAGACCATCGCCGTAGCCATGGTCACGCCGGCGCTCGGGCCGTCCTTGGGCACCGCCCCTTCGGCGACGTGGATGTGGAGGTCGACGTTCTCGGCGAACTTCTTGTCCAGGCCGAACCGCTCCGCACGCGAGCGCACGTAGCTCATCGCCGCCTGCGCGCTCTCCTGCATCACGTCGCCGAGCTTGCCGGTGAGGATCAGCTTGCCCTTGCCGGGCACCACCGTCGCCTCTGTCTGCAGCAACTCGCCGCCTACCTCGGTCCAGGCGAGGCCGGTGACCAGGCCGATCTCGTCGCGCTCCTCGGTCTTGCCGTAGCGGAAGCGCGGAGGCCCGAGCAGCTTGTGCACCCGCTTGGCGGTGACGAGGATCTTCTCGTCCTTGTTGCCGCTCGCGAGCACTTCCTTGGCGATCTTGCGGCACAGCGTCGCCACCTCGCGCTCCAGCCCGCGGACCCCGCTCTCCTTCGTGTAGCGGTGGATCAGCTCCATCAGGGCCTTGCGGCTGAACTTCACGTCGATCTTCTCCAAGCCGTTCTGCTCGCGCTGCTTGGCGACGAGGTACTTGCGGGCGATGGAGAACTTCTCCAGATCCGTGTAGCCGGCGATGCGGATGATCTCCAGGCGGTCCTGCAGCGGCGCGGGAATGCCGTGCAGCGTATTCGCGGTGCAGATGAAGAGGACCTTGGAGAGATCGTAGTCGAGATCCAGGTAGTGGTCGTTGAAGGTATGATTCTGCTCCGGATCGAGCACCTCGAGCATCGCCGCGGACGGATCGCCGCGGAAGTCGGTGCTCATCTTGTCGACCTCGTCCAGCAGGAACACCGGGTTTCCGCTGCCCGCCTTCTTCAGCGACTGGATGATCTTGCCCGGTAGCGCCCCGATGTACGTGCGTCGATGGCCGCGGACCTCCGCCTCGTCGCGCACACCGCCGAGGGAGATGCGCACGAACTTGCGCCCGAGCGCCTTGGCGATGCTCTTGCCCAGCGACGTCTTTCCCACGCCCGGAGGGCCCACGAAGCAGAGGATCGGGCCCTTCATCTTCTCCACCATCGCCTGCACGGCGAGGTACTCGAGGATGCGCTCCTTGGGCTTCTTCAGCCCGTAGTGGTCGTCGTTGAGGATCTTCTCCGCTTCGTTGATGTCGAGCTTGTCCTTCGTGTACTCGTACCAGGGCAGGGTGATGATCCAGTCGATGTAGTTGCGGACCACGGTCGCTTCCGCGCTCATCGGGCTCATCATCTTGAGCTTGCGCAGCTCTTTCTTGGCCTTGGCGATGGCCTCCTTCGACATCTTCTTGTTCTTGATCTTCTCCTCGAGCTCCTGCAGCTCCGACTTGAATTCGTCGCGCTCACCCAACTCCTTCTGGATGGCCTGCATCTGCTCGTTGAGGTAGTACTCCTTCTGCGTTTTCTCCATCTGCTTCTTGACGCGGGTGCGGATCTTCTTCTCGACCTGCAGGATCTCGATCTCTCCCTGCATCAGCTCGTAGAGCTTCTCCAGCCGGCGCGCGGCGGACTGCTCCTCGAGGATGGCCTGCTTGTCGTTCAGCTTGAGCGAGAGGTGCGCGACGATGGTGTCGGCGAGCCGGGCAGGGTCGTCGATGGTGGCGACCGACATCAGCATCTCGGGCGGAATGCGCTTGTTCAGCTTGACGTACGCTTCGAAGGTGGCGTGAACCGAGCGGACCAGCGCCTCCACCTCGACGTTGCGCTCGCTGATCTCGTCGACCTCCTCGGCCTCGACGAGGAAGAACTTGTCCTGGGGGGCGTAGCGGCGGATGCGCGCGCGCTTCTTGCCCTCGACCAGGACCTTGACGGTGCCGTCGGGCAGGCGCAGCAGCTGCAGGATGGTGCCGAGCGTCCCGATCTCGAAGATGTCGTCGGGCGCCGGCTCGTTGGTCTTCGCTTTCTTCTGCGCGGCGAGCAGGATGTCCTTGTCGTGGGACATCGCCTCCTCCAGCGCGGCGATCGACTTCTCGCGCCCCACGAAGAGCGGCACCACCATGTGCGGGAATACGATGATGTCGCGCAGCGGGAGAAGGGGCACGGTGCGGACCCCGGACTTGCTCCTGGGATCCTTCTTGTCGTCGTTGCGGAAGAACATCGGGTTCCTTGCCTCCGGGGGCTCGGCTGCTGCGGGTGTCGAAGCGAAGCGTACCGCTTCACCTGGGTGAAGTCATTCAAAGAGTCCCGCTATTCTTCTCAACGGGTCCGCGTGCCTGCCGAATTCCCGCAGACCCGGCGACGGACGATCACCTCCGGACCCGGCCGGATCGCGCCCGAGAAAGAATCGAGTGGCACGAAGAATGCGTCGAAACGCTCGCGAATGCCGAGCGCACCCGGCGAGAAGCGCGCCTGTTCGGGCCAGCACACCTCGTCGAGTGCCGCAGGCGGGCCGAGGTTGACGAAATCAGCCGGCGCGCGTCCGTCCACCACGAGCTCGGCTTCCGGATCGGCGACGTCATCCAGCGTGGGGCGGACCAACGCATTCCCCAGCGCTTCCCAACCGGTCGCTCCCTTCCCCACGAGCTCGCCCCAAGGGCGCGATGATCCCGCCAGAGTAGGCACGGGTGCGCGCAGGTGCGGCGGCAGCGCGCCGGCGCAGGCCTCCTGCGCGCCTCGCTCCAGAGCGTGCACGTGCGCCCAGCCGCCGAACGACTCGACCGGTCTGCCTTCGCGGATCAGCCAGCGGGCAGCGAGATCGCGCGTGTCCTCGCGAGAGAGCAGGCGATCGAGCTGCGCCGTCCGCAGCGCGGGCGGCAGCAGGGCGGCCGCCGCGAGCGCGGCCGCGACGATCCGGTTGCGCCGCAGCAAGGCGTCGAGCGCGATGCCCACTCCCGCAGCCAGCGGCGGCAGAAGCGGCGAGGCGTAGCGGGCGTACGGAATCTGCAGGGGTGCCAGCAATGCGATGACGCACAGCGCGAACGCCGCCGCGGGCAGCGCGCGTCGATTCGCGAGTCCGGCCGCTCCAAGCGCGAATCCGGTCCAGCCGAACGCCGCCGGAAGGACCCTGCCGGAATAGAAAGGCAGCGCGCTCGCTCCGTACCGCGCCGCGTGCGACTGCACGCCGCTCCAGAACGCCGCAGGGTCGCGCAAGACCGACGGCGTCACCAGCAGGAATGCCAGCAGCGCGACCAGCGTCGGCAGGAGCGCGGCGCGCAGCGGCGGTTCTCCCCGGCGCAGCGCGAGGACCGCGCAGATTGCGCACGGCACTACGAGCGGCGCCGCGGAATACTTGATCCCCAGGGCCGCGCCGGCGAATGCCCCCGCGGCCAGGAGCGCGTTCCGCGCGCATGCCCACAGACAACACGCCACGAGGAAACACAGCGGCGCATCGGTGACCGCAAAATGGCCGTCGCGCACTGCGAGAAGGTTCACCGCGTACGCCGCCGCGGCGAACAGCCCGGCGCCTTCCGAGCGCCAGGCCCGCGCGAGTCCATAGACGGGGAGGATGGAGGCCGCCCCGAACACTGCGCTGAGAGCGCGCGCGGGCAGATAGATGGACAGCGGCCGCACCGCCAGCGCGCAGGCGAGGTTCGCGTCGCCCAGACTGAAGATCCGTTCGAGGCGAAGGAGGGCATGGAGCAGCGAGGCGTAGCCTCCGGGCCAACCATTGGCGAGCGCGTCATAGGGATGCGAGAAGAGGCCCATCGCGCGCAGCGCGAAGAACTCCTCGTCGGGCCGCGCCAGAGGCTGTGTGGCGCCGAAGCCGATGCCCCACAGTCGCGCCGCGAGCGCCACGGCGCCGATCGCGAGGAGCGCGGCTCGGTGCGTACGGGCGGACACCGCTCGACTGTACCTGAGACGCGCTCGCGGCCGCTTGCGGATCGGGTGAAGGTCTGCTTACCTGCCACCGTCGCACGCAGTCGAGGTGCCCCATGCGCTACGTGGTCGCAGTCGAGCGCGAGGACGAGGGCGGCTGGCTCGCCGAGGTGAGGGAGATGCCCGGCGCGATCGCTTTCGGAGAGACGAGGGA
>MNFJ01000077.1:8204-8718 GCA_001918155.1 Deltaproteobacteria bacterium 13_1_40CM_4_68_19
CGTCGCCGTCCACGATCACGTTCACGTTCGCGACTACGCCGTCTCCGCCTGCTTCTCGTACACGATGAGCGGCGCTTCCTTCTTCAGGATGCAGTCTTCGTTGAGCACGATCTCGCGGATGTTCTTGTGCGAGGGCACCTCGTACATCACGTTGAGCATCGCGTTCTCGAGAATGGCCCTCAGGCCCCGCGCCCCGCTCTTGTGGCGGATGGCTTCCTTCGCCACCGCCCGCAGCGCTCCTTCGGTGAACTTGAGCTGGACGCCGTCCATCTCCAGCAGCTTGCGATACTGCTTGGCCAAGGCGTTCCGCGGCTTGGTGAGGATGTCTACCAACGCAGTTTCATCCAGCTCCTCGAGCGTCGCCACCACCGGCAAGCGGCCGATGAACTCCGGGATCATGCCGAACTTGAGAAGATCCTCTGGCTGGACATCGCGGAGCAGCTCGCTGACGTTGCGCTCCTTCTTCGATTTCACGTCGGAGCCGAACCCCAGGCTCTTCCCCTCGGTCCTCTGG
>MNFJ01000014.1 GCA_001918155.1 Deltaproteobacteria bacterium 13_1_40CM_4_68_19
AGGATGTCGCGGGCCTCCCGCGTCGCGTCGCGCGTGTTCTGCAGGATGGCGACGATGTCGCCGCTCTCGGTCTCGGAGAGGTGCGCCAGATCGCCGGAGAAGCTCTGGAAGTTGGCCAGGGTGGCATCGAGCTTCGCGCCGCTCTGGTTGATGATGCGCTCGATGCCCTCGCTGATGCGCAAGAGCCGCGACACCAGCGTGCGCATGTTGTCTTCGCCCTCGGTTCCACCGAGCACCTTGCGCAGGTTTCCGGTGATGTCCCCGATGTCGCCGGCGATCTTGTTCAGCGACTGGAAGACGTCGTTCATCGACGGCTGCCGGATGACGATGCGGATCTCGTCGCCGTCCTGCAGCGCCGGCTGATCCGGCGAGCCCGGGCCGACGTCGAGCAGGAAGTCGCCCAGGATCGACTCGCTGCGCTTGGTGATCGTCGCGTTGCGATGGAGCACGAACTGCCTGCGCACCCGCAGCCAGACCTTGGCCTTCGAAGTCTGCTGGTCCAGCTCGACGCGATCCACCTGCCCGATTGGGATGCCGGCGATCTGCACGCGCGAGCGGACGCCGAGGCCGGTCGCGTCGTCGAAGACCGCGTAGACGTTATAGGTCCGCTGTGCGCCGAAGTCCGCGCCGATCAGGTACAGACCGAACCCGAACGCAGCCACCGCCAGGGCGACCACGATACCGACGCGCAGCGGAGTCCAGAACGATTGCACGGCCGTTCGATCCTATGTCCTTCCGAACCAGGTCGCGAGAAAATGCTGTGTGAACGGCTCTTTGGTCCTTCGCACTTCCTGCGGGGTCCCTTCCTCCACGATGCGGCCCTCGTTGATCACCGCGATGCGATCGGCGATGTGAAAGGCAGACCCGATGTCGTGGGAAATGACCACGCTGGTGACCGAGAGCCGCTCGCGCGCATGGATGATCATCTCGTCGACGCTCTCGGTGGTCAGCGGGTCCAGGCCCGTCGTCGGCTCGTCATAGAGCACGATCTTCGGCTCGCGGACGATGGCCCGCGCCAGACCGACCCGCTTGCGCATGCCTCCGGACAGCTCCGCGGGGAACTTCTGTTCGACGTCGTGCAGATCGACGACCGCCAGCTTTTCCTTAACCTTTTCGCGGACTTCCCGCTCCGAGAGCCCGGGATTGTGCTCGCGCAGCGGGAAGGCGACGTTGTCGCCGACGGTCATCGAGTCGAACAGCGCCGAGCTCTGGAACACCATGCCCATCCTCTCCCGGAAGACGGCCAGTTGCTGCCGGTTCATCGTCGACACGTTCTCACCGTCGACGATCACCTGCCCATGATCCGGCTTGAACAGGCCCATGATGTGCTTCATCAGCACCGTCTTGCCGCTGCCGGAGGCGCCGAGCACCACCGTGGTGGTGCCTTCCATCATCTTCAGATTGATCCCCATCAGGACGGGGAACCCAGCGAAACTCTTGTATAAATCCTGGACGTCGATCACCGGCTGCGGAGCTGGCGGAGGACTCATCCTCCCAGACCCCCAGCCGGCTGCTGAGGTCCGCTCAAGGAGATCGCCGTATAGATGTAGTCGATGGCGAAGATGGCGACGAGGCCGCCCACCACCGCCTGCGTGGTGGCGATGCCGACGCCGCGCGCGCCGCCCTCCGCCCGGTAACCGCGGTAGCAGGCGATCATGGTCACGACGAACCCGATCACCGCGGCCTTCCCGAGGCCGTTGGTGATGTCCTTCACGTCGACCAGCGTCTGGATGCGGTTCAGGAAGGTTCCGGGCGAGAGATCCTTCGCCCAGACCGCGACCCCGTAGGCGCCGAAGAGCGCGATGGCGTTGAAGAGCATCGTCAGCAGCGGAGCCGCGATCGCGGCGGCGACGATCCGCGGGGCCACCAGGTAGTTGAGGGGGTCGACCGCCATCGTTTCGAGCGCGTCGATCTGCTCGGTGACCCGCATGGTCCCGAGCTCGGTCGCGGCGGCGGATCCGACGCGCGCGACGAGCACGATGCAGGTGAAGATGGGCGCCAGCTCGCGGGCGAGCGAGATCTCGACGGTCGCGCCGACCAGCGACTGCGCGTTGAAGAGGCCGAACGCGTAGACCGTCTGCAGCGCCAGCACCATGCCGGTGAAGAGCCCGGTCAGGCCGACCACGAACATCGAGCCGTACGCCATGAACTCCAGCTGGACCATCAGGAGCCCGACGCGGTAGGGGCGCCTGAAGATGGAGGTGGCGGACTGGCCCGCGAACATCGACAGCTCGCCGAGCACCACCAAGGGGTGCTCCAGCGGCTTGAGCCAGCTCGGACGCGGCTTGGGCGCCGCAGCGGTCTGCTCGGCCATGTCGCGCCGTTTCTATCCCGAGACGCTGCGGGGCGCGAGCTTGTGTGCAGTTGTACACCCTGCGCTCAGGAAGGCAGGCGCCAATCGCGGTTGGTGATCAGCCGCGCGCCGCGCTTCGACAAGACGTAGCTCCACACCCACTGCGCGAACACCGAGAGACGGTTCTTGAACCCGATCAGATAGAGGATGTGGATGAACAGCCACGCCAGCCACGCCAGGAATCCGGTGAGCCGGATCGGGCCCGTCTGCGCGATGGCCCTGTGCTTGCCGATGGTGGCCATCATGCCTTTGTCGCGATAGCGGAAAGGCTTGCGCGGGCGCCCGGCGATGGAAGCGAGGATGTTGCGCGCCGCCGCCTTCCCTTCCTGGATCGCCGCGGGCGCGAGGCCGGGCACGAGTCCCCGCTCCGGCTCTTCCAGATGAGCCATGTCGCCGATGACGAACGCGTCCGGGTGCCCGGGGATGGAGAGGTCCGCATCCACCATCACGCGGCCGGCCCGATCCAGCTCGACGCCGAGCGATCGCGACAGGCTCGAGGCCTGGACGCCGGCGGCCCAGAAAATGCTCCTCGCCTCGATGCGCTCGCCGCCGATGCTGACCCCGTGCGCGTCGATGCCGGTGACGGCCGCGGAGGTGCGCACCTCGACGCCGAGCGCTCGCAAGTCTTCGGCCGCATGCCGGGACAGGTCCTCCGCGAACGCCGGCAGGATGCGCGGTCCCGCCTCGAGCAGCAGGACGCGCGCGCTGGCCGGATCGATCCTGCGGAAGTCGCGCACCAGCACAGTCCGGCTGATGTCGGCGATGGCGCCCGCCAGCTCCACGCCGGTAGGCCCGCCGCCCACGATCACGAAGGTGAGGAGCCTGCGCTGCGCCGCCGGATCCGGCTCGTTCTCTGCCGACTCGAACGCGGAGAGGAGCCGCCGCCGGATCTCGGTCGCCTGCTCCAGGGTCTTCAGACCCGGCGCGAACTCCTCCCATTCCGGATGCCCGAAGTAGCTGTGCTGGGCGCCGCCGGCGACCACGAGGAAATCCCAGGCGAGCTCCGTGCCGTCCTCCAGCGAGACGCGCTTGCGACCGAGATCGACGGCAGCGACGCGCCCGAGGCGCACGTCGACGTTGGGCGCGCGCGAGAACTGGGCGCGGATCGGGACGGCGATGTCCGCCGGATTCAGGCCCGCCGTCGCGACCTGGTAGAGCAGCGGCTGGAAGAGATGATGGTTGCGCTGGTCCACGACGGTGACGTGCACGTCGCCCCCGGCCGCGAGCGCGCGGGCCGCCTCCAGGCCGCCGAATCCCGCGCCGACCACCAGCACTTCTTTCGCCATCGGAGGAGACCACTACTACACTCGCGGGCGATGGGAATGCACTTTCCGGCGGAGGCGTCGTGGCTCGAGATCGACGCCAGCGCGCTGGCGCACGATGCGAAGGTCTTCCGCGAGGTGCTCGGCTCCGGCGTGAGGCTGGGCGGCGTCCTCAAGGGAAACGCCTATGGCCACGGATTCGCCGAGGTGCTGCCGCTCGCGCACGCCGCTTGCGATGCCCTGTACGTGATCGAGGCTCGCGATGCCCTCGCCATCCGCGCATTCGAGGCCCGGCTCTCCGCGCCTCGCCGCGAAGTGCTGGTGCTCGGAGCGGTGAATGCGGACGAGGCAGTCGAGCTGGCGCGGGCGCAGGTCGACCTCGCGCTGACCGACTCCGGGCAGGCGCGATTCGTGCCAGCGTTGCGGGCGGCAGGCGTGCGGCTGCGGGGGCACGTCCATGTCGACACCGGCCTCGGGCGCGAGGGCTTCAGCGTGGACGAGCTTCCCTCGGCGATGTCCTGGCTGGCGCAGGCGCGGGATGCCATCGAGGTCGCGGGGGTCCTCTCCCATTTCGCGAACACCGAGGACGTGACCGAGCAGGACTACGCTGCCCGGCAGCTCTCGGCATTCGACGAAGGAGCCCGCCGGGTGCGCGCGGCCTCCGGCGCGGGCTCCCTCGTGCGGCACATCGCCGCGAGCGCCGCGGCGCTGCTGTTGCCCCAGGCCCGGCAAGATGCGGTGCGGATCGGGATTTCCCTCTACGGCCTCTGGGCCAGCAGCGAAACGCGCCTCTCCGCACGCGCGCTGCTGGGCCGCGTCCCCGAGCTCCGGCCGGTGCTCTCCTGGCGTTGCCGCAGCCAGCTCGTCAAGTGGCTGCCGGCGGGAAGCTACGTCGGGTACGGCTGCACCTATCGCTGCCCGGTGGCGACGCGGATCGCGGTGCTGCCGATGGGGTACTACGACGGCTATCCGCGACTGCTCTCCTCCCGGGCGCACGCGCTGGTGAACGGGCAGAGATGCCCCGTGCTCGGGCGGGTGATGATGAATCACGTCGTCATCGACGTCACGCGGGCGGCGCAGCAGGGCGAAGGTCCGATCACGGCCACCCTGCTCGGCCGCGACGGCGACGAGCAGGTGTCCGCGGACCAGCTCGCGGTCTGGGCGCAGACCATCAATTACGAGATCGTCACGCGAATCGGCGCGCACCTTCGCCGCATTGTGGTCTAAGGTCCTCCTTCCCATGGCGACGGCTTGGAAGGTCGGTAGCGACATCGATGCGTGGTGCACGCGCTGCAAGATGAGCCTGGGCCACACCATCCTGGCGATGGTCGGCGGCAGGCCGGTGCGCGTCCGCTGCAACACCTGCCATGGCGAGCACAACTACCGCGGCCCCGCCGGCGCCGACCCGCGGAAGGGCTCCTGGGAACCCCGCGAGGTCCGCGAGCGGCGCGAGGCGAAGCCTTCCGTCACCAGCTGGGAGGCGCTCCTCGCAGGCAAGGACTTGTCCCGCGCCCGCAAGTACTCGGCGAAGGAAACATACGCGGCCGAGGAAGTGATCCAGCACCCATCCTTCGGCATCGGGCTCGTGCAGGAAGTCCGGGGCGACAAGATCCAGGTCGCCTTCAAGGCCGACGTAAAGACGCTCGTCCACGGCAAATGAAGGGCGATCTTCAAATGAAGCAAGACCGGACCTTCAGGGTACGGAGTAGCGGCGGGAGGCGCGCAGCAGGTCGAGGCAGCGTCCGATGTCGTCGGGAAGCGGCGACTCCACCCACAGCCACCCACGGCCACGCGGATGCGGGATGCGCAGCCCCGCCGCATGCAGCGGCGTGCGAGCAAGCACGACCTCGTCCGGGTCGGGCGCTCCCGACCAGAGGTCCCCGACCCGCAGCGGATGGTCGATGCCGTAGCGCGGATCGATCGCTAGTGGATGCCCGAGGGCAGCGAGATGGACGCGGATCTGGTGCGTCCGACCCGTCCGCGGCACGCAGGCGCAGAAGGTGTACCCGCCGAACCGCTCCTTCGGCTCGACCCGGGTCTGCGCGGCGCGCGCGCCCTTCTCGTTCTCTTTCGCGATCCGCACGCGCCCTCCGCGCGAGTCCGCAAGCCGCAGATCGACGCGCTCCGCTTTGGCGAGGTCGCCGCGGACCAGCGCCAGGTAGGTCTTCTCGGCGCGCCGGCTCTCGAATGCCGCATTCAGCGCGCGGTGCGCTGCGCGGGTAGCGGCGAAAAGGACGATTCCCGAGGTGTCACGGTCCAGCCGGTGCACGGGGATCGCCTCCGGCGCGATCTCGCGCACCTGCGCCGACAACGCGGGCGCGTCCGGTGCGCGTCCCGGCACCGTCAGCAAACCGGCGGGCTTGTCGATCGCGAGAACGTAGGCGTCCTGGTGCAGGATCCTCACGTCACAACCGTAACAAACCATTCGATCGGGCGCCTTTTCGGGTTACGCTCGCGACCGCGTGCTCGCCGTCTTCGCCGTCCTTCTTGCCACCGGGGGTCCGCTGGGGCTGCGCACGCAAGGGCCTCTGCGCGAGCTCTTCCTCGACATGACCGGCGCGGACGCCCGGCCCATCGACCGGCCGGAGATCGACATTCGCTGGACGATGGCCAACACCTGGAACGAGCCGATGACGCTGCAGCGCGGCAGTGACTCGGCGGAGCAGGAGCTCGACGAGCAGGCCGATGCGCTCACCCTGCTTCTGAAGGCGCCCTGGCCGGGGTTCACCAACGTCTGGACGTCGATCGAGTGGAAGGTGACGGAGCACTGGGGCGGATGGTCGGATACGCCGATCGAGGCCTGGCACTGGCTCGTCGGGGCCTTCAACTACCAGCGCTCCATGTACCCGCGGAACAAGGTGGTGTTGGTCTACCGCGACGTCGGCGGAGAGGCGTTCAACGTGCATTCCGCCACCGTCGCTCCCGGAGACCTCACGGCGAGGACGCAGGTCTCGCTCCTCGATGCGCCCGTCGCCGTCGCCGCCCGGCTCGATCTCAAGCTTCCGGTCGGCTCGCTCAGCAGGGCGGGCGGGTCCGGCGGTGTGGACGTCGGTGCCGGCCTCGTCGCCACCTGGCCAATCTCCTCCTGGGCGACCCTGCACGCGCTCGCCGCGGTGAGCCGGTTCTCGAACCTCTCCGCCCCGACCGCGCTGCAGCCCAAACCCTGGCACGTCACCGCGGAGGTGTCCTTCGAGCTGGAAGTCCTGGGCCAGACGCTGCTGATCGAGGACCGCGTCCTGTCGCCGCTGCTCGAGCCAGGCTGGACGCGCTCGGCCAGCGGCCTCGAGGTCAGCGAGGATGCGCTGCTCTCGAGCGGCGTGTACGCGGATTTTCGCGCGCACAACCAGATCAGCATCGGGCTGCGCCGCGGCCGGTTCTCCACCTGGATCAGCGAGGATTTCACGCCGGGCCACAACGGGGCGAGCGTGGTGAAGTGGGCGTGGGTCTCCAACGCGCCCGACTTCGTGATCGGGATCGCGTTCACGCAGGGGCTCTGACAGCGCTTTACGCGAACTCTTCGAGCTGGCGCACCTCGAGCGGGCAGAGCCCGTTCAGCTCGCGCCGCGCGGCCTCCGCCTCCCCCACCACGGTCAGAAGCGCGCCGTCCCGCGCCGGCGACAGCTCCGCCGCCATCTCCCGCGCCTGCTCCGCGGTGACGGCCAGGACGCGGCTGCGGTACGTTTTCAGGTGCTCCAGCCCGAGGCCGTCGAGCAGCGCGTCCGCGATCTGTTCGGCGAGCGCCTCGTGGCTCTCGAGCCCCAGCGGGAAGAGGCCGGCGAGATACCGGCGCGCTTTCTCCAGCGCGTCCTGCGTCGGGCCCGCAGCTGCATACGCGCGCATCGTCTCCAGCGCGACATCCACCAGCTCGCGCAGGGTGTCGTTCTTGGTGAAGCTGGAAAACACGCTCAGGCCGGCGCGCCGGTTCATGTGCAGCCGCGTGGAGACGGAGTACGAGAGCCCGCGGTCGACCCGGATCGCGTCGACCAGGAGCGAAGTGAAGCCTCCGCCGAGCGCCGTGTTCGCCACCACGGCCTCGGCATGGCGCGGCGTGGACCGCGGCAGCCCGGGAGCCACGATCCGCACTTGCGCCTGGGTCGCGTCGGGCTTGTGGATGATCACCGCGCGCGTCGCCAGCGAAGGCGCGAGCGCCGTGAACTGCAGGGCGCTGCGCTGGCTCCGGCCCGGCCAGGACGATTCCCACTGGGCGAGCTTTCGCTTGAGCAGCTCGATCAGCTCTTGCGGCGTGGACTGGCCGACGGCAGCGAGCAGCCCACCCTGCTGCTGGAAGCGCGTCGCGTGGAAGCTGAGCGCGTCTTCCCTCTGGAAGGTATCGACGTCCCGGCGAAAGCCTTGCGCGGGGTGCCCGTAAGGATGGCCGGGCCCGTAGCCGAGCGAGACCACCGCCCTCCCCGCGACGTTGCTGGGCTCGTCCAGGTCGCTGTGCAGCGCCGCGATCGTCCGGCGACGCGCCGCGGCCACCTCGCTCTCCTCGAAGGCCGGCTCCAGCGCGACCTCCAGGAGGGCATCGAGGGCCCGCTCGGACAGCTCGGCCGGCACGGTCAGCGCCAGGGCGCCTTCCTCCATCGAGACATCGGTGAAGAGCTGCGCGCCCATCGACTCGATCATCTCGTCGACGTCTTGGGCCGGGCGGCGCCGCGTCCCCCGGCGCAGCAGCTCCACCGTGAAGTGCCCCAATCCCGCCTTCCCGCGCGGATCCTCGCAAGCGCCGGCCGGCAGCGAGAGCCGCACGTGGAAGAGCGGGAGCCCTCGCTTCTGGACCGCGAGGAGCGTGAGCCCGGAGGGCAGCTTCTCGATCTGCAGCGGCGGCAGCTCGACGTCGTGCGCGATCACGCTTCCACCTCGCCGGGGATCAAGGTCACCACGTTGCGGCGATGAGGCGGAAGGGTCTTGCGCGCGACGCGCTGGACGTCCGCGGCGGTGATCGCGGCGTACCGGTCCGGCAGATCCAGCATCGCGCGCCAGCTGCCGAGCATGACCTCCATCTGGCCGACGGTGTGCGCGCGACCGTTGGTGGTGGCGAGCGACCGCAGGAGCTGCGAGCGGACCAGGTTCTTCGCCCGATCGAGCTCGCGCTCCGACATCACCTCGTCGGAGACGCGGGCCAGCTCGGCCCAGAGCGCCCCCTCGGCGCGCTGGGGATCGACGCCGGGATTGAGCTTGAGCGAGATCTCGAACAGGCCGGGATCCATGCGCCAGGCGAAGTAGACATGCGCGTCGACGCACAGCTCTTGCTCGTAGACCAGCGCCCGCTTCAGGCGCGCCCCTTCGCCGGCGCTCAGGGCAGCTTCGATGAGATCGAGCACCAGCGAGTCCGGGTCGCGGCCGCCGGGCCCGCGAAAGCCGGCGAGCATCGCGGGGGCCTGCGAGGGATAGCGGATCACCGCGCGGCGCTCTCCTTTCTGCGGCGGCTCTCCGGCTGCGACTTTCGGCAACCCGTCGCCGGCAGGGATGCGGCCGTAGAGGCGCTCGATCTCCCTCAGCGCGGCGGCCGGCTCGA
The DNA here is from genome assembly GCA_001918155.1 of Deltaproteobacteria bacterium 13_1_40CM_4_68_19. Lineage (GTDB taxonomy): Bacteria > Myxococcota > Myxococcia > Myxococcales > 40CM-4-68-19 > 40CM-4-68-19. The sequence continues at coordinate 9,134 of MNFJ01000014.1, forward strand.
AGTCGCCCACCAGCACCAGCGTGCAGTTGTTCGGCGCGTAGTACGCGCGGAAGTACCTTTCGCACTCCTCACGAGTGATCGACTCGATGTCGCTCATCCAGCCGATCACCGGCCAGCGGTAGGGGTGGGCCAGGAATGCCAGCGCTCCGAGCGCCTCGTCGAGCATCCCGTCGATGTCGTTGTCCGTGCGGAAGCGGCGCTCCTCCTTCACCACGTCCCGCTCGCGAACGAGCGACACGTCGTCGATGAGCAGCGATGCCATCCGGTCCGCCTCCAGATCAAGCACGAGCGGCAGCGCCTCGGAGGCGAAGTCCTCGTAGTAAGCGGTGAGATCGTTCGACGTGTACGCGTTCGAGGTGCCGCCCGCCGCTTCCAGGCGACGATCGAACTCCTTCGGGCCGTACTTCTTCGACCCGTTGAACATCATGTGCTCGAAGAGGTGCGAGATCCCGGTGATGCCCGGCCGCTCGTTGCGGGAACCGACGCGGAAGAAGCTGTAGAGCGTGCAGACCGGCAGCGAGCGATCGGGGAGGAGCCGGATCTGCAGCCCATTGCCCAGGCTGCGCTCCTCGACGGGAAAGTCCTTCTCCGAAAGAGGCATCAGTCCTCGCTGGGAGGGTCCACAGGCTTCATCAGAAGCTGCTCGGCCGGGGTCATCAGCTTCTTGCGGTTGTTGCATTCCTTGCATGCGGCGACGACGTTCCCTCTGGCGCTCCGGCCGCCGCGCGCGACCGGGACCAAGTGGTCCATGGTCAGCGACCGGGGAGGCACCATCTTTCCGCAGTATCCGCAGATGCCGCGCTGCACCCGCCGCTGCCACCAGGCGGTCTTGCGCAGGGCGCGGGCCTTTTCCCTCTCCCGGGCGACGTGGACGTCGTCGGCGCCGAGCTCGAACCACTCTTCGGTCATCGCGCGAAGCGTTGTAACCCGCCGGGGCAGCGGCTTCCACGGCTGGGCAACGACTTTCCTATCCTACAAGCGCACGCTCCTCCGCCCGGACCTTGGCACGGAGCGTGTAGATGCACGGCCCTGGGAGTGGTGTTCCCCGGGGGTGTGGAATGCGACAGTGGGCGTTGGCATGCGTGCTGGTGGCGGCGGCGTGCGGTGGCGCAAGCCAGTCCAGCGTCCGTCCCCTGGGCGGGATCCTCACCGTCGCGCCGGCCATGCTCGATTTCGGAGACGTCGCGCTGGGCAGAGAGCAGACGCAGCGGGTCGTCCTGCGGAACACGGGCCTCGTCTCCATGACCGTCGGACAGCTCGCTCAGTTCGCCGACCCGGCGTTCGAGGTCAAAAGATTGCCCGAGACGCTCGGTCCCGGCAGCGCGGTGGACGTCGCGGTCCGCTACCGGCCACCTCGAGGACATCTGCGATCTCGCCAATTTCGGGACGCTGCTGGAGAGCTCGCTGGGAAAC